>CAZTRW010000145.1:0-9845 GCA_964616725.1 uncultured bacterium
GCCAACAACGGCTTGTGGAGGGAGTGCTATCTTAAAGTTAAGTCAAACTCGTACCCGCATTATTGCGGTGAATGAGAATACTACCCAGATGCGATCGCCCCCTGAACTACTGAAGATTCCTGTAGTGCGGGTCAACTCCTATTTAGAAGCCATTGGTGCTCTCGTTGCTCATCGATCTGGAGTGAGTTTATCCTCCCTTTCCGCGAGGGGACATCAACAGAATCTTCTCCCACTAACCTTTCAACCCTAATTCCTGTGACTGACCAACTCCCCAATAACTCTGATTTAGAACCGATGACGCGATCGCAAATACTTATTGCCATGGGAGTAACTGCGGTGATACTGCTGATCATTGCCAAAACCTGGATGGCGATCGGTTCTGTAGACCCAATCCCCGCCCAATGGCGACTGGATCACTGCGCCGTCGGAGTGACTCTCGGCATCGGGATAACCGCAGCAAGTACCCTTGTTTACTTCATTAGCCCCAGCTATCGCCAAAGTGCCGACATTTACCTATCACTGATCCTCAAACCCCTAACCTACCCAGACATCCTCTGGCTAGGATTATTACCTGGATTAAGTGAAGAATTTCTCTTTCGAGGGGTGATGCTCCCCGCCCTAGGATTAAACTTGACTGGTTTGATCTTATCAAGTGCCTGTTTTGGCATCTTGCATTTAAGTGGGAATGGTCAATGGCCCTATGTCATTTGGGCAACTTTAGTCGGTATTGCCCTGGGATATAGCGCCTTGGCAACCGGGAATTTACTGGTTCCTCTCCTTGCCCATATTGTAACGAACCTCGCCTCCAGTTTAACCTGGAAACTGGGGAGATTGGGTTCCTAAATCCCCCCTGGGAAATCTAGAAACCAGGCAGGGTAAAAGCTGGGTAGTAATCAAGCCTCTCCCTACTAAAACACATAATCACTCCAGCTTGAGCAATAGAGAGCGCGGAGGATTCCGCAGGCGGACATGAACAGGTGGAACGAAGCACACAAAATAGACATGAAATGGGTGAACGTCTCCGTTCTTCTAAGTGTAGGTGGTGCATTGGGATTATTTGTCTTAGGGGTTGTTGATATGGAAATCAGCCCATCATTGGGAGTAGAAGGGTCGAGTGCTTTAATTGGGGTATTGATCCCCTTAGTGGTAATCTCCTACGGGGGAGGGCTGGGTTTGGGATTGATCGGAGCTATCTTGATGAGTCTTTGGTTGGTTGATCATACCCTCAATCACCATTCTGGGCCCTGGTTATTCCTGGAATCTTGGGAATGGTTGTTGACGGTTGGTTTGGTTGTGGCGATCGCCATTTTTATTGGGTATACTAAAGACAAGAATAACGCTTTAGTGGCTCAACTGGAAAGCACCCAGAATTCCTTAGCCAAAACTTTAACTCAGTTGAGCAGTTTCAATACTTTATTGCAAGAGTTGTTGCGGGAAAGCCAAGCTTATTATCAATCTTTAGCTGATATTTTGCCCCAATCGCTCTATCGTGTTGATCGCCAAGGAAAAATCACGTTTGCTAATCAATCATTTCTTAAGATTGTGGGGTTGTCATGGCAGGAAGTAATTGATAAAACGCTGGCAGATATTTATCCCCAAGAGTTGGCGACAGAAAATGCACGAGAAGATCAATGGGTTTTGGCAACTGGGCAGATAGTAGATCGGGTGGAAGAACGACGTTTGGAAAATAGCGATCGCTACCAATATTTCCACGTGATCAAAACCCCGATCCAAAGCGGGAATGGGGAAGTCATTGGCACCCAAACCATTTTGTTAGATATTACTGAACGACAGACTATGTTAGAAGCTCTACAACAGAGCCAAAATCGCTATCAATTGGCGACGAATGCGGGTCAAGTTGGGGTTTGGCAGTGGGATTTGCAGCACAATTTGTTTTATTTAGATCCTAGCTTACAACATTTACTAGGTCAAGACCTAGCTGAGGGGAAAGAGTCCTTATTCAAGGATTGGAAAAAGCTTATTTATAGTGAAGATCGATCCTCAATTTTTAAGCTGATCAGGCAGGCGATCGCCGGAGAAGTTGATCGCTACGAAATGACTCAAAGATTGGTAGATAAAGAGGGTAAAATTCACTGGTTTTTACTGCGAGGAACTGTCCAAAGAAATGCTCAAGGTGAAGCAATTTGTTTGATGGGAACAGGGACAGATATTACCAATCTCAAAGAGACAGAAGCTGCCTTAATTAAAGCAGAAGCAAAATATCACAGCATTTTTGAAAATGCCATAGAAGGAATTTTTCAAAGTACTCTTGATGGCAAGTTTATTAATGTAAATCCTGCCTTTGCTCGGATTTTAGGCGATGGCTCTCCACCAGATTTACTCCAAAGAGTAAAGAATATTAAAGAACAAGTTTATGTCAACGCTGAAGATCGCGATCGCCTGATTACTCTTCTCAATCAAGAGGAGAAAGTAATCGGATTTGAATCCCAAGTGTATCGCAGCGATGGCAGCACTATTTGGATTTCTGAAAACGTCCATTGCGTGCGAAATGATCAAGGAGACATCCTCTACTTTGAAGGCACAATTGAAAATATTACTGAACGCAAACAAGCTCAAGAAATTTTAGAATATCACGCTTTTCATGACCCTTTAACTGGATTATTAAATCGCGCCGCACTCACAGAAAGAATCGCGATCGCCTTAACCACCGTTCGCCAACATACTAACCAGTTTTTTGGTCTGCTTCTGATTAACTTAAATCGCTTCAAAACCATTAATGATAGTTTAGGTCACTTCGTTGGCGATCAACTGCTCATTAGTGTTGCCAGACGCTTAGAAAGTTATATCGCTAACGAGGGTGTTGTCGCTCGCTTAAACGGCGATCACTTCGCCATTTTAATGCCAGAAATTGCCAGCTACGAAGAAGTTTTAGACCTAGCGGATTCCCTGGAAGAAGCCCTCGCTAATGAGCCATTTTGGGTGCAAGGTCATGAAGTCTTCATTAGCGCCACTATTGGTATTGTTTTATCCCATCATATCTCCACAGGTCTCGTTTACGAAGATCCAGAAAGCCTCCTCCGGGATGCAGACACTGCCATTTATCATGCCAAACGTCAGGGGAGAAATCATCATCAACTCTTTGATAGTACCATGCGCCCAGTGGATGAATGTCAATTTCAATTAGAAATGGATTTACGGCGAGCGATCGAACGTCAGGAATTTTGTCTGTACTATCAGCCCATCATTTGCTTTAAAACCGGGAAAATTGCTGGGTTTGAATCACTAATTCGCTGGAAAAACCAAGAAAATAAACTTATTAGTCCCGGTAAATTTATTCCTATCGCTGAAATTACCGGACTGATTATTCCTATTGGCGAATGGGTGATTTACGAGGCTTGCCGCCAACTCAAATTTTGGCAAACGAATGGATTGCTGAGAGATCCCTTATCCGTTAATGTCAATGTATCCGGCCGTCAGTTTTCTCAAGCAGGATTAGTGACAATTATTGAAGAATCTCTCAAAACAAATCAACTAAATCCTGAATATTTGCGTGTAGAAATTACCGAAGGATTAATGATGGAAAATATGGAGTCAGTTGTGGATCAACTCCGTCAGTTACAAGATCTAGGAGTACGACTGTGTATTGATGACTTTGGCACAGGTCATTCTAGCTTAAGCCGTCTCCAACTTTTCCCCATTGATACCCTGAAAATTGACCAATCCTTTATTCCTTTACACTCAGAACTAGAGAAGGATTGGGAGTTAGTCAAATCAATTATTAATTTAGGTCATAGCTTATCCATGCGTGTTGTAGCGGAAGGTGTGGAAACCTCAGTGCAGCAAAAAAAATTGCAGGAGCTAGGATGCGATTATGGACAAGGATATCTTTTTGCCAGACCGTTAGAGAAAGAGGCGGTCATTGAGCTTTTACATCGTAATCCGATTTGGTGAAATATTGCGTTAAAATTCAACTAAGATTAACTCGGCGATCGCCGCATGGCAGAACTTAGAAAAAAATGTTGATGATACAGAATAAGAGCAAGTGCAAAACTAAGAATACCTAATGCTCCTGTGTAAAGTCAGTTGGTTTTTGATCGTGAAGGTAACCATTATCAACTGGTTAATACAGCACTTTGCATGGTAATGAGGTACAGCAGAAAAAGATCCCCCCTTTTAAGAGGGATTTAGGGGGATCAAAATGTACTGCATAGCAGAGGAAGCTGCTGTATTAGCTGGAAAAATTACAATACATTGGCTATCACGCTCCCTATGTCCGTCAATATACAGAATTTTTCGTAGAATAATTTACTGAATAATATGCAATCACCGATAAGGACTCTTCGGATAGTAAAAATTAAAGATTTAATCCCTTGATATTAATCTTGATTTAATCCTAATGACTTATAATTGCATTGCATGGCAAAAATAAAGGTTACTCTTTGATATTCAAGCTTAACCTTCTACCTTCGATTATTAAAAGCGCTAACTCAAGGAGCAAGCATCACCATGGCAATTATTACACGATGGGATTTTAACTCTAATCCTCCTGATGCTAATACCAGTACAGGAATTACCACTCCCAGCACGGGTACGGGAACCTTAAGCCTTGTTGGCACAACAGCTACTTTTGCAAGTGGCGATGCTGGCAGTGGATCTAGCGATCCAGCCACAGGAGATGACTCAGCCTATAACATTACTCAATTTCCAACCCAAGGGACAGGTGATAAAACTGAAGGAATTCAGTTTAATGTTTCAACCGTAGGACAACAAAATATCATTATTAAGTTTGACCAGCGCCATAGCAATACAAGCCCTCGTCATGTTGCTTTTCAATACACCACAGATGGTACCAGTTTTAGCGACTTTGGTACTCCCTTTGAAGCTACCGCAGGTGATACCTGGTTCAACAACCGTACTATTGATTTAACAGGAATTGCAGCAGTTAATAATAACCCAAACTTTGGTTTCCGACTTGTCTCCACATTTGCACCTTCCACCACTTCTTATGCACCTAGTAGCATTGCTAGTAGCTACGGTACAACTGGGACATGGCGATTTGATTATGTGACGATTGAAGGCGATCCCACACCAAATATTCTCAACGGGCCAAGCGGTTCTCCTGATGCCGTTGGGCCAACCAATAACAATGATGACTTTACAAATAAATCTTCTCAAATTCCTGCGAATACATCACCGGGAAGTTCCTTAGACCCAGCATCAATTATCTTTACTAATACAGTTAAGAATACAAGTACTCTAACAGCCAATATATCTTTATTACCTGCTGTACCAACCAACTTAGCTGACTTGCCTAGCAGTACAGTTGTAACTCTCTCTTATGGTGGTGCATCTGCTGCCTACACATACAACGGCACAGCCTTTACCTATACAAGTGGCACTGGCTTTGTAGGCGGCAACCCAGTAGGTGCTAATAACCCCATCCAGATCGAGGGATTAGCCGTAAATGCCACTGCTAACTATACAGTCAGTATCGATCTGCCCCCCGGTACGCCTCTTTCAACAGATACCAATATTGAACGGGGCTTCCCTGTACCCGTCACAGCATTCATTGATGCCAATGGTAATGGCGTTGCAGATGACTCAGCCAAAAACAACACGATCAACCGCGTATATACTGGCTTCCTCCAACAGGTGAAACAATCGCGAATCTTGCAGGGAACCGGGCCAGCCGTTCAAGGCACTGATGGTACTCTCTCGACGACTCCAAAACAACCTGCACCGGGCAATATTATTGAGTATGTTGTGCAGTACGAAAATATTTCTGAAGCCCAGTCTGGCAGTGGTAATGTAATCTTGAATGCTAGCAATGTATTAATTAGCGAAGATGGTACTGCCAATAATTGGGCAATCGACAATGATGGTGATGGTATAATTGATACTAGTCATGTGGTTGGTTCGGCACAGGGATCAGGAACAATTCAATATTTTAGTGGCAACCCCGCTACCAATCCTTTGGGTGGGGAACAAAGCGGTACTACAGTCGTTACTGATGTCACTAAATATATAAATGACTTGACTGGAACGCTTGCTCCAGGGGTTTCAGGAACATTGACATTCCAGCGACAAGTTAATCAGACGACTGCTGGTCAGGTAATTAATAACACTGCAAATGCAACTTACGAAGATCCAAATAACCCAAATGTACCAATCAATACTACTTCTAACCAAGTCAGTGCTAGTATTAGTGCTGTTTTACCTACAGTAGAGATCGCCGCCCAAGATGCCAACGCCGCCGAAGCAGGACAAGATCCTGGTACGTTCCGCATCACCCGCACAGGCAGCACCGCCAATGCTTTAACCGTAAATTACACTGTCAGTGGCACAGCCGCAAATGGTATAGACTATACACCCAACTTAACCAGTTCAGCGACGATCGCCGCCGGACAATCCTTTGTGGATGTCATCATCACCCCAGTTGATGATACGGAATTTGAAGGGACTGAAAACGTTACGCTGACTTTAGCGGCTAATGCGAACTATACTTTAGGGGCAACTACTCAAGCAACGGTGGCGATCGCCGATAATGATTTTGCTCCTGGCGCTATCCGCATCACCGAATATATGCGTGGTGGTGCCAATGGTGAATTTGTTGAATTTACTAACGTCGGTGGTAGCCCAGTAGACATGACTGGCTGGAGCTTCGATGACTCTTCGCGAACGCCTGGTTCTTTTTCCCTCTCGTCTTTCGGTATCTTACAACCAGGAGAGTCGGTTATCCTGACAGAAAGCACAGCAGCGGCATTTCGCACTGCTTGGGGTTTACCGAATACCGTGAAAGTGATTGGTGAACTGACTCAAAACTTAGGTGGTTCCGATGAGATCAACCTGTACGATCATACGAATGCGCTGATTGATCGCCTCACTTATGTTAGTACTACTTTTGACGCAAACAACCGTAGCGCCTGGACTGGTAATGCAAATCTCGGTAGCAACAACCAGGCAGCTTGGCAATTATCGGCTGTCCCGGATGCTAAAATTTCCTACGCATCTACTGGTGGTGATATTGGCAACCCAGGTGGTTATGTTATTCAGCCAGGCGTTACCATTCGTCAATCGGGTGCCAGCACTGACATCGCCGAAGGGGGTGCAACTGATAGCTACACCGTTGTCTTAAATACTCAACCGACTGCTGACGTAACGATCGCGATCGCTTCCGGTACTCAAACTAGCACCAACACCAACAATTTAACCTTCACCCCTGCTAACTGGAATATCGCACAAACAGTCACCGTCACCGCAGTTGACGATGCCATCATAGAAGGAAATCATACTGGCACAATCACTCATACCGCGACTAGCACTGATGCCACCTATAACGGAATTAACATTACTTCTGTCACTGCTAATATCACGGATAACGACTTCGCCAACAATCCCCCCACGATCACCGAAAATACCACAACCCACTTTGTCAACTTAGCAGCGACTGGCACAGGATTTGTCAGCGGAGCCATCAACGATCCCACCGATCCAGCCAAAACTATCGGTATTAATTTTACTGTCGCCGATGTCGAAACCCCTAATCCCACCGTCTCCATTCTCAGCAGTAGCAACACCACCGTCGTGCCCCTGGGGAATGTGACCCTGACCAACGTATCAGGCAACAATTACAACGTCAAAATTAATCCCGCCAGCGTCGGTTACTCAGATATTACCGTGCGAGTTACCGATGGAGCCGCAGCAACAGCCGATTATGTCATTAAGTATGCCGCTTCCGCCGCTTCCGTAAATCCCACCACAACGCGGTTCTTAACTGGGACGAGTGATGCCAGTACCGCCGTGGCGATCGACCCTCAGTATATGCTCGTCGCTGACGACGAAGATCAAACCCTCAGACTGTATGATCGCAGCAACTCCGGTTTACCCATTAACAGCTTTGACTTTACCAGTTCTCTAGGCTTAGTCGGCTCCAGCGAAGTCGATATCGAAGGCTCCACCAAACTCAGCAACACCATCTATTGGCTCGGTTCCCACAGTAACAATTCTAGCGGTAATGACCGTCCCAACCGCGAGCGCCTCTTTGCCACCACCGTCAGTGGAACAGGTAGTGTAATAAACTTAACCTTTAGTGGCTATTACCAATTCCTCGAAGACGACCTCATCGCCTGGGATAACAACAATGGCCATGGCTTAGGAGCAGGCTATCTCGGTTTAGCCGCCAGTGCCGCTGCAGGAGTTGTTCCAGAACAAAGTAACGGTTTTAACATTGAAGGCTTAACCATTGCCCCCAACGACAACACCGCCTACATCAGCTTCCGCGCTCCCCTCGAACCCACCGGCACCCGCACCCAAGCCCTGATCATTCCCGTCACAAACTTTACCTCCATTCTCACTCCCACCGGAGGCACCGCCGGATCAGCCACCTTCGGCGCACCTATCCAACTCGACTTAGGCGGCAGAGGCATTCGCAGCATTGATCGCAATACTAACAAAGAATACCTCATCGTGGCTGGCCCCCCTGATGGAGCCACCGGCACTGCTCCCAAGGACTTCCGCCTCTACAGTTGGACAGGCAACCCTGGAGATACCCCCAAAGAACTCCTCACCAACCTCACTGCTCTCAACGCCGACGGTAGCTTTGAAACCATCGTTGAAGTGCCTAACTCCCTCACCTCGGGCGCTCAAGTGCAACTGCTGGTTGATAACGGCGACAGTATCTTTTACAACGATGGCATTATTGCCAAAGACTTAACCCAAGACAACTTCCAAAAATTCCGCAGCGAAATTGTCACCCTCACTACCCCCACCAAAATTCACGAAATTCAAGGCACAGGAGCCAGCTTTAATCCTGCCTTTGGTGGCACTCAAACTATTGAAGGAGTTGTTACGGCTGACTTTCAATTGAGCAACCAACTACGTGGTTTCTTTATTCAAGAGGAAAATAGCGATCAAGATGGTAACCCCGCCACCTCCGAAGGAATCTTTATCTTTACTGGCAATACCCCCCCTCTCGATGTCCAAGAAGGACAAGTCGTTAGAGTGACAGGAACTGTCAGTGAATTCTTTAACATGACCCAAATTAGTGCTACCACAGCGGGGAGTATTACCTTAGTCAACGGAGGCAATAATTTAGGATTAGTTACCCCCACAACTATTGATTTACCTGCTACAGGGGATATCAATAGTTTCTACGAGCAGTCTGAGGGGATGCTCGTCAAGTTTGCTGACAAGATGGTGGTCTCCGAATACTTTGAAATGGCTCGCTATGGTCAGTTGGTGTTGACGGCGGATGGTCGTCCCTATCAATATTCTCACAGTGATGATACTCCAACTGCTGCTGAATATACTACTTTCCTGGATGAGTTAAACCGCAAGCGAATTATTCTGGATGATGATAATAATACCCAAAATGCTCCTCTGCCAAGTGGTAAGTTTTTCTACCCTCAGCCGAATGGGTTTGGGACTGGAACTCAAGGGACAAACTATTTCCGGGGTGGAGATACGGTCAATAACCTGACAGGAGTGTTACATTGGTCATTTGCGGGACAGTCGGGTACGGATGCGTGGCGAGTACGGCCTACTCAAGCTAATCCCATTACTTTTACGGTGGAAAATCCTCGTCCTGCTACTCCTCCGAATGTGGGGGGGAATGTGAAGGTGGCGAGTTTTAATGTGCTGAATTATTTCAACACGATTGATACGGTGGGGGGGAATAATGCACCTCGTGGTGCGGATAGTGGGGATGAGTTTAATCGGCAAAATGAGAAGCTCACGGCGGCGTTGGCGGCGCTGAATGCGGATGTGGTGGGTTTAATGGAGATTGAGAATAATGGGAGTGCGGCGACTCCGGCGGTGAAGGAGTTGGTGGATAGGCTCAATGCTGTGGTGGGGGCAAATACTTACGATTATGTGAAGACGGGGGA
>CAZTRW010000146.1:0-8620 GCA_964616725.1 uncultured bacterium
ATCGTCGCCCATTAGTGCTCCTATTGTCGTAACACCTCCAACAGTTCTTCCCGTTGCCGGGGCATCCTCTGAGCCTTTCAGGTCGGCGATAGCCGAAACGAATCCAGACACAGAAACCAATACTTCTGTCAACTCCGCTCTCCTCAGTCAGGTGGATATTCCTAAACCTATTGTGATTCCTACAGATACCGTCAATCTAGATAAAACCATCGCAGCCCTGGAGGCACAACTAACCAGAGAATATGAAGCCTATCTACAACTAGACACTCCCACACGGATTCTGGAATTAAAAGAAATTCAACATCGGCTACTCAAAGCCAGTCAAGTTATGCCTCTCAATCCAGGATTAATTTATATTGTCTTTGGGCGTAGACAAATTGAAGAGAATGCGGCCTTAATCTGTCCTATACCCAGTCCGTCAGGAGCAGAAACTGCTTCAGCGAGGCAAAAGCCTCCCGCTTGTGTTCCCCATTCCCAGGATGCCTTAGAATTAATTTTAGTTACTGCTAATCAGGAGCCAATTCACCTGAAGCTCCCAGGGGTGAAGCGGGAGGATATTCTAGCCTTAGTTAATCAACTGCGTCAAGAAACAACCAACCAATTTAAGTTACGCACTACTACTTATCTTTCGCCTGCTCAAGCTTTATATCGGTTGATGATTGCTCCCCTCAAATCTACTTTAGAAGAGCAAGGCATTGAAACCCTGGCAATTATTCCTGATGCGGGGATTCGCTCCTTACCGATCGCTGCTTTGCATGATGGGGAGCGCTTTTTAATGGAGGAGTATAGCTTGGGGTTGATTCCAAGTTTTAGTCTGACGTTGCCAGAGTATAAAAATTTGCAACAAGCTCAGGTTTTGGCGATGGGGGCTTCCGAATTTACCAATCTTCCCCCCCTACCGGCAGTGCCTCTAGAACTGGAGGCTATTAGTGGTAACCGGGCGTTTCTCAATCAGCAGTTTACCTTGGAAAATCTGATTGAACAGCATCAAAGGTATGGATTCCCGATTATTCACTTAGCGACTCATGCGGATTTTCAACCCGGTGTGCCTGACAATTCGTTTATTCAGTTTTGGGAGTCTCAGCTAGAGTTGCCGCAGATGAAGGCTTTTGAGTGGGATCATCCGCCAGTGGATTTGTTGGTGCTCAGTGCGTGTCGTACAGCGATTGGCAGTGAACAGGCTGAGTTGGGGTTTGCGGGGTTGGCGGTGCTGTCTGGGGCTAAGTCGGCGTTGGCGAGTCTTTGGTACAGTAGCGATCTAGGGACATTGGCGCTGATGAGTAAGTTTTATGAGCAGTTGGAAAGTGCGCCGATTCGGGCGGAAGCGTTGCGTCAAGCTCAGTTGGCGATGCTGCGCGGGGAGGTGAGTTTGGAGAAGGGGCAGTTACAGGGGATGCGGGGAAAGGCTGGGATTGTGTTGCCGCCTGAGTTGGCGGCAGAGAGCGCTTTGTTTGCTCATCCGTATTATTGGGCTTCGTTTACGATGATTGGTACGCCTTGGTAGTGATTTTCACTGGAGATCTGCGGCGCTAATGCCATATTGCTCTTGGGCTTTAGAGATGGCTTGTTGAGTCAGGGGGCCGAGAATTCCATCTAAAGGGCCATTATAGAATCCTCTGGCTTGGAGGCGCTTTTGTAATTCTAATACATAGGGATCAGCAATAGTACTGACTGACGCTGGCGAGACTCCTGCTCCGTCGCTGGGCGATCGCCCCCCTTCCAGTTGCAGACGAGTTTGCTCGCCATAGAGACCATCTGGGGTTAATCCTTGGGCTTCTTGATAAGCTTTGAGAGCCGTTTCTGTCAGGATTCCATAGACTCCGGTAATGGGACCTGTATAAAAGCCTGCGGTTTGTAATCGCTCTTGGAGTTGGCTGACTGCCACACCGCGATCGCCTAAACTCAGGGTTTCTCCCCCGCCGCCTAGATTCCCCTCTCGCAGGCGCTGCCAGGTTTCTGCTCCCACCACCCCATCTACACTCAACCCTTGATCTTGCTGAAACTGCATCACGGCTTCCTTCGTGGCTTCCCGAAAGTACCCCGTTGGTTCCAGATTCAAATAGCCTAAGCTTTGCAACCGTTGTTGCAGTTCCATCACTAGCGGCCCATCTTCTCCCATTTCTAAGCCTTGGGCAGGTATATTTCCCCACACCAACAACCACAGTAAGACTCTGAGCCAGAACACCGGTTTCAGATCTCCAAAACCGGTGGGATTAGTTCCGAATTGAACAGGATTTAGTGTTTTCATCAGCCACTTTGAGATTGGGGAGATCTAATGTAGAGCACAATCAATCAGCCAAGCCGAGACTCCTGCAAATAGAGTAATCCCTAAGCCAATTAGGGGAGGTTGTCCTTGACTGACGGCAAAGGAGGTGACAATGCCTGCCCCAATGCTACCAGTGACGATCGCTTCTAGCCAGTGATATTCAGAACGCTTATCATACATAGAGATGATGAATCAGATGATTGCTAATTGATGAGTGTCCTCTCAGAGTATCACCAGACTTCAAAGCGAGTCAGCTATGGGGGCGAAATTGCAATGAACCTTGAAATTTAGATACTTTTCTTAACAAGATGTCCGCATCATCATTGCTGCTCCTGTTGGAGTTGAGGACAGGTTTTAGCGGTGGAGTCACAACTATAAACGTAGGGTTTTTGCCAGTTGAGGGGAATTTCCAGGAGATCTCTAGAGCCGGTGAAACCTTGGCCGATAAACAGGAGGGTGGCAATACTGTTAATGATGGTGTGAGCCAGTCGCCATTGGTGAGAGCGATCGCGGTAAATCTCTTGTACGATCGCCAAGGAGAAAATCATCAGCAACGTGGCCACAATCCCATAGTAATAATGAGAAACATACCATTCATGGCCACGGCGATACACTCCTTCTTGACAGCCAATCACCACCACTCCCATACCAGCAGCAGTCGCAAAGATTCCTCGCCAAAGCGGAGTCCCTCGTTTACTCACTCGGAACAGAAAGACTAAAGAGGCGATGGTGGCAATGAATAATAGGCCTAATAAAATCGCCGCGGATAGTTCCTTACGAGGTTTTTCAATAAACAGAACATAAAATAGAGCAATGAGGGTCACCCCCACCACAGAGCCGGTTAACCATTGACCAATTCTGACATGATCGGGCCCAACCATGGGGGGAATCTTAGATTTACCGCCATCTGCACTTTGCAAGCGGCGCTGACGAGTTTGCCAAGCCAAGTGAACAACAATCCCAATCAGAGGAAAGACGAAGATCACGACTAGGGTAGGATGTACTAGGGCAAAGATATCTTTCGTGTCCATAACACTCAAGGAATAGCCAGTAAGGTTCTGAGTTATTGTAACGGTTCGGTGCTCTGCGATCGCTGAGTTTTGGCTGGGAAAATCCCCAGATCTCTCTGAGAAAGTTCTTAAGGAGCACTCAGGCAAGATGCAGAGAAATTTGTCAGAATTATGAAGAATGGTTAAATTTCGCTCGATGGTGCACCGATACCCCATGGTTAGATCTACTCCTCTCCTCCAAAAAAGCCGACGCTTCCAGGTTACCCTACTGCGCTGGGCAAGATCCTGGTCAACTCCTACAGCGATAACATTGGGATTATTCGGTGTTGCTGGCACTCTCCTGGGAAGTTGGTTTGCCGGAGTTGATCCGATTGTAGAGGGTTTCAGACAGATACACCTCTGGCAAAATCACCCTCATTGGTTGCTACAAGTGCCAGAGGTTTCTCTCCCTCATCAGTTGACTCCCCTGGTGGGAATAGGGTTGATCGCTGTGGCAATTATTCGCCTTTCTCCTCAACCGCGTCTGTGGTCTCGGGTAGCAGGGGTGGGGATTTTGATGGCATTAATGGTACGCTATCTCTTGTGGCGATCGCTGACCACGCTCAATCTTGCCGATCCTCTCAATGGGGTATTTAGTCTAGGGTTATTTGCACTAGAGCTACTCAGCCTAGTCTTCAGTTTTAGTCAGCTTTGGTTAGTTCTCACTTTAAGCGATCGCCGTCATGAAGCCGATCAAGTTGCTCAAGCAGTGATTTCTGGCAACTTCTTACCTTCTGTTGATATTTTAATTCCCACTTATAACGAATCAAAAACAATCCTACAACGCACCATTATTGGTTGTCAAGCCCTAGAGTATCCCCACAAAACCATCTATCTTCTCGACGATACCCGCCGCCCAGAAATCCAACAACTCGCAGCCGAACTAGGTTGTGAATATATGACTCGTCCCCACAATGATTATGCCAAAGCAGGGAATCTAAATCATGCGATCGCCCGCACCAATGGAGAACTAATCGTTGTTTTCGATGCCGACTTTATTCCCACCAAAAACTTCCTCACTCGCACCATCGGATTTTTCCAAGATCCCACCGTAGGAATAGTACAAACCCCTCAAAGTTTTTACAACCCCGATCCCATTGCCCGCAACCTAGGATTAGAAAACATTCTCCTCCCCGAAGAAGAATTTTTCTACCGCCAAATCCAACCATCACGAGACGGCATCGGCACAGCCATCTGTGTCGGCACCTCCTTCGTCATGCGCCGCAAAGCCTTAGAAAAAAACCAAGGATTTGTCACCGATTCCCTCTGCGAAGACTACTTTACCGGCATCACTATCCTCTCCCAAGGATACCGCATCCTTTACCTCAATGAAAAACTCAGCGCCGGTCTAGCCGCTAATAGCATCGCCGATCATCTAGCGCAACGAATTCGCTGGTGTCAAGGAACCCTCCAGGGCTTATTTATTGCCTCCAATCCCCTCACCATTGTCGGCTTAAACATCAGACAAAGAATCGCCAACCTAGAAGGAATGCTCTACTGGTTTAGCCATTTAACCAGTGTCGGCTTCTTATTAATGCCATTAGCCTATACCTTCTTAAAACTCTCCCCTCTCCAAGCCAGTGTTTCTGAAACTCTCTACTTTTTTCTACCCTACTATCTCCTGCAACTCACCTTATTCTCTTGGTTAAACTTTCGCTCTCGCTCCATGCTTTTATCGAGCATCTACATCTTTATTTTCTGCCTACCTTTATCAGCAACTATCATCAAAACCATTCTCGATCCCTTTGAAAAAGCCTTCAAAGTTACCCCGAAAGGCATGATCAGACATCGATTTGAATTTAACTGGTCTCTTGCCTTTCCCTTGCTGGTGCTAATGTCAGCAACTGCCCTGGGATTAGGGTTTAATCTCTATGGCTTGATCACAGGAGAAATTAAGGAGGCGATCGGCATAGGATTTGGTTTATTTTGGAGTAGTTACAACCTAATTATTCTCTGTGTCAGTCTATGGATCTTATGGGATGCTCCCCAACTGAATCACTATGAGTGGTATGAATGCGAATTACCCGTAGAAGTAGAGAGCAATAATGGGAAAATAGGCGGGAAAAGCTTATCTATTTCGGAAGGCGGGATAGAAATTAAACCAGATCGATCTTTCTCTCCCAATCAAATCCACACCTTAGAAGGCTCAGAGGTAATTGTAGCGATTCCTTCTCTCTCCCTGCAACTGAAGGCTCAGGTGGCTGAAATAACAGCAAAAAAAACGGATTGGCTCATGCATCTGAGCTTCCTGCCTTATTTTGAATTTCAAAAGCGCCAAATTATCGAAGCCCTCTATTGTCGTCCCTACCAATGGAAAACTTGCAAAATCCCCAATGAATGGATATCTTTTTTATGGTTAACTAAAGTAGCTCTCATGCCTCATGTCTTATTTGCAAATAGACAGAAGCAGCCATTAAACCTCATTGAATGGAGGTAAACATGACCGATATTCGCAACCTCTTAAATCAACTGGCGGCGGCAGAAAATCAATTACAAAACCAACAATTTCTCGCGCCTTGTGTCCCTGGGGGCAAGGTGCGTACCTCGATCGCTTCTATCATTTATCAGTTCAAACCACAACCGGAAAACTTTGAGGGATGGGGAATTTTTCAGCCGGTGAATGCGAAGGAAGCAAAAGTAGTGGCCGAACCAACGTTACCTCAAGTGATGCGCTATTTGGAATTACTGAAACCGGTACGGCTTTGGCTGAGTTATTGTTTACAAGGTCAAACTTGGTTAGCCTATCCGGTGAATGGGGCGGAAGCTGATCAGCGCTATGGTATTAATAAACCTACTCCTGTACATTTGGTGAGTGAAGGGAGAGCCTTTGAAACAATTATTGCGCGTCGAGACGGTTGTGCTTGGTGGTTTGAAAGCGTGGATCGACGGGCAGATCCCCAAGTGGTGGATCTGCTAAAATCTCATATGCAACAATTGACCGATCCGAAAATGCTCCAGTTTTCGGGAATGACTCCAGAAGCAAAAATTGTGTATGAATTGGTGGCTTCTCAGCAGGAAGAGTTTCAGGGGGAGAAACGGGATAGACGACGGTTGCAGAGAGCATTGGAGCAGGGGGGAGGACAGTTAAAGGAGTTTGCCGATCAAGGGGGCTATTGGCGGGTAGAATGGACGACAGGGAGTGGAGAGCGTCATGTTTCGGTGATTAGTAAGGCGGATTTGACGGTGATGAGTTCGGGGATTTGTTTGAGTGGCCGCGATCGCGATTTTGATTTACAATCCCTGGTGGGTGTGATGGAAAACCGAGACTAATCGATTTTTTCACACGTTGCTTGATAGGTTGCCATCAGCCGAAATTGTCATGGACTATATTTCTGGGCGATCGCCAAACGACTTAACCACTGATTTACAAAGGATTTATAATTGCTTGATTCATCTGGAAATTCGTTCCGGAAAAATCTGGATTCAGCGCAATCAAACCGACTGTTCCTTGACCGATGAGTTGTTAAGTCAGGGTGTCGAGAGGAATTATCAACCCAGCAGTTTCACTTGGGATAATTGTCCTAGCTTGACATCAAAAGATGCGGTTTCATCACAGCCAGCCCTGTGATTAATGCGAACAATCAAATAATCAGAAAAATCAGCATTTCCCGACTTCATTTGATGAATTGCCCAAGCTATATCATCGGAATTTTCAAATATGAAAATATTGGTATTTAAGAGATTTTCTAGGATAGTGATGAGTTGGTTTCGACTAATTTTATACCGACTGCGTAATACCCAAACCACTTCACAGAGAACAATATTATTAATCAAGCAGGGTTGATCATTTTCTTGGGCTTGATTGATGTATTGATCCGCTTGCAGCCATTGTGCTTCGTCGTCTCGGACTAAAAAACGGACGATTACATTGGTATCTAAACCTTTCACATGGATTCTCCCGCCCCTTCAACAATAGCTTGTTCCATTTCAGCTAGAGAAACGGGTTTTCTGTCAGGATCGTAGAGGCAACCGGATAAGGTACGGACATCAATTTGAGCCGCTTTTGGGGCAGGTTCTAAATAGACTTTGCCATCAGGGGAAATGGCGATATTAATTTGGTCGCCCGGTTTTAAGTGCAGCCAGTCGATAATTTCTGGGGGAATGGTGGCGGTTCCGGCGGCGGTGATTCGGGTCAGTGCCATAAGGGAGTGATTCCATGGGTGAGATGCCATCTATTTTAAAGGACTGTAACTCATTGTGCAGGTCAAATCTCTAAAACAGCGGGTAAAAGGGTTGCTGAATTTTGCCAAAAGTGGAAGGTAACCGAGTTTGCCTTATTCGGCTCGATTCTCCGGGATGATTTTCATGCGAATAGTGATGTTGATGTGATGGTACAATTTCATCCCGAAGCCCATCCTACTCTGTTTGATTTAGCTGAAATGGAAGAGGAACTCAAACAACTATTTCCGCGAGATGTTGATTTATCACTCGGAAGGGAATTGAAACCAGTCGGAACTATCTGCGTCGCCAAGCTGTTCTATCTTCTGCACAGGTGATTTATGGAACGGGATGTTCAATCGTTGCTTGATAGGTTGCAATCAGCCGAAATTGTCATCGACTATATTTCTGGGCGATCGCGACTCGATGTCTTCACCAAGATTTAACCAAGATTTAACCAAGAAACCCGGTTTCTGAGGGTTGGGAATGGGTTAAAATTGGGGTCTATCCCCTACCCGATGTGCCCCTATGAACGAACAACGCATCGCCGCCTATCTCAACCTAATTCAACAACTCCTCGCCTGTCCCAGTGGGGAGGAAAACAATATCCTCGACCAGTCGAGTGAGTTGCTGGATGAGGGGTTTGTGCAGGTGTGCGAGCAGGTAGCGGCACAGTTGCAGGAGGAGGGACAAGACGAAGATGCGGAATTTCTGCGGAATGTGGCGGAGCAGGTGGGGGAGTTTTTGGCGCAGCAGGGGACTGGCGGAAATCAGCAAGAAGTATTACAACAATTTTGGCTACAACTGCTGCAAGCAGAAATGCAGGGCGACACAGCGGCAGTCCATCAGGTGATGCGGCAAAATATGGAGTTGATTGTTCCCAACCTGGGGGATACAATTGTCCAGTCGGTACAGGGAGTCCTTGCCCAACACCCGGATCAAGCGGAAGGGGTAGCAGACTTAGTTGAAAATACCTGCATCAGTATTCAAGAATTTCCCTATGGTCGGTATGGGGAAGCGTTAGAGATTGCCATTCGCGGCTATGGGGTGGTGCTGGAACTGGGGGCGGATAATCCCCCAAAACGGGCGCAAACCCTGAATAACCTCGGAAATGCCCGCAGCACCCAAGCCGAGATGGGCATCAACC
>CAZTRW010000146.1:8720-9805 GCA_964616725.1 uncultured bacterium
CCCCGCCGCTAATCTGGAGGGGGCGATCGCCGCCTACAATGCAGCAGCAGAAATTTTGCGGCGCTTGGGGTTAGCCCGCAACTTAGCAACAACCTTGAATAACTTTGGTTTTGCCTACCAAGCTCAATCTCGCCTAGCGGGGAATAGTTTTTCCGAGAAACAACAAGCCTTAGAAAATGCCTACCGTAGCTTTCAAGACGCACTGGAACAGGTGGAATATCTGCGGGGGGAAATTGGGGCGGATAGTGAGGGATATAAACGCAACTTTAATGAAGAGTGGAACCGAGTTTATCTTGGCATGGTGGAAGTGTGCCTAGAGTTGGGTAGATACCAGGATGCCATTGAATATGCAGACCGGAGTAAAGCCCGTAACTTGGTGGAACTGATGGCTACCCGTGACGCTTATCCGGGGGGCGTGATTCCCGAAAACGTCCGTCAACGGTTGCAAGAACTGCGCCAAGCCATTGCCACCGAAGACTACCGTTTACAAAAAGAGAAGAACCCAGACCGAACCCACCTCAACCAACTGCGGCAAGAATTTCAGGAGAAATTCCCCTATAAACCCCTGCATTTCCAGGCGATGCAAGGGTTACTGGATGAGAAAACCGCGATTTTGGAATGGTACATCCTGCCGGATAAATTCCTCACCTTCACCCTCACCCCTCACAGCCTCAAACTCTGGACATCTTCCGAGGAAGACCGACAAAAGCTCATTGACTGGGCAGTTGCTTACATCAAGGACTACCGCCGCGACAACAGCCAATGGCGAGAAAACCTCCCCCAACGCCTAGAAACCCTCGCCCAAATCCTGCATCTGGATGAAATCCTGGCGAACCTGCGGCAAAACTTCCCTAACTGCCAAAAACTCATCCTTATCCCTCACCTGTTCCTGCACCTGTTCCCCCTCCACGCCTTACCTGTTACCACAGAAGACGGTGAGGGCAAATTCCTACAAGACCTCTTCCCCAAAGGTGTCGCCTACGCCCCTAACTGCCAACTGCTGCAACAAGCCCAAAGCCGCCCCCGGTTCAACTTTAACCAACTCTTCGCTATCCAAAACCCCACCCAAGACCTCCACTTCACCG
>CAZTRW010000147.1:0-9788 GCA_964616725.1 uncultured bacterium
GTGGGTTTGGTTGGACTATTCAAAAGTGGGAAGAAGAACGTCAATGGGCGTTTGTGGATGCTTCTCCCCAACCGGGAGATAAACCGATCGTTAGCGGCGAATATGACTTAGGTGCTTTATTGGCTCGTATTGAGTTTGCTATCCGTAAATATCATGCTAAACGCGTATCGATGGACTCCCTAGGCGCGATTTTAACTCACTTAGCCGATAATGCTCAAATTCGCAGTGACTTATTCAAAATTGCTTCTGTGCTCCGAGAATTAGAAGTGACTTCGATTCTCACCGCAGAACGAACGGCTGAGTATGGAGAAATTAGCCGTTATGGGGTAGAAGAATTTGTGGCAGATAATGTGGTGATTTTACGCAATGTTTTATCGGATGAAAAACGTCGCCGCACGATTGAAATTCTTAAGTATCGGGGGACGGAGCATCAAAATGGAGAATTTCCGTTTACGATTATTCCCCGACAAGGAATTGCGATCATTCCCCTATCGGCGATCGAGTTAGAACAACGATCTTCTAATATTCGGATTACTTCGGGTAGTCCTGAATTGGATCGGATGTGTGGAGGTGGTTTTTTCCGAGATTCAATTATCTTAGTGTCTGGGGCAACGGGAACTGGAAAAACTTTGATGGTGACTGAATTTATGGTGGGTGGATTTAGTAATAATGAACGGTGTCTTTTATTTGCTTTTGAAGAAAGCCGCGAACAACTGTATCGCAATGCCATTGGCTGGGGTGCGGACTTTGAGAAAATGGAACAGCGGCAGATGTTAAAAGTGGTGTGCCGTTACCCAGAAACTACGGGACTGGATAATCATCTGATCAAAATGAAGGAAATTATTGAAGAATTTAAGCCCAATCGGGTGGCAGTAGATAGCTTGTCAGCCTTGGAGAGAGTCTCCAGTTTGAAAGGATTTCGTGAGTTTATTATTGGCTTGACTTCGTTTATTAAAAAGCAGGAAATTGCGGGGTTGTTTACATCAACTACGCCTACTCTAGTGGGAGGTACTTCTATTACTGAGGCCCATATTTCGACAATTACTGATTCAATTATTTTGTTGCGGTATGTGGAAATGTATGGCGAAATGCGTCGAGGGATTACGGTGCTGAAAATGCGCGGTTCAATGCATGATAAGGATATTCGCGAGTTTTCGATTGATGGGCAAGGGATGCATATTGGTAAACCGTTCCGTAATGTGACGGGAATTCTGGCGGGCAATCCGATTTATATTACTCAGAATGAGGTGGATCGCCTGACGGGATTGTTTGAAGAAGGGATGGGGTTTGCTTAGTGAAGAATAAGTATACTGTTAAAATCACAAGGAAGGTGCAAATTCTGCTAGGCAGACAGGAACAAGCCGATGCCCCCAACTCTAACCCAAGAAATAGTATTGATCGGAGGTGGTCATGCCCATGCGATCGCCCTGTGGCACTTTGGCCAAAACCCCATTCCGGGAGTACGCCTCACCTTAATTACAGATACCCTACACGCCCCCTACTCTGGGATGCTACCTGGCCATATTGCCGGATTCTATACCTTTGACCAAGCCCATATTGACCTGTATCGGCTCTGTCAATTTGCCCAAGCCCAACTCTACCACGACCAGGCGATCGGTCTAGACCTCAAACGCAACCAAGTCCAATGCGCCCACCGTCCTCCGGTCAGTTTTGATCTCCTTTCCCTAGATATTGGCAGTACCCCAAATCGATTGAAAGTGCCGGGAGCCAGTACTCACGCCATTCCTGTCAAACCTGTCTCTGGGTTTCTGCAACACTGGCGAGAAACCATCGAAGGCTTTGCCCGTTATCCCACCCAACCCCTCAAACTCGCCATTGTGGGGGGAGGAGCCGGAGGAGTGGAACTGGCACTGACAATGCAACAGGGATTATTTGTCTGTCGTCAAGCCACTGGGGGAATGCGAACTCTAGAAGCTTCTGTTGACGCTTCGTTTGTACTCTACACTGCCGCTTTTCCAGAAATTCACCTATTCCACGAGGGGCGAGAGATTATGCCCTCCCATAATGCTTTTGTGCGTCAACGCCTTACACAATTAATGCAGCGTCGGGATATTCACCTGCATTTGGGCGAGCGCGTGACGCAAGTGACAGCGGAGGGAGTGCGCTGCCAGTCAGGATTGATGGTGGAATGTAATAAGGTGTTTTGGGTGACTCAAGCCTCTGCTCCAGACTGGTTGAAAGCTTGTGGTTTAGCGACGGATAGTGAGGGGTTTGTTTTGGTGAAGGATTCCCTTCAGTCGATTTCCCATCCTCAAGTGTTTGCGGCTGGAGATATGGCGACGATGGTAAATTATACTCGGCCAAAAGCGGGAGTATTTGCGGTTCGCCAGGGCAAGCCGTTGTACGAGAGTTGGAAACGTGCGGTTTTGGGGAAACCGAGTCAGGGGTATCGCCCTCAACGAGATATTTTAGGCTTAATTGGGACAGGGGATGGTCAAGCGATCGCCTCTTGGGGAAAATGGGGAATCGGTCCCCATCCTCTGCTCTGGCGCTGGAAAGATTGGATTGACAGGCGCTTTATGGCTCGGTTCTCCCACTTTCCGGCGGCTGCCGTCGCCCAGGATGCTATTCCTATTCCGGTGCCCGCTGCGGTTCTCACTACGGTACTCCATCGGATTAAAACTGATCATCCCAAGATGGAAAGTCTGATTCAAGGGGACAGAACCAATGTAGCAATTGAGTCCGTATCTCCAGGGATGTTGCTTCACAGTGTAGATACGTTAACTGATTTTCTCCGTGATCCTTATGTGTTTGGTACAATTGTTACTCACCATGGTTTGAATGCTCTGTTAGCCAGGGGCGCTACTCCCCAGAGTAGTTTGGCGTGGATTGAGCTTCCCCAGGCGGAAACAGCTCTTCAGGCAGAAACTTTGTATCAGGTGTTGTTGGGAATGCTGCAAGGGTTAGGAATTAGTCAAACTCAGCTAGTGGGATGTACGGCTTTTCTCGGCTCGAAGCTATCGGTGGGGTTGTCTAGTCGAGGGCATGCTTATCCAGAAGAGGTGTTGCATCTGGAGAATTTGCAGCCGGGGCAAGTGTTAATTTTGACGAAGGCTTTGGGTGTGGGGACGCTGTTGCGATCGCACGCGGAAAATCAGGGTAAGGGACGATGGTTAGAAGGGGCGATCGCCTCAATGCTTCAATCTAATTATCCAGCGACTGTGGTCTTTCTGCAAACAGGAGCAACAGCTTGTACGGCGGTAGGTAGTCTAGGATTATTGGGTCATCTGATCCCCATGGTAAGCCAGTCCTCGGTGGCAGTTACCCTCAATCTTGATTATCTACCGGTTTTAGATGGGGCGATCGAGGGATTTCAGCAAGGCAATTGGAGCTTATTTGCCGAAGAGACTCCCCCAAGTTTTCCCTATCTTCAAAATGCTTCTAGTTTTAGCTCCCATCCTGCCTATCCCTTACTATTTGAGCCGCAAATCTCTGGGGGGCTTGTGGCAGGAATTCCTAAAGTCCAAGCCATAGAATGCTTAAAACTGTTGCAAGATTTAGGCTATACCCAAAGTGCGATTATTGGGGAAGTACATCTGCCTACGGGAGAAATTTCCCCCATCAAATTAGAAGTTACCGATCCTTAGAATTCTCTTCTATGTCTTCCTCTAAGCCTGCTATTTTATCTGGGTTTGGTTTAGGTTTATTGGGCATTTGGCTCGTTGCTTTAGCTTTACGGTTTTGGGGATTAAGTCGTTTGAATGAGTTGGTATTTGATGAGGTTTATTTTGCTAAGTTTGCCCATAATTATCTGACGAAAACAGCGTTTTTTGATGCCCATCCTCCCCTGGGAAAATATCTGATTGCTATGGGGATGTGGATTGGTGATCGCCTCCCCTTGGGCGATCCTGCGTTTACTAATCACTTAACCGGCTCACTGCGTTCCACCTTTAGCTATCGCTGGTTAAATGCCCTCACTGGCTCATTTATTCCCCTCGTGGTTTCTGCTCTAGCCTATCAACTCACCTACCAACGTGGTTTTGCCCTCATTGCCGGCAGTTTAATGACCCTAGAAGGGTTGTTTTTAGTCGAATCTCGCTATGCCTTAGTTAATGTTTATTTAGTCCTGTTCGGTTTACTGGGCCATGGGTTTGGAATCCTGGCATTACAGAGTACAAAATCTCGGCGATTTCTCTGGTTTTGCTTATCAGGAATAACCTTCGGTTTAGCAGGAGCAGTTAAATGGAATGGCTGGGGATTTTTACTCGGTTTCTTATGCCTACTGTTTGCGATCAAAATCCATAAAACTTTCAGTAATAGATCCTTTGACATTGGAAATTTCTTATGGTACAATGCAGCAACAAAAATAAGCCTGTGGTCTCTAGTCACCTATAGCCTAATTGTTCCTCTTCTCATCTATACCCTCATCTGGATTCCCCATCTGCAATGGAATCCAGATTATAACTTCTGGGAAATGCAGAAGGAAATTTTAGGGTATCATCAACGGATTGGCAGTAGTAAAGAAGTCCATGCATATTGCTCTTCATGGTTAAGTTGGCCTCTGCTATTGCGTGCCATTGCTTATTACTATCAACCCCTGGAAGAAGGGGGAAAAATTATTGATGTTCATGCCTTTGGTAACCCAATTTTATGGTGGTTAGCGACTGGGGCGATCGCCACCTTTTTTATTCTCGTTTTTCAACCTTCTATCTCACCTAAACTCCGCTCTCTTTCCCTCTATCTACTGATCAATTATGGAGCCAATTGGTTACCCTGGAGCCAAGTCAAACGTTGCCTATTTCTCTACCACTATATGGGTGCTTTAGTCTTCTCTATTTTAGCCCTAGCATTCTTGATTGACCAGGGACTGGATCATCCCCGTGCAGGAGTGAGAAAAATAGCGATCGCCACTCTCGTTTTGATCGCGATCGCCTTCCTATTTTGGTTACCCATTTACCTCGGATTACCCCTATCTCCCCTAGGATTTCGGTTGCGAATGTGGCTACCTAGTTGGGTCTAATCCTACGGCGATCGCCAATGCTATACTATTAATTAACAAACCCCATTGCTCTTCCCCAACCCTCAACTACCATCATGTCAACCCAACTCATTGACCAAACCCTCTCCCTTCCCCCCACCAACTTACCCTACGACGACGGAGAACCCTTGGAAACCAATCGCCATCGCATCGCCATGAATGTCCTGATTGACTCCTTACACCAAGCCTATCAAGGACGAAATGACTATTTTGCCGGAGGTAATATGTTCGTTTACTACAGTAGCGAACAAATCAAAAACAATGACTTTAGAGGCCCTGACTTCTTTGCTGTCTTAAACATTGATGGTAACCAAGAGCGGCGCAGTTGGATTGTTTGGGAAGAACAAGGACGCTATCCCGATGTCATTGTAGAATTATTATCAGATTCTACTGCTAGTCAAGATCGGGGTGAAAAGAAAAAAATATACGAAAAAACATTTAAAACTCAAGACTATTTTGTTTACGATCCTTTTAACGATCAATCCTTACAGGGATGGCGTTTATCTGCTAATGCTCGCTATGAACCCCTCTGCCCCAATCAACAAGGCTGGCTCTGGAGTGAAACCTTAGGATTATGGTTAGGAACCTGGGCAGGAGTCTTAGCCAAAGAAAAGGCGATTTGGCTTCGTTTCTACGATCCTCAAGGTAATTTAGTGCTCCTGCCTCCAGAAGTGGCGGAACAAGAACGGCAACGGGCTAATCAAGAACGAGAGCGGGCTAATCAAGAACGAGAGCGGGCTAATCGTGCGGAAGCTAAAATTGAGCAACTGCACCAATACCTCCTCCAACTAGGAGTTGATCCCAACACTCTGTTATAACTCTTCTGATATCTTTCCTGATTTCCTAAACCAATGCTTTTTCCCACCGAGTAAAAGATGTAATTCCCCTAGATTTTCCTACTCACTCTATCCCACTTGGGGGCATAGCCAACCCCAAAAGAAATTGGTAACCTCAGATCGCGATGCTCCCCAAAAGGTGCATAGTCAATTAAATTCAAGGAGTGTTTACCCATGAGACAGTTAAGATGGTTGGCTCTCACAGCAATCTTGAGTATCGCTGGTTTTGGTAAGGCGATCGCCTCAGAGATCAAATCCCCTAACGCCGCAGTTCCCTATTTAGGAGTTAATGGTGTTTTTACTTTGGATGTCAGTGTGTCCTCCTCCCGTCAAGATCCCCGCAACCCAGGACGGATTGTGTTTCAGGAAATGAAAAACTTCTCGTTTTATCGAGACTTAGCAGGTAAAGATCCTATTGCCGAAAACTGCCAGTATGTTTATCAAGGCGCATCCCCCGATCTCTTCTATTATCCCAAGTTTGAACGGTCGATTTGGGATTTATTTGAGTTAGCCTCAGAGGATCCTAATTGTATCGGCTTTAAGTATGTTGCTTTGCGATCGCCCCATGGAGATCCTGTACATATGCACTTTCGTTACGGTGGAGAAACAAGTAGTTTTGAAGAACTACTGAAAATGAGTCTCACCCCAGAAGACAAAGCAAAAATCAATCCTTGGTGGAGTCTTTACTGTGCCGAAGGGGTTACCGCCTGCGACTAAGGATAAAAATCGAGCCATGATTTTACCACCCCTCTTTCGTTCCCGGAAAACTCAATGGTTCAAGAACCCTATCAGCCATCATTTTCCTATTGGACTCCTCTCTTTGTTAATCAGTTTGGCACTCAATTTACCTGGCAATGCCCATGAAGTCAGTATTCAAGCTGAAATTCAGGTACAATCTCCCCAAGGAACTCTGCTAAACTATTCCGAAACAACTGTGCCACGCAATGCTCAAATTACCTCGGTGACTATCTTAGTAGACTACAGTACAGGAAAACCCATGGCTAAAGGCCGGATTGAAATCTATGCTCCAGGGCGTTTTGAGGTTCCCTGGCAAACAGGAATACTCAATGCTCAAGGGAAATATACCTTTCGTCCTGATTGGTCTCAACGGGGAACTTGGACAGTGAAAGTGAGCGATCGCGGCCATACTCATTTCATCGACCTGCTCCTTTAGTAGCTCTCTCAGACAACCAATAAACTGTTCATGATGAACAGTTTATTGGCCCCATTCCCTCAACAATCGTATTCATGTCGGCCACAGCCGATGCAGAAACCCTTTGACGATACTAGCCGGTAGGATTTAGGTTTCCCTCCCATTAAAGCCGCCTTCACCCCCTAGAATGGTTGAGTATTCTCAAACTAGCTGGACAAGACCTCGATGAGTTCAACACTTCACTCTTCTAACCCTAGCTTTAGTACAGTGCCTCTGAATTCTTCCCCTTCCGCTTCTGATGAGGTGGCAGCAAGTCTCACCTCTGAGTTACTTTTGCGCCACCGCCTCAAATTGGTGGAAGAGTTATGGGAAGACGTTCTAGAACGGGAATGCGGCCGGGAATTAATCACCTTACTGAAGGAAATGCGAACTCTGTGCTCTCCCGAAGGACAAGCCCCGAATGTAGTAAAAAATCAAACGCAAAATCTCATTGAAAATATGGACTTAAATGCGGCCATTCGAGCCACGAGGGCTTTTGCTCTGTATTTTCAATTAATCAACATTGTGGAGCAACACTACGAGCAACGGGGGCAACAACAGCAATATTGGGAATCTCCTCCTTCCCTACCAGAGCAAGAGTTAGACAGAAAGAAAGAAGTTTTTCCAGAAGAATTCAATGCTAAACCTTGGACAGGGAATCTGGGTAAAATTCGGCGAGATATGGGAACGTTTCATACTCTGTTTCCTAAACTCAAAGAACTGAATGTGCCACCAGGACAGATCCAGGGATTGATCAATCAACTAGATATCCGGTTGGTGTTTACGGCTCATCCCACAGAGATTGTACGCCATACGATTCGAGATAAACAACGGCGGATTGCTAAATTGTTACAGCAACTGGATCAATGGGAGGAAGGACAAATTAGTGCTGGAGGAGTCCATCAAAGTCCAGTGCCAACGGCGATCGCCAACAAAATCCGAGAAAAAACAGAACAACTGCGTCAAGAAATCCGCCTCTGGTGGCGTACCGATGAACTGCACCAGTTCAAACCCAGAGTCCTAGATGAAGTAGATTACACCCTACACTACTTTGAAGAAGTCCTCTTTGATGCCATTCCCAAGCTGTACCAACGATTCAAACAAGCCCTAAACGCCACCTTTCCCTCCCTAACTCCCCCCAAATATAATTTCTGTAAATTTGGGTCGTGGGTAGGCTCAGATCGAGATGGCAACCCCTCCGTCACCCCCTCCGTCACCTGGCAAACCGCCTGTTATCAGCGCAATCTAGTCCTAGAAAAATATATTCATTCCGTCAAGTATCTGATTGATGTCCTCAGTTTATCCTTGCACTGGAGTGATGTGCTGCCAGAACTACTAGAATCCCTAGAGCAAGACCAGCAGCAGCTACCCATAGTCTATGACCAACTGGCCATTCGGTATCGGCAAGAACCCTATCGCCTCAAACTCTCCTATATTCTCAAACGACTGGAAGAAACCCGCGATCGCAACCTCCAATCAGAAATACAAGTCACCCATCGCCCCATGATCGGCCACGACGGCAGACCTCGTTTCCCCGAAAACTCCGTCACCGTTCACAGCTACCAATCCAGTCAAAACTTCCTCGCTGAACTCCAACTGATTCACCGCTCCCTCACCCAAACCGGCCTCTATTGTCGAGAACTAGAAGACCTCATTTGTCAAGTAGAAATCTATGGATTTAACCTAGCTCATCTAGATATTCGTCAAGAAAGCTCCCGCCATAGCAGCGCCCTCAACGAAATCACCCAAGTTCTCCGCATCCTGCCCACCCCCTACGAAGCCCTCAGTGAAACCGAGCGAGTACAATGGCTATCCACAGAACTGCAAACCCTACGCCCCCTAATTCCCGGAGAACTCCCCTTTTCCGAAGGAACCTGCGAAGCCATAGAAACCCTACGGATGCTTCGGCAACTGCAACAGGAATTCGGCCCAGAAATCTGTCAAACCTACATCATCAGCATGAGCAATGATGTCAGCGATATTCTGGAAGTGCTCCTCTTAGCTAAAGAAGCCGGATTATACGATCCTGCCACTGGCATCAGTAGCTTACAAGTGGTTCCCCTCTTTGAAACTGTCGAAGACCTCAAGCGTGCTCCGATGGTAATGCAAGCCTTGTTTGAATTACTTCCCTATCGAGCCGCCATTACCGGGGGATACGAAGCCCTGAATCAGAAAAAAACAGCCCTGCAAGAAATTATGCTAGGGTACTCCGATAGTAATAAAGATTCTGGTTTCCTCAGCAGTAACTGGGAAATTCATAAAGCCCAGAAAGCCCTGGAACAAGTGGCTACGCCCTTGGGGATAGAATTGCGGATTTTCCACGGGCGAGGGGGTTCCGTAGGACGGGGCGGCGGGCCAGCTTATGAAGCCATTTTAGCCCAGCCAAGCCGTAGTATCAATGGCCGGATTAAAATTACTGAACAAGGGGAAGTGTTGGCCTCGAAATATTCGCTACCGGAATTAGCTCTCTATAACCTAGAGAGTATTACTTCCGCCGTCGTGCAAGCGGGGTTACTCGGCAGTGGGTTTGACGATATTGGACCCTGGAATGAGATCATGGAAGAGTTAGCGATCAAAGCGCGATCGCACTATCGCTCCCTCATTTACGAACAACCCGACTTCATCGACTTCTTCCACTACGCCACCCCCATTCAAGAAATTAGCCAACTCCAAATTAGCTCTCGCCCCGCCCGTCGCAGCGGCGGACAGAAAAAAGGACTCTCCTCCCTACGAGCCATTCCCTGGGTGTTTAGCTGGACTC
>CAZTRW010000148.1:0-9766 GCA_964616725.1 uncultured bacterium
ACTCTAATCACTTCGTCTTGCCCTCTATGTCTTCAACCAAAGTATTTTTAACCCAATGCTAAATGTTGATTTTGACGCTGACCCGATCACCAATCTTACTTATTAACCCAACCAGGTGAATAGGAAGGCCTATCCAGCTTTTTTGGGGTTTACAGGCGATCGCCATCGGGTCGTAAGTTGGCATTTGCTCAGGTAGAGAAAACCTTTCCCCTACTCAGACCCTAGAATGATTTCTAGATGCGAGCAAACTCCTTATTCGTCAGAAAGCATGTTAAATCTGAAGATACCATAAAAGGGAACTGAGTTTTTGTATAGGGTTGATTTTCCGGAAATTGCTACAGACTCAGAGAAGATCCGAAAAAACAATCATTATAACATGACACTCAAAATATAAAAAATAGAGCTATGCTTACCTGAGGTGAGAAATTCACCCTCTGGAAACCGCCCAGGTTTTTCAGGAATGGATCAAGGATTTTGTGGCATAGTATTGCAATTAAAGCAAATCCTGAAATATGATATCGCGTGTTATCGGTGTGGTGTGTGAGGAAAAGAGATGCTAAGTCCAATCGACTTTGGCGGCAAACCCTTCCATTTTATTGGCATAGGTGGTATTGGGATGTCCGCATTAGCGTACATACTTGCCAAGCGAAATCTCCCCGTGTCTGGTTCAGATATTCGGTTATCCCATATTACCCAAAGGTTGGAAGCCCTGGGTACTCAGATTTTTGGTAGTCAAGAAGGGAAAAACTTAGAGTTTTATCAACCCGTCTCCCTTGCCTATGACTCACAAGAAAAGCGAGGAGGATGGGTTTACCTAGAAGAGCATCCAGGGGTTCTAATCCACCCCACCGAGAATACTCCTAACTTTTACCTGCCTCAAGTCATTTGTTCCACGGCGATTAACACGAGCAATGCAGAATACAAAGCAGCCCTAGAGTTAGGTTGTCCGATTTTTCATCGCTCCGATGTGCTGGCGGCGTTAATTCAAGATTATCGCAGTGTGGCGGTGGCAGGAACCCATGGCAAAACGACTACGAGTAGTTTAATTGGCTATGTCCTGCTCAAAGCGGAACTTGATCCGACTATTATTATTGGTGGTGAAGTCAGTGCGTGGGAAGGAAACGCTCGATTTGGCACAGGGGAGTTTTTAGTGGCAGAAGCGGATGAATCAGATGGCTCTTTGGTCAAATTGGCGGCGGAAATTGGGGTGGTTACCAATATAGAGTTAGATCATTCTGACCATTATGAGAGTATTGATCAGGTGGTGGAAACCTTTCAGATTTTCAAGACACAATGTCAGGCTTTGGTAGGCTGTGTGGATTGTGCTCAAGTACGCGATCGCCTGGCTCCCTCAATTAGTTATAGTTTAGATCCTCAATCAGGAGCCACTTACCGAGTTGACGAAGTAATCTATAGCGATCAAGGCACTCAGGCACGGGTTTGGGAGGGCAGTACGGTACTAGGAGAAATCCAAGTTCCTCTCTTAGGGAAACATAATTTGAGTAATGCCCTCGCAGCAATCGCCGTGGCGCGTCATTTAGGGATAGAATTTAAGACCATCAAAGAGGCGATCGCCTCCTTTGAAGGAGCCAAACGTCGCTTTGAATATCGAGGTCAATTTAATGGCAGCATCCTCATTGACGACTATGCCCATCATCCTAGTGAAATTCAAGCCACATTAGCCGCCGCCCGTCTGAGAGCTAAAGCTCAAAAAATAGTTGCTATTTTTCAGCCCCACCGCTATAGTCGCACTCAAACCTTTCTAGAAGAATTCGCCCAATCCTTCGGGCAAGCCCATCAGGTCATCGTAACAGATATCTACAGCGCTGGTGAACCTAATTCCAGCCATCTCACTGGCGAGACAGTGGCTAATACTATGAAGCAATATCATTCTCAAGTCTCCTATCAACCTACCCTAAGCGCAGTTAAAGACTATTTGCAGGAAATCTTACAACCCGGAAATTATGCCGTCTTTCTAGGGGCAGGCAACCTCAATCAAGTGATTCCAGAACTGATGGCAACTTCGGCCCCCGTTCCGACTTAAATTACTGCTATTGTTCAGAATGTCTCCTTCCTCATCCTCACCCTTTACTCGCCACCACCGACTCTGCCCATACACCATGAAGAAGAACCCATGACAATTTCTTATAATCCCCCTAGACCAAAGGCTTCTTGTACCATGACTGTGCCCTCCCCTGAAATCATCAAAGTGGATACGATGAATATGGGCAATTACCCCAGTTTTATTACAGCCAATGTCCCCCTGGCTGGGTTAACCTCCTTCCGAGTAGGAGGACCAGCTCAATGGTATACCGCTCCTCAAACCGAAGCCGAACTGCTGGCAAGTTTAGCTTGGGCTAAAGGCCAATCCCTACCCGTAACTGTGATGGGAGCAGGCTCTAACTTACTAGTCAGTGATGCAGGCTTAGGGGGATTGGTGATTGGGACTCGTAATTTACGGCAAGTTCATTACGATGACTCTACGGCACAGGTAGTAGTCGATGCTGGTGTCCAGTTGGCCCATCTCGCCCGTCAAGTAGCACGACGAGGATGGTCAGGATTAGAATGGGCTATTGGGATTCCCGGAACCGTAGGGGGAGCAATTGTGATGAACGCTGGGGCCCACAAGAGTTGCATTGCCGATATCCTCATTGATATTCAAACTTTATCAGGGAATGGGGTATATCAATCCTTTTGCTGCGAGGATTTGGCCTATGGCTACCGTACTTCGATACTACAAGGGTCACACTATACGGTTACCCAGGCACGATTTCAATTAGAGCCAACCAATAATCCCCTGCAAGTGTTGGCAACAACCAATAGCCACCTGCATCAACGCCATGCCACTCAACCGTATCACCTGCCCAGTTGTGGGAGCGTGTTTCGGAATCCAGAGCCACAAAAGGCAGCCTGGTTAATTGAGCAAACGGGATTAAAGGGCTATAAGATTGGGGATGCTCAGGTCTCTGAACTCCACGCGAATTTTATTCTCAATTGTGGTCAGGCTACAGCCAGTGATATTTTTCGGCTGATTACTCATATTCAGGAGCAAGTGCATTGCCGTTGGTGTGTGCAGTTGAAACCGGAAGTGAAAATTATGGGTTCGTTTGATTGGTAACGGAAAATCCTAGGTTCTGGTATGGTGAGAGAGGATGACTAATTTTGCTGAGGGTTGGGGATGCGATCGCCAACCTTAGGTAGAATAACGTAGACCACCAGAACAACTACCATTTAGAGTTCAACCATTATGTCAAAAGGACAAGGATTTGGCTTCGGCTTAGGCAAAATGAAAGAGCTAACTGAAGCCTTCAAAAAAGCCCAACAAGTCCAAGAAGGTGCTCAACAGCTACAAGAAGAGCTAGAGCAACTAGAAGTTGAAGGGCAAGCTGGCGGCGGCCTAGTTAAAGTAGTCATGAACGGCAACCAAAATCCTCGACGGGTAACCATTGCCCCAGAAGTCCTCGGTGAAGGGGCTGAAGTTGTCTCCGATTTAGTCACGGCTGCGATGAAAGATGCCTACAACAAATCAACAGCAATGATGAAGGAAAAAATGGAAGCCCTCACCGCTGGCTTGAATCTTCCCGGCTTGGGATAAGGGATAACCCCTAGCTAAACACTTAGGAGCAGTAGAGAAAGCAATAGACACCATGCCCTACAAACTGTTATTTGTCTGTCTGGGAAACATCTGCCGATCGCCTTCGGCAGAAAATATCATGAATCATTTGATCGAGCAACAGGGTCTGCAAAACAAGATTCTTTGTGACTCTGCTGGCACCAGTGCCTATCATATTGGTAGCCCTCCCGACCGCAGAATGGCAGCCGCCGCCGCTCAACATGGCATTATCCTCAAAGGCCAGGCACGACAGTTTCGGGCAGAAGATTTTACCGCCTTTGACTTGATTCTCGCCATGGATCAAGACAACTATCGCCATATTCTTGCCCTCGATCCTCAGCAGATTTACAGGGATAAAGTCCATCTAATGTGTAGTTTTTGCACTAATCATCCTCATAGCTCTGAAGTCCCCGATCCCTATTATGGTGGGGCAGAAGGATTTAATCAAGTCATTGATTTACTGATGGATGGGTGTAAAGGGTTACTGGAATCCCTTAAAAATCAGGGATTAAACCCTCCCTAAAACGACGAAGGTACGGAGTGTTTCAAATGTATCGAGAAATATCTTCCTGACAATCATCGGCCAGATAGGATAGAGCGCGAAATCGTAACCCTACCAACTGATCGTAAAGGGGATTCAATTTACACATTGGTGGAATATGGACAATCTTATGGCCGAATAGGGTAATATCCCGCTCGAACGGACATTGGGGCGGAATCATCTTGCACAGAAACCGAGCCATGTAGGGAGTATTAATTTCTAAACCATCTAACCACTCGCGCACGGGATGCAAGACATCTCCTTCGGGAAAAGTGGCTTGGAGTTTGTCTAGCAGCGCTTGGCGTTTTTGGGGGGTTAGGGTTTCCGAGTTGATTAGTAATACCTTGAGGGCATCTAAAACCTCATTAGAAGGCTCAAGGGCAGCGCAATAGTCCCGCAAAACTGTATCTTCTGATTCAGAATAGGTGCCATTGGCTAAGGCCATAATCACCCCAGTTCTGAGGAAGTTTTCAGCAACGGAGGTTTCTCTGCCTAAAACGGAGGCAAGTTCTTCACCAGTGATGGGTTTGAGGGAGCCTAAATCTAAATTGGTGCCTAATTCGTCTTTAATTAAGCCTTCGATGAGTTCTTTTTCTTCTGGATTATATTCCCCATCAGCCCAGGCGATGGTGAGTAATCCGCGTAACCAGGCAGTGATATGCTGGTTAAGGGTACGCACTCGCTGACAAAGAAGGCGAATAATATTTAATCCTAATTCAGGATAGGTTTCTATGGTTTCATAAAGATGCTCTTGGGAGAGGACGAGGCAATGACATTCTTCTAGGGCGGTGACTGAGGCAGAATGACATTGGGAGTCTAACACTGACATTTCCCCAAAATGATCCCCCGGTTGGAGTTGCGCTAGTCTTAAGCCCCCAATATGGACTTCTACTCGTCCAGAAACGAGGATATACAGGTATGATCCGGTTTCATCTTGACGAAAGATGGTATGTCCGGCGGGAAATTCGATTTCCCGGAGTTTAGTGGCGAGATGGGAGAGAAAGCCATTGCCGTTGGCTTCAATGTCCTGAAAAATGGGTACGGTTTGCAGGAGTTGGAGAGAGGAGGTAGAGAGGCTCATGGGAGGATTTGTTGCTGGACTTGGCTATAGAATAGTTCTTCTGAGGCTCCGAATAGGCGGTTGAGGCTACGCACCCGCTGGCAAAGGACATGGATCATTTTTATGGCGACTTGAGGCCGTTCTTTGATGGCTTGATAGACCTGTGCTTGGGTTAAAATGAGGCATTGGGTGGGTTCGAGGGTAGTGACGGAGGCGGATCGGGGACGGGATTCTAGGAGAGCCATTTCGCCAAAGTAGGAACCGGGTTTGAGTTCGGCGAGTTGGACTTGATCGAAGTGGACTTTGACTTGTCCGGTGACGAGGAGGTAGAGTAGGTCTCCACGATCGCCTTGAGTAAAGATGGTATGGTGGGAGGGAAACTGAGCTTCTTCTAGGGTTTCAGCTAGGTGCCTGAGAAAGTCTGTGCCTGCGAGATCTTGGAATATAATCACCTGTTCTAAACACTGGAGCCGATCTGCTATCTTCCGGGTTAGGGTTTGGCGATCGCCGATATCTGTCACCATAGGTTTTAGGGGAATTTAACCACTTTTGCTTCTAAGCTATCATGTCTTGTCCCGATCATCACTAGGCTTCGGGATGGATGGCGTGTTCCTGGAGAACTGCTAAGGGAATGATGGCGAGGGTATTAATGTGGGTAGCCGATAAAATTACTGGAGGAGCGACCTTAGCTAAGAGGGCTTCTTTCCATCTTGAGGCACAGAGGCACCAGCGATCGCCTGGTTTCAGCCCCGGAAATTGATAGGCTGGTACGGGAGTGCTTAAGTCATTCCCCTGCTGGCGAGTAAACTGGAGAAACTCTGCTGTGACCTTAGCACAGACGACATGAAGGCCTCCATCTCCTAGCCCGGTTTCGCAATATCCGGTGCGATAAAATCCGGTCATGGGGTTAGTACAACAGACTTCTAGTAAGCCACCGAGAACATTTTTGGTTTCAGACATGACATTTTTTCACCAACGCTGTTTGGTATTATAGCCGTCCTTTTACCCCCTCATCTTCAGTTGGCTACTTCCCGAATCACTCGCTCTAATCCAGCCACCACTCGCGCCAATCGCTCATAATCGATGCGGTCTGGAGTATCTTGGGGAGTGTGATAATAGGGGTAGCGAAAGGGAGCCGTATCTGTAACCATGAAGGCCGGGTATCCTTGCTGCCAAAATGACCAGTGATCTGACCATCCTACCCCTGGCAATAGGTTAGGAACGGCTGCTCCTTCTGAGGGAAATAGGGTATGTTCCCGAAACGATTTTACGACTTGTTTCAGCCACTTTCCTGAAGCGATATTACCGACAAAAGCGATAAAATCTCCTTGGAGAGGATAAAATAAATTGAGCGGCGAGGGATACTTCTGGCTCCCCGGTTCATCCGAATAGTAGCCCATAGTTTCTAAACTCATCATGCCGATAATTTGATCCTGCCTTTGACGACAAATTTGAGCATAGACTAAGCTGCCCATATTAGGTGTCCAAAAGAAGGGAGGTTCTTCATTGACAAACTGAACAAAGCGCAGAGTGCGTTTTTGGGGATTTTGGGCAAAACGGCGTGCTAAGGCAAGGACAGCAGCGGCTCCAGAGCCATTGTCATTGGCTCCGGGAACGTTGGCAACGGAGTCATAGTGAGCACCAATAATGATAATTTCTTCCGGTTGAGTGGTGCCGATGATTTCTACTTCTAAGTTATTAAATTCTTGAGTATTAACGTGATAGGGATAAAGATTGACTTGATAGCCAGCCGTGCGGAAAGCAGTTTCTAAATAAGCGGCGGTTTTGAGGAGGGAAGGATAGGCGAGATAGTTATGGGGTTCGGAGGCGATCGCCTCCACATCTCTTTGGAGTTCTTCGCGTAATTTTTGCTCTGCGATCGTCAGAGGGAGTAAGGTGCCTTGATAGCTTTCACCTGGCATTTTTAACATGATTGTCCACCCACCCCAGAGAATTACTCCTAACATTATAATCAAGCAGAGTAACCTAATCCAGGTTGACCTTTGCTGAAATCCCCAGGATATTTTTGTGTATCTCATTGCTCTTTCTACTACTGATTGGCCCTTGCTTCTTGGTCTCCAGTCCTCAGGAGTTGACGGGTAGAGGCAAGTATGAGTAGTATAATACAGGGAAGCACTCAGTCTATAACTACGAGGATTGATCAACTAAAAGTCTCCTAGTCTCTTGAGAGACTCTGTATGGTGCGATGGTACAGTATAAATCTCAATCCCTTCATAATCTCATTAGTGCCGATTACTGATTGAGTAATTCTCTCTACCATAAAAATCTGGCAATATTTTTTGTCCATTACCAGTGTTGGGAATAGGCCTATGTTCAAGGTGGTCGTCGGCCATAGCAACGATCCAGATTCGGAGTCAGCAATTACAGAGATTTTATCCCAATGCGATCGCTCTCTATCAGGAGATTCGCCTCAAGCTGGAGTGCTTTTTGCTGCTATTGATTTTGATCATCGTCAGATTTTAAGGCGAATTGTGGATCGGTATCCTGGTATCGAACTGATTGGCGGCACAACAGATGGAGAAATATCTTCAGTGTTAGGATTTCAGCAAGACTCGCTGACATTAATGTTATTCTGCTCAGATCGAGTTACTATCCGTGGGGGGATAGGGAGTCAGATCTCTGGGGATTTAAACCAGGCGTTAAAAGAGGCGATCGCCCAAGCCAGCATCGGTCATACTGAACCCATTAAACTCTGTATTACCCTACCCGAAAGCTTAACTTCTACCAGTGCCGCACAATTAGTAGATCAGTTAAATCAATTGTTAGGCAGTAAAGTCTCAATTGTGGGGGGACTTACGGCTGATCAATGGCGATTTAAACAAAGCTATCAGTTTTTCAAGACAGAAGTATACAGCGATGCTGTACCCTTGTTGTTATTTTCGGGGCCAATTCAATTTTCCCACGGTATGGCGAGTGGCTGGAATCCCATCGGTAAACCCGGTAAAGTGACTAAAGTAGCAGGAAATATAGTATATGAAATTGACGATCAACCTGCCTTAGAATTTTATTATCGCTACCTGGGACAACACCCCCCTTCTTCCGAATATCCTCTAATGGTTTTTGATCCAACCTTGCAATATTCATATATGCGAGCGCCTAATGGAGTCTACAATCAAGAGAGAGGAACAGTTGGTTTTTTTGGAGATATTCCTGAGCAGGCGATCGTGCAGATTACAGAAACCACTCGCGATCATATTCTCTTAGCTTCTGAAGCATCGATGAAAGAAGCTATGACCCATTATCCCGGAAAAAATCCCAGTGCAGTTCTATTTTTTTCCTGTGCGAGTCGGCGACAAATTTTGGGCAGTCGTACTGAAGAAGAATATGAATTGGCTCAAGCTTGTTTAAGGGAAACATTACCCAGTTGCGGGTTTTATACGAATGGGGAAATTGCTCCTCTCGAACAGAAAGGATTATCCTATTTTCATAACGAAACATTTATCACTTTAATTTTGGGAGAAGACTAAGATGATATCCCCTCCGCTGGAACTTTTGGAAAGAGTGGCTGAACTGGAAAAAGAGAATCGGATTTTACGCAAAAAATTAGAGCGTGCGGAGAAAAACTGCCTAGAGTTAGAAGAAACCAATCAAAAGAAAGAAGCCCTGCTCAGACAAGTGATTGTGGAGTTAAAGAATTCCCAAGAAGAGGCACAACAAAAGCGTCAGCTAGAGCAGGCACTGATGGAATTGAAACACGCTCAAACTCAACTGATTCAAGCGGAAAAAATGTCTAGTTTAGGTCAGTTGGTAGCGGGAGTTGCCCATGAAATTAATAACCCAGTCAGCTTTATTTATGCAAATTTAGGTCATATTGAAGAATATTTTCATAGTTTAATGGGGATAGTGCAACTCTACCAAGAGTGTTATCCCAATCCTAAGGATGAAATTATCGCCTATGCTGATGCTCATGACTGGGATTTTTTGCAAGAAGATTTGCCGAAAATTCTCTACTCAATCAAGGTAGGAACAGAAAGGATTTGTGAGATTGTGTTGTCACTGCGAACCTTTTCTCGGATGGATCAAGCGGATTTTAAGGAAGTAGATATCCATGAAGGGATAGACAGCACATTAATGATTTTACAGCATCGCCTGAAAGAGCAGCCAGAGCGGCCAGAAATTATAGTGATTCGCCATTATGGAATACTGCCTTTGGTAGAGTGTTATCCAGGACAATTAAATCAAGTGTTTATGAATATTTTAGCCAATGCCATTGATGCTTTGGAGGAAAAAATACCAGAGAGCGATCGCCCCCAATATCCCCAGATTACCATTACCACCACTGTGGTAGACTCAGACTGGGTAGAAATTGCGATCGCTGACAACGCTGGAGGCATCCCCGAAACCATTCAACAACAGATATTCAACCCCTTCTTTACCACCAAACCTATCGGCGAAGGCACCGGCATGGGATTAGCCATCAGCCATCAAATCATCACCGAAACCCACGAAGGCAAACTTTTCTGTAACTCCATTGTCGGAGAAGGAACCGAATTTAAAATCCAAATTCCCATGCGCCACCTCTCCTGTACCC
>CAZTRW010000149.1:0-1086 GCA_964616725.1 uncultured bacterium
GCTTCATTAGCCCAAACCCCACCCGCAATAATCCCAATGGTGAGCAGGGGAAAGCCTAAGCCAATCATGCGATAGCTAATGTTATCCAGGACTTGAGGAAGACTCAGGGTTTCTGGAGACCAAGAGGAGGCAGTTTCTAGAGTGATTCGCTCTAAGGCCGCTAGATTAGTACTACTCCCATTGAGAGTCAGGGAAGTTTCCGCCAGGGGAGATGAATGGCAGAGGGGATGGTTAGGAGACAGGGCAATGGGGGTTTGGCGAAGGCTACCGTTGCCATAGGAGCTACCAGTGAGGGTGATGGCTTGACCACGGGTGACAATCAGAAAGGCGATCGCCAACAGAGACCCCACCATCAGACAAGCATAGCTCAGAAGCATCACGCTCACGTGCATCATCAGCCAGTTAGACTTGAGGGCAGGAACGAGAGGTTCTGCCCTTTGCATCGAGGCGGGCAAAGAAAGAGTGGCAAAGGCGGTAATCCCCATCGCAACGGGAGAGGTGACTGTGCCTACCCAGCGAGAGCGGCTCAGGTATTCAGCGAGCAGGTGAGTCGCTGTCAGTCCCCAGACGATAAAAAAGAGGGACTCGTAGAGGTTACTGAGAGGGAAGTATCCCGCTTCGATCCATCTGGCTCCTAGGAGGGCGGCGATGCAGAGATTGGCGATCGCCATACCTGCCGTTCCCAAAGCCGCGAGATAAGGAATCTGCGGGAAGGTCATCCCCGACCAATACACTAACATCGTTGTCAAAAGAATAGCAAAGCTGAGGTTGTCCAAGCTATTCTGGAGAGTGACCAGATCCATTCTGTTATAGCTCCCACTTAAGGTTGTCTCTTCTTTACAATCCTATCGGAAATATAGCAACTTACTCGCCTCACTTCAGCCCCTTGTAATCATCCACAGCCAACCCTGGAGCCTTTAGACTAGGATGGAAAAATCAATCTTAGGAATACCAGAATTATGGCAGTAGTACGTTGGACAGATGAGATGGTTGACCAATTAGCCTCTAGTGTCTCAGAGATGCGGGAAGGCATCACTGAAATGCGCGAAAGTATTACCGAGATGCGGGAAGGCATCACTGAAATGC
>CAZTRW010000149.1:1186-9676 GCA_964616725.1 uncultured bacterium
ATCACTGAAATGCGCGAAAGTATTACCGAGATGCGGGAAGGCATCACTGAAATGCACGAAAGTATCGATGGCTTACGAGTCACCTCTCAGGCCTTACTACAAATAGCTGCTCAAAGTCAACGGGAAATTGAATTACTTAAAGAACGTCAACGGGAGAACGATCAACGATTTTATATTCTTCTGGAAGAAGTGCGCCATTTGAATCGTCGTCTCGATGAGCGCGAAGAGAAAGAAGAATGAAGAATCAGGAGAGGGTGCGATCGCCTACACCAGGATTTTCCTCAAGAGGTCTCTCCATTAGATATAATATTAGATTACACTCTCCTCTCCAGAGGACATTTTACCTCTCACCAAATTAATCCCCGCATGAAATCTCTAAAAACATTTCTTCTACTTACTCTCACCACCCTATTCAGCCTGATTTTATTTTCTGCTTGCAGCCAAACCACACTAATTATGGGCACTTCTGCCGATTATCCCCCCTATGAATTTAAAGATAGCACCGGAGGGACTGAGCAGATTGTGGGTTTTGATGTGGATATTGCAAAAGCCTTAGCAGAATCTCTCAACTTTAAGCTAGAAATTCAAGATATGAATTTTGATCAACTCATTCCTGCCTTAGAAGCCAAACAAGTAGATTTTGTCATGGCGGGAATGTCTCCCACACCAGAGCGTCAAGCACGAGTAGACTTTACGAATCTTTATTATAAAGCCTCTAGTATTATCTTGGTTCCCAGAGGTAATGTGTTGAATTTACCCGCAGATTTAAATGGCAAAAATGTTGGCGTACAGCGCGGCTCAATTCAGGCTGAGGCAGGGGCAAAAATCACTGGAGTTAAATTAGTAGAGTTTGATAAAATTGGCGAGGCCATTCAGGCGGTAAAAATGAAAGAGATTCATGGCGCAATTATTGAGTCTACTGTAGCAGAAAGTTATGCTTCTGCTAACCCTGATTTAGATTTTACCTATCAGTTTGATACGGGTTCCAGTGGATCAGCGATCGCCCTTCCGAAAGGATCAAAATATACTCAAGCATTCAATAAAGTCTTAACTGAAATGCAAGAGAAAGGTGAGATTAAAAAACTGGTTGAAAAATGGTTTGGCTAATGTAATGAAGCCCATTCAAATCTGGGGAGAGAATTTTTTGTCTCACTTTTCTCTCCTGAAAAATCTCAAATTTTCTCAACTTTCGTTTCGCCCGAAACTCCCTCTCCGAGTAATTTTAGTAGTCCCATTCATCCTACAAGTTTCCTTAGCCGTGGGATTAACGGGATGGTTTTCTCTACGCAATGGACAAAGAGCAGTGAATCAAGTAACGGCTCAATTGCGGGAGGAAGTCACAGCAAGGATTGAACGGGAACTATTAGATTATATTCAAACCGCTTATTTGGTTAATCAGATCAATGCAGATACTGTTAGTTTAGGCCTGTTTGATCTCAATAATCAGGAGAAAGTACAAGCTTATTTTAAACAGCAATTGGAAGCTTTTCAACTAATCAGTGTGGTGAAGTTCGCCAATGCTCAAGGAGAGTTTTTAAGCCTGGAAAGATCGCCCGATGGATATTTGCTTTCCTTAGCCAATCAAGAGAATGCCAGAACACTACAGACTTATCTATTGACACCCCAAGGAAAACAGAGTGAACTTTTTTCGTCTACTCCGGGATATGATGGCCGATCACAATCTTGGTATGAAGCGGCAATTCGTGCCAAGAAAGCCACTTGGGGAGGGATTTATACCCATTTAGGTTCTGAAGCTTTGGCGAGTACTGTCAATCAGCCGATTTATGGCAATCATGGAGAACTTTTAGGGGTATTGGGGGTAGAATTTCTCCTCTCAGAAATTAGTCAATTTTTACGAAGTTTAGAAATTAGTCCCCATGCGGAAGCATTTATTTTAGAGCGATCTGGACTACTGGTAGCAAGCTCAACCTTAGATCGCCCCTTTTTAGTCACCTATGGTACCACACTCCGCATTAAAGCTACCAATAGTAACGATCCACTTATTCAGTCTACTGCCGCTTATTTACAAGAGCATTTTGGCAAACTAGATCGGATAACCAATTCTCAGCAATTAGAATTTTTTCTAAAAGGAAAACGCCAGTTTCTCCAGGTAAATCCTCTCGCGAATACCCAAGGGATTGATTGGTTAATTGTGGTGGTGGTTCCAGAAGCAGATTTTATGGCGCAAATTAAGGCCAATACTTGGATTACAATTCAACTTTGTATCGTCGCTCTATTAGTCTCTCTTTTGTTAGGATTAAGAACTTCGCAATGGATTACTCAATCTTTAGAAAACTTGATTGAAGCAACTGGGGCGATCGCCGAAGGTAATTTGACTCAGCACTTACCCCAATCTCATCTGAAAGAATTGGAAATTCTCAGCCATTCTTTTAACCAAATGTCTCAGCAACTCAGCCATTCTTTTGAAGCTTTAGAAAAAGCCAATGAAACCTTGGAAATTCGAGTTGAGCAGCGTACAGAAGCCCTCAGACAAGAAAAGGAAAAAACTGAACACGCCTTACAAGATCTTAAACAGACTCAATCCCAACTGATTCAAACAGAAAAAATGTCTAGTTTAGGGCAAATGGTAGCCGGAATTGCCCATGAAATTAATAATCCGATTAGTTTTATTTACAGTAACTTACCCCATGCCACAGAATACTTGGAAAGTTTATTAGAACTGATTGAACTTTATCAGATGACTTATCCACAAAATACCCCAGAAATTGCCGAAAAAATCCAATCAATAGATCTAGAGTTTATTATTGAAGACTTTCAGAGTTTGATGCAGTCAATGTACAGTGGTGCAGACAGAATTCAAAAAATCGTGTTGGGATTACGCACCTTTTCTCGCCTAGATGAATCGGAAGTAAAATGGGTAAATATCCATGATGGACTGGAAAGTACTCTAATGATTTTACAGCACCACTTACAAGGGATCAAGGTGGTTAAAGAATTGGATAAAATACCGAATGTTTTTTGCTATGTCAGTGAAATCAATCAAGCATTTTTTCAAATTATTGAAAATGCTATTGATGCGTTATCAGAAGAGAAATTATCCGATCGAACTTTGTGGATTGAGACTCGATATACCAACCAAGAAAGTGTACAAATTCGGATTGTGGATAATGGGATAGGGATGGAAGAATCTGTGCGATCGCGAATTTTTGATCCATTTTTTACTACCAAACCAGTTGGCAAAGGAACCGGCTTGGGATTATCAATTGCCTATCAAATTATTGTCGATAAACACGGGGGGACAATTACCTGCCATTCTCACCCTGGAAAAGGAGCAGAATTTTTGATAGAATTACCCATAAAATCCCCCTTAATCTCCGATTCATAACCCCCTTGCTGCCATGGACTTTAAACCCCGTAAACGCTTTGCTCAACATTGGCTCAATAGCGAACAGATTCTCAATCAAATCCTGAAAGCATCACACTTAACTGCTACCGATAGGGTGCTTGAAATTGGGCCAGGAACCGGTATTTTAACTGCCCAACTCATTCACTATGCTCAATCAGTCGTATCAGTAGAAATTGATCGGGATCTTTGCCAAAAGCTGGTCAAAAAATGGGGACAATCTCCTAATTTTTTGCTATTACAAGGCGACATTTTATCTCTGGATTTAGATCAATTGCTTGCACCTTACCCATTATTTCGACCCCTCAATAAAGTCGTAGCGAATATTCCCTATAATATCACTGGCCCGATTCTGGAAAAACTTCTGGGAAATATTGCCAAACCCTTCTCCCCCACTTATGATAGTATCGTTTTATTGGTACAAAAAGAAGTCGGCGATCGCCTCGTCGCTAAACCCAGTACAAAAGCCTATGGTGCCCTATCAGTGCGAGTTCAATATCTCGCCCACTGCGAACTCATTTGCCCGGTTCCCCCGAAAGCCTTTTATCCTCCTCCCAAAGTGGAATCTGCCGTCATTCGCATCACCCCAAGAACTCTAAAAAATCCCGCTCAAAATCCCCATTATTTACAGCAAATCATCACAGTAGGATTTTCAGCAAAACGCAAAATGTTACGGAATAACTTAAATGCTATCATAGAGAGCGATCGCCTCATTCCTCTCCTAGAAACCCTTCAGATTAATCCCCAAGCTCGCGCCGAAAACCTTAGCCTCCAACAGTGGATAGCTCTCAGCAACCTTCTCCTAGAAACAGGCAACTTAGGAGGTAAACCTCATGACATTGAGTTGAGTGAAAATCGGCTCTAACAAAATCTGGGGATTATCCTTAAAAAACATATGATTCCCCGGAAACATCTGGACTGCAAAAGCACCAGACGTATGGTGCCTCCACCCCTCTAACTGCTCTTCGTTAATTAAAAAATCTCCCCTTCCCCCAAACACCGTAATTGGGCACTCTAAAGCAGGTTCCTCCTGATATTTATAAGTTTCATTCACCATTAAATCCGCCCGAAAAATTGGCAAAAATAGATCCATCAAATCCGCATTTTGCAAAACCGCTTCCGGCGTTCCCCCATATTGACGTAACGCTGCAATCAAAATAGAATTAGATTTACCATGAATAGGATCGGCAATCGGAATCTCAGGCGCACGGCGACCACAAACAAATAAATGCTTAGGTAAACTCCACCCTTGACGACGCAGTTCACGCACTAACTCAAAACTAATCAATGCTCCTAAACTATGGCCAAAAAAAGCAAAGGGACACTCCGATAAATGGGGATATAAGGCTTGAGCAAGAGAGTGAACTAACGGTAGCCATTCGGTAAAACAGGGTTCTTTCAGGCGATGTTCTCTGCCAGGGAATTGAATCCCCAAAACTTCCACTTCTGGTAATTGATGCAACCAAGGACGAAATAACAAGGCTCCTGCGCCTGCGGGAGGAAAACAAAATAACCGTACAGACTTTCTCTCTCCACTCGGATGAGGAATTAACCAGGGATTTACTGTTGATAACCCATTATCCATTACTGATTAACCTAGAGATTAACGCCCGATCGCCTTAACTAAGCCGATCCCTCCGAAGTATAATCCTAAAACTGCCCCTGCCAACAAACTTTGAGTCACCGGATCAGTAGAAGGCGTAAGAATTGCTCCCAAAACCACCCCACCGATTACCACATAGCGCCAGCCTGCCAGCATTTGATCCCCAGAAACTATCCCCAACAAGCTGAAAAGAATTTGAATCACTGGCACTTGAAAAGCTAACCCTGTGCTAAACATTAACAGGAGTACAAATTCAAAATAGCGGTCAATAGACCACAACTGTTCTACCACCCCTTCACCATAATCGATAAAGAACTTGAGGGCGGCGGGAATTAAAAGAGTTTGTGCAAAAGCTAGTCCCATCAAAAAGAGGACACTAGAAGCCAGGATCACCGGCAGCACTAAACGCCTTTCCCGGCGCGTTAATCCAGGGAGCACAAATTGCATAATTTGATAAAGAATTGCAGGAGTTGCCAATACCAAACCACTATAACCAGCCACTTTCAGAGAAACAAAAAAATATTCTCCAGGGGCAAGCTGTAAGAACTTAACATCCCCAGCAGGAAGTTCGAGCAGTTGCACAATGGGTTTGACAAAGAGAAAACATCCGACGATCGCGATCGCCACAGCCATCAAAGCATAGAAAAACCGCCAGCGCAACTCCTCCAGATGGTCAAACAAAGACATCTCCACCTCATCCGGCAATTCATCCAGAGGATCTTGATCAGCAGGTTGGGTTAGCGTTTCACGGTCTACAGTCATTGCAATCAATCACCAGTGAGCAGAAAATGAGTCAACAGTGTCAAGACTATCAAAATTGTATCCATGATTGACCGAATTGACGCACAAAACCCCACTACCTTACCCCCAAAACCCCTTTGAATCGTTAAAACATTCTTGCCATCCCCAGGGTTGACCAATAAAAGTGGCAAAGTAGATCCGGGAAATACCTTTTCCCGTCAGTGTTGATCACAGGAGTCATAACCATGGTTGTCAAAGTTGGGATTAATGGATTTGGTCGGATTGGACGACTCGTCTTCCGCGTCGCCATTAGTCATCCAGAAATTGAAGTTTGTGGCATTAATGACTTAGTGCCTCCAGAGTCCATCGCCTACTTACTCAAGTATGATTCTACCCATGGCCCTTTTCAGGGTACAGTAGAAGCGAAAGAGGGAGCGATCGTCGTTAATGGCAAAGAAATTCCCTGTGTTTCCATTAAAAACCCCACCGAACTCCCTTGGAAAGACTTAGGAGTAGAATTTGTAGTCGAGTCTACCGGATTATTTACCGATTATGAAACCGCTTCTGCACACCTAAAAGCAGGCGCTCAACGGGTAGTCATTTCTGCACCCACCAAAGAAAAAGACCCCAATAAAGTACCTACTCTCTTAGTAGGAGTTAACCATCACACTTACGATCCCAGTAAACATACGATAGTATCTAACGCCAGTTGTACCACCAACTGCCTGGCTCCCATTGCCAAAGTAATTAATGATAACTTTGGGTTAGCGGAAGGATTAATGACCACAGTCCACGCCATGACGGCCACCCAACCTACCGTAGATGGGCCGAGCCGTAAAGACTTGCGGGGGGGACGCAGTGCCACTCAAAATATTATTCCCGCTTCCACAGGTGCGGCCAAAGCCGTTACCCTCGTGCTGCCGGAACTAAAAGGCAAGTTGACGGGAATGGCCTTTCGAGTACCCACTCCCGACGTATCCGTGGTCGATCTCACCTTTAGGACAGAAAAAGCTACTAGCTATCAGGAAATCTGTGCAGCGATGAAGCAAGCCGCAGAAGGAGAAATGAAGGGTATTTTGAGATATACTGACGATCCTGTGGTTTCAACGGACTTTACCACCGATCCTCACTCTAGTATTTTTGATGCGGATGCTGGTATAGAATTAAACTCTAATTTCTTTAAGGTAGTGGCTTGGTATGACAATGAGTGGGGTTATTCTAATCGGATGGTGGATCTGATTTTAGCGATGGCAGCAAAGCCATAGCGGCTTTTCCCTCATCCCTCTTCTCCTGCTCTCACAGCAGGAGAAGAGGAAAATAACTCGGTCGCGCTATAATGAACCTTTGAGGTTCAACTGCTGCGCCATGACAGAATTTCAAGACGAATTTGATATTGTGGTTGTGGGTGCAGGCCATGCGGGGTGTGAAGCGGCTCTGGCTTCGGCTCGCCTGGGATGTCGCACCCTGTTACTGACCCTTAATCTGGATAAGATTGCTTGGCAACCTTGTAATCCGGCGGTGGGTGGCCCGGCGAAGTCCCAGTTGGCCCATGAAGTGGATGCTTTGGGCGGGGAAATTGGTAAGATGAGCGATCGCACCTATCTGCAAAAGCGCGTCCTCAACGCCTCCCGAGGTCCGGCAGTCTGGGCTCTACGCGCTCAAACCGATAAGCGAGAGTATGCTGCCGTCATGAAAACCCTCGTCGAAAATCAGCCAAACCTAGTCTTGCGCGAAGGCATGGTTACTGACTTAGTGCTGGGAAACCATGACGATGTAATCGGCATTCAAACCTATTTTGGCGTAGCCTTCCGTTGTGCCGCAGTGATTCTCACCACGGGCACGTTCCTGGGAGGTAAAATTTGGGTGGGCAATCAGTCCATGGCTGCTGGCAGAGCCGGAGAGTTTGCCGCCGTAGGCTTGACAGAAACCCTCAACCGTCTGGGATTTGAAACAGGACGACTGAAAACTGGAACTCCAGCACGAGTGGATAAGCGCTCGGTGGACTACAGCAAAATGGAACCCCAACCGGGAGAAGAACCAGTACGTTGGTTTAGTTTTGACCCAGAGGTTTGGGTGGAACGGGAACAGATGAATTGCTATATTACCCGAACCACCGCAGAAACCCATCGGTTGATTCGGGAAAATCTACATCTGTCTCCAGTTTATGGGGGATGGGTGGAGGCGAAAGGGCCCCGCTATTGTCCCAGTATTGAGGATAAAATTGTCCGATTTGCGGATAAGGATTCCCATCAAATTTTTATTGAACCGGAAGGACGCACCATTCCTGAGCTATACATCCAGGGGTTTTCAACGGGGTTACCGGAAACGCTACAATTACAGTTGCTGCGATCGCTCCCTGGTTTAGAACAGTGCATTATGCTCCGTCCTGCCTATGCCGTGGAGTACGACTATCTCCCCGCCACCCAGTGTTATCCAACCCTGATGACCAAAAAAGTAGCTGGCCTATTTTGCGCCGGTCAAATTAATGGCACCACAGGCTACGAAGAAGCTGCCGCTCAAGGCATTGTTGCCGGAATTAACGCCGTGCGCCATTGTCGCAGACAAGAGATGATCGTTTTCCCTCGCGAGCACAGCTATATCGGCACATTAGTCGATGACTTGTGTACTAAGGAATTGCGCGAACCCTATCGGATGCTGACCTCGCGATCAGAATATCGGTTATTATTGCGATCAGATAATGCCGACCAACGACTGACTCCTTTAGGACGAGAAATTGGCCTAATTGATGACCGTCGCTGGCAACTCTTTAGCGACAAGCAAG
>CAZTRW010000150.1:0-9659 GCA_964616725.1 uncultured bacterium
GGGTGAGGTTCGCTATTGGCAAGGAGTTTGAGGAGGCTTTTGATGAGTATAGGGGTATCTTCTGGCGATCGCCATTTGAGTCTGGGTAAGTCTTGGAGATAGCCTCGTAAGTCATGGTTGAGCAGGGTAAAGGAATGATTGATTTCTAAAGGGATAATCCGAGGTAAGCCGCGATCGCTCGATTCTTGCAAAATCTTGACAATCCGTACTTCTTCTGTAATCATTTCACTGACCGCCGACAAGGGCGAGAGCAGCAAAATCAAATGTTGACAAGCATTTAATTCTCGATAAATTTGTTGCAAACCATTTTTCGCCATCCGCAGGCAATTATCCGCTAACGTCACGCTATAGCCAGTGTTATTTAAAGTTTCGTACAGTTGAGAAATCAGCGTTAAAGGTGGATCAGTAGCACTTTGATAGTAGCTCAGAAGAATATGGGGCTTCAGGGGCAAAGTTTCCCGATTGGTTTTGAGCGCTTCTCCAATCAATTCTGGACGGTATTTGGCAATTAGGGCAATTAATTCTGTTCGACGAGAATATCCCGCTTCTTCAGGATCGGCTACTCCCAGAAAGGCATCACAGAGGTTCTGGATATGCTTGCGAACGGTGACTGGTTGGATGTACAGTTGTTCGGCGATCGCTGTATCTTCTTCGCCCGCCAAGACTTTCAGCAACACCTCCTGTCGTCTTGGTGTGAGATTAGCAAAGGATTGGATAAACTGAATCTGGTTCATTGGGGATCAGGAGGAAAGGATACCACCCAAATAGACTAAGTTGATCTAGGCAGAGGCTTGTACCCTAATTGTGGCACTTCTAGACAGATGACAGGGTTCTGTGAATCTTGCTTACACAAAATGACTAACCTGATGTGAACTAAGTCATAGTGAAAGCATCAGAGTCATCATTGTCCTATTCGGTAAGACCTTTATTGAGGTCTACGAATCCTTGAGACCCATCTTTCTGAGTTGCTTGAACCTAGGGTGAGTTGAAAGGTAGCTGTTAGTTAGTCTACCTCTTAACTACTCAGAGATAGTAAGGCTTTGAGGATCTCTGCTCCTTTGATGCTAAGTCGTGTTCTAAATTGGCGTGCAGGCTGTAAGAGCGGTCTGCACTCTTTTTTATTTTATCAACTCTGATGGCTATTGACTATCTCTGCGTCCCAACTCATACACGCCACAAGCCACACAAGCCAATAATCCCATGCTAATAGCCCAACTGTGACCGAGGGTAATTTCAACGGCCCAATTAAATCCCCCTCCGGCAATGAGAAAGGGGATAATGCTAAATAAGGAGGCATAAAAGGCATTTTGAGCTTCACGACTTTCTCTGGTGCGCTCAAACTCGTCGGCGGAGGTGTATAAACTCCGTTCTGCAAAGTTAAACCATCGGCTCAGTTGTACCATAATCCAATCGCTCAGAGGAGAAAACCCTAAATACAGACCCAGTGACCACAAGGTGGTACCAGCGATCGCCGTTGTATCCAAAGAGAAGGAAAATGGGAGTAGATCAGAGAGCATCGGTTTGAGCAAAGAAAGAGAACTTTACCTAGTTTAATCCTTGCATTTTACTATAGGGTTCCCTGTGGGGATGAGCTAGGAGTTAACTCTCGGCAAGGCTCGTGCTGACACTGATGCACTTCCACAATCACATGAGCCAGCCCAGGAATGTGACTGACGAGATTTTTGTAATATTCTGGGGTTTGAGGATCATGGGTAACTACGGAAAGAATTGCCCCTAATTGGTTTTGACCAATGTACCAAATATGCAAATCAGCAATACGATTGTCTCTATTCGCCTCGATCGCCGTCACCACATCTAGCTTGATTTGCTTCTCCACAGAGCCATCGAGCAAAATGGCACCGGTATCGCATACCAAGCCATAAGCCCATTTCCCAATCACGCCGGCACCGATTAACCCCATCAACGGGTCCATCCACACCCAGCCTAAGAATTTAGCACAGAATAGGGCTGCGATCGCCAAAACAGAAGTCAGAGCATCCGCTAAAACATGAATATAAGCTGCCCGTAAATTCTGATCCTGATCGTGATGATCGTGATCCAACAACCAAGCACTCACCAAATTAATTACTAATCCAAACCCTGCCACTGCCATTGCTTGATCAAACTGAATCGACTGAGGGGCAACGATACGTCCAATGGACTCTAGTACAATTAAAAACGCCACAACAGACAGAACCACGGCACTAGTAAAACCACCCAGGACATTCACCTTACCCGTCCCAAAGGTATATTTAGGGTCAGTGGCATGATCGCGAGCATACTGATAGGCAAAAACAGCAATCCCAAAGGCAGCCACGTGGGTAGCCATATGCCAACCATCTGCCAACAATGCCACCGAACCAAAGAGCACACCAGCGACAATTTCAGCGACCATGGTGACTGCTGTAATGATCATCACGATTTGGGTATTTTTCTCGGCCTTAGTTGGCTCGACCGAGAAGAGATGAGAATGTTGCCATTGTTCCAGAGTTTCGTAGTGCATAGAGCCAAGTCTAGATCGGATTACTAAGATTAATTTTACAGTTGTCGATCGCCATACTGGAACACATACCCAGCTCCTTTCAGTTTCTGATTAGATACCCAAACGTTATAAGGACTCGGATCGGGTAAAGAGCTATCCCAAGTTACTAGAGGGAGTTGATGAAGGGTAAATAGTCGGTCGAGCAATTGTTGACGAGTGAGATGAGCCTCATCAACTAAGTTATAAATTCCTGAGAGTTGATGATCGCACCCATAGGCGATCGCTCCGACAATATCCTCTAAGTGAATCCAATTTGTCGCTTCTGTACCCGTTCCTGGACGAACTGTACCCGCCCTTTTCTCATAAATTTTAATCAATTCTCGACCTGGCCCATAGATCCCTCCCAAGCGAAAAATACAGACTTTACGAGCAGGAGTGCTGGCATTCCATAATACTTGTTCTGTTTGCGCCAGGATTTCACCGGTTAAGGAAACAGGAGCTACAGGCGTGGTTTCATCTGCCGTTGCTCCTTGGCGATTGCCGTAAATTTGATAGCTACTTGTGTAAATAATTTGTCTTACGGTTCGAGAAGAAGCGATCGCCTCCACCAGAGTTTTCGCCGTTTCCAGATAGGTAGAGCGATAGCCTTCCGCCGTGCGCTGACTACTTTTCGCACCCACACTCACCAGAATCACCTCCAATCCCTCCACAAACCGCTCCAGTCGAGGTCGATCGCTTCCTTCTAGGAGGAGGACAGAGTTGGCGATCGCGCAGCGACTGGGCAGGAGTATCGCCTGTAAACTCTCCACCCGTGCCTCTGTCGTCGTCGTTGCCGTCACCCCATACCCTTGATTGCACCAATACCGAGCACAAGCACTCCCAACATAACCACATCCGATAATCCCAATGTTCATCTCTATATTCCCCAATCCCCAGCCACAAGCATCTCTCAACGGCGATCGCCTCCATAGACATGGAGCCTCTCTTTTTGCGACAATCTTTGCATCCTACCCGAAATTTGGCTAATCAACCTAGTTTCTGGGGCCATTCATGTTTGAATAAAAGCAGACAAAACAAACTTCTCGACCCTAGTCGAGATCAACGTGAACTCAGGAGTGAATATGTACATCGTGCAAATTGCCTCCGAATGCGCTCCAGTCATCAAAGCTGGAGGCTTAGGAGATGTAGTTTATGGACTCAGCCGAGAATTAGAAATCCGTGGCAATGGTGTAGAAATCATTCTCCCCAAATACGACTGTATGCGATACGACCAGATTTGGGGTTTGCACGAAGCCTATCACGACTTAATCGTTCCCTGGTATGGAGCCGCCATTTCCTGCGATGTCATGTGTGGTTGGGTTCACGGAAGACTCTGTTTCTTTATCGATCCTCACTCAGACGACTTATTCTTCAACCGTGGCTGTTACTACGGCTGCAAAGACGACAATATGCGGTTCTCCTTTTTTGCCAAAGCCGCATTAGAATTCCTCCTCAGAACCAACAAACGCCCCGATATTATCCATTGCCATGACTGGCAAACCGGCTTAGTCCCTGTTTTACTCTATGAAATATACAAATATCAAGGGATGACCAATCAACGAGTATGCTACACCATCCATAACTTCAAACACCAAGGCATCGGTGGAGTCGAGATTCTCTGGGCAACAGGACTCAACCGAGAATCTTACTATATCCACTACGATCGCTTACAAGACAACTTTAATCCCTTCGCCATCAACCTCATGAAAGGTGGCATTGTCTACTCCAATTTTGTCAACACCGTTTCCCCTCACCATGCTTGGGAAGCCCGATACTCTGATATTAGCTATGGATTAGGTCATACCCTCGACCTCCATAACTATAAATTTGGTGGCATCCTCAATGGGATTGATTACGAGGTATGGAATCCAGAAATCGATCGATTTATTCCCTATCAATATAGCCCCGAAACCCTTCAAGACAAAGCCAAAAACAAAAAAGCACTCCGAGAGCGACTGTGGTTAGCCCACGACGATCAAAAGCCGTTAATCGCCTTTATCGGTAGATTAGATGACCAAAAAGGAGTTCATTTAGTTCACCATGGGATCTACTATGCTCTCCACCAAGGAGCGCAATTCGTATTATTAGGTTCCGCAACAGAACCAGGAATTAATGACTGGTTTTGGCATGAGAAAATGTTTTTGAATGAAAATCCTGATTGTCATTTAGAAATTGGTTTTAATGAAGAATTATCTCATCTAATCTATGCCGGAGCCGACATGATTTTAGTGCCCAGTAATTACGAACCCTGTGGCCTTACTCAGATGATTGGCTTAAAATATGGAACCGTACCAATTGTGAGGGGAGTCGGGGGACTACAAAACACAGTATTTGACCGGGATTATGACGAAGAAAAACCCCCAGAAGAACGCAATGGCTATGTATTTTATCAAACGGATTTTCCCGCTTTAGAATCAGCCATGGATCGAGCTATTTCTCTGTGGTATCAACATCCTGAAAAGTTTCGGGAGCTAGTCCTTCAAGGGATGGCTTATGATTATTCTTGGAATCATCCCGGAACCCAATACTTAGGAATTTATGACTATATTCGTCATAAATAACTCTCATCTGTTACTAAGACGTTTAATCTAAAAAGTTAATAAAGTTATCATACAAATCAAAAGAAGGAGCTTTTTATACTCCTTCTGTTTGAGAAGACAATTCAATTTGAGAATCGGGGTGAATCAGGAGAACCTAGAGGAGGAGATCTCCTCCTCTTCCCATGCTCCCTAATCCAATCCCATACTGACTTGAGCAAAACTCACTTGCTGGAAGTTAAAGTTGAAATTGACCAGAATTCCTAAAGTGAGATTCGTACTCAATTGAGTCATGACCGTATTATTTCCTGACAGGCTTAATCCCACATCAGTGGTTGCAATTCCCGCTAAACCAATGCGGTCAATACCGACTTGATAATCGAGGATTGAGGTAATGTTGCCAGCCACACTGCGTCGGAACAAGAAAGTATCTAAACCAGCTCCACCAATGACTTGGTTAGTGCCGCGATCGCCACTGATCAAATCATCACCATCACCCCCATTAATCAAATCATCACCCTGACCACCCCATTGGGTATCATTGCCAGCACCCCCATCCATACTATCCTTACCCTGACCCCCCTTACAGATATCATTACCACCATCTCCATTCACAAAATCATCACCCAAGTCACCAGAGACATCATCATCTCCATCACCACCGCTAGCACTATCATTCCCTTGACCACCGTAGCAGACATCATTTCCCGCTCCACCATTAATCACATCACGCCCAAGCAAACCCAATATCCGATCATTTCCCGGTGTTCCCGTCAGCACATCATCCAGGAAACTACCAATAATTTGTCCTAGAGTTGGAGTAGTCGTAGAAGGCGACGGCGTAGGAGTCGGCGCAGGAGAAGGCGACGGCGTAGGATCAGCACTAGGAGAAGGCAATGGAGCAGGTGCTGGAGGAGCTAACTCCTTCACCACCTCATCCTTCTTCAAGTTACCAACCGTTTCAAACGCCCCTGCCCCTGCACCACCATTGATACTAAAGAAATCTTCAATCACCAGATCATCAGCATCGGCTTGGCCATTCTTATTAGCATCAATGACCAATTTTGTGCCATCCTTCAAGACTTTAGTCGTTCCCGCTGCACCATCTAGAGATAACTTAACATCCTCTAACTCCAGATCATTCTTACCATCAACATCCTTAAGCTTAGTTCCCTTCAGGTTAGCATTCTTGAGCTTATACTTATCATTCCCCTTACCGAGATTCAAGTCTAAGCCAGCGATCGCACCACCAGTAATCACATCATCCTGGTTAGAGCCAACAAACCCCTTCATTCCCTTAAAGGTATTAGTAAAACCTCCAAAAACAGCAACTTCAGTGGACAGGTTAATATCTACACTAACTTGAGCCTTCGCAAAAGAAGCAAAATTAAAACCTTCACCGCCATCAAGGATATCGCTACCCGCACCACATTCAAGGGTATCATTACCTTTTCCACCTTTCAGGTTATCATTTCCTTCACCACCTTCCAGGATATTGTTGCCATCATCACCTTCAATTTCATCATCTCCCTTACCACCGATCGCCCCCTCAAACCCCTCCAGCTTATTCTTAAAAAATCCAGCTAGAGTAACTTCCGTAGAAATAGAAGCAGAAATCTTAATTTTCAAACCAACGGTAGCAGAAGCATAAGAAACAATATCAACTCCCGCACCACCAATCAGGGTAGAATCACCGCTACCACCGCCATCTAAGGCATCATCACCATCACCGCCGTCGCAGTAAACGCCCCCTTTAATTTTGTCATTGCCAGCACCACCCCGGAGCGTATCTTGGCCACCGCCACCACCATCAATATCATCATCATCTTCACCACCATCAATATCATCAGTACCATCTTCGCCATTAATTTTGTCCTTTCCTTTACCCCCCTTGATCTTGTCGTTACCTTTCCCTCCTTTGATATCATCATCATCATCTTCACCATCACAGTCATCATCATCATCACCCCCATCAATTTTGTCTTTACCTTTACCCCCTTTAATCTTGTCTTTACCGCCACCGCCTTTTACATCATCATCATCATCACCCCCTTCGCATTCATCATCATCATCACCCCCATCAATTTTGTCCTTACCCTTGTCACCTTTAATTTTGTCCTTGCCTTTCCCACCTTTCACATCATCATCATCATCCTCCCCTTCACACTCATCATCTCCATCACCGCAATCAATTTTATCTTTGCCTTTATCGCCTTTCACCTTATCGTTACCAACACCCCCTTCAATCTCATCATCATCGTCTCCACCTTCCAGGGAATCATCATCATCTCCCCCTTTGAGGGTATCCTTACCAGCCCCCCCCAGACAGGTATCTTTACCCACACCACCCTCAATTTCGTCATCTTCCTCAGTGCCGTTGGGATCTTGAACCAGCTTGCCATCCAGCCAATCATCCCCATTGCCACCGATCAGGACATCTTTGCCATTGCCACCGATGAGAGTATCGTTCCCTTCGCCCCCTTTGAGGGTATCTTTGCCATTCTCCCCAAACAGAGAATCGTTGCCATTCTCACCTTCCAGGGAATCATCTCCATTACCACCAAAAAGAATATCGTTACCCTCTCCCCCCAAAAGGGTATCGCCTTCATTATCTCCTTCCAGGGAGTCGTTGTCTGCCCCCCCTTTGAGGAAATCTTTGCCATTCCCCCCCAGGAGAGTATCCTTATTGTTACCACCGTCGAGGGAGTCATCTCCATTACCCCCATCGATGAAGTCTTCGCCGTCTTCCCCTTCTCCCGTGTCATTGCCATCTCCACCAAGGAGTGTATCGTTGTTCGCCCCAGCTTTGAGCAAATCATTCCCAGCTAATCCGTCTAGAGTATCTTTTCCCCCTAATCCAGTAATTTGATCATTATCGTTGGTTCCTGAGAGCAGAGTGTCATTGTTGTTGGGGGCGGTGATAACTGCCATAAGTATTCGTACTCCTGAGTTTAGTGGTTGAGAGTGTACTGTGATGAATCATCCCAGTTGCGAAGCACACATTCTCTTGCCTCGCATCCCTGTAGTGATCCTTTGAGTTGGTCGTAATGATGCACTTAAAATGTTGCTAACAGAGTCTGTTTGGTCTTGAGACAGACTAATGAGCTCCAATCCCTGGTTTACTACAAAAAGTTTTTTGATGATTTCGGATCAGTAGCAGGTTAATTATGCCTAAGTTTTGGCTGAACAGGGGATGAGAGTCAATAACGTTTTGTAACTCCTCCGTCCAGAGGTTCGGGCGGAACGTGATTTTCTTAGTGTAGTCTAATCTATGGCGTTAAAGTTTTTGGTCTTTTGGGAGAAAGGATCCCAAGAATAGACGGTATGAATGAGTCTTTGTCAGTTTCGCACAAGCGCAGAACCTATAAACGCCCCAGAAGGGGAGTAAAAAGGCTGGGGTCATTTTTAGTGGCGGTGGTGGTAGTAGGGATGAGTGTTAAGGTGGTAAAGGGGTATTTTCAGGAGCCACAGGCGATTTTGGTGTTAGGGGGTTCGATCGCGCGAGAAGCTTTTGCGGCTGATTTAGCTCGCCAGTTTTCCCATTTGGAGGTTTGGGTGTCGGGAGGCAGTAACCCAGAGTATGCTCAGTGGCTGTTTACGGAGGCGGGAATTAGTCTAGAGCGGTTGCATCTAGACTATGAAGCGGTGGATACGGTGACTAACTTTACTACCTTGGTGGATGAATTTAAGGCCAGGGAGATTACCAGTGTTTATTTGGTGACTTCTGATGACCATATGCGTCGCGCTCAGGTGATTGGGGAAATTGTTTTGGGAAGTCGAGGAATTGATTATAAGCCTTTGGCTGTACCTTCGGGGCGGGAACCGGAACCGTTAGAAAAGGCAGTCCGAGATGGAGTCAGAGCGATTTTGTGGGTGGTGACGGGAAAAACGGGATCGAGTTGGAAACAGGGGGATGGAGGAGTAGGGAAAATTCCTGTAAGATCGATCCAGTCTGAAAAAAAGTAATCTGGGTGTTGAGATGACAGCGGAAATTATCTGTGTGGGTACAGAGCTTCTTTTGGGGGATATTCTCAATCGTAATGCCCAGTTTTTAGCTCAACAGTTGGCGATTTTGGGGATTCCTCATTATTATCAAACGGTGGTGGGGGATAATGCGGAGCGACTGAAACAGGCGATCGCCATTGCGCTCAATCGCCCCTCTTCTATTCTTCTCTTTACCGGAGGACTGGGCCCAACGCCTGACGATCTCACCGGCGAAACCATTGCTGCCTATTTTCAAACTCCTCTGGTAGAACGGCCAGAAATAGTCGCCGATATTGAGGAAAAATATGCCCAACGGGGACGCACCATGAATCCCAGTAACCGTAAACAGGCTTTAATTCCTGAAGGCGCAATCATCCTACCAAATCCGACCGGCACTGCTCCAGGTATCATTTGGCATCCTCGTCCCGAGGTTACCCTTATGACTTTTCCTGGGGTTCCCAGCGAGATGCATCGGATGTGGACAGAAACGGCTATTCCCTACCTGAAACAGCAGGGATGGGGTCAACAAATGATTTATAGCCGCACTCTGAAGTTTTGGGGAATTGGAGAATCGGCGCTGGTGGAAAAAATTCCAGAAGTGTTTCACTATACGAATC
>CAZTRW010000151.1:0-9634 GCA_964616725.1 uncultured bacterium
GGCCCGACATGCTCTTTCCATCGGTAGGTCATGCACTCGAAGAAGAACGGCCCTGGTTGACCCTTGTGTAAGGCTTCTACGGCTTTGCTGACTCGATTATATAGGGTGATCGCATCATTATCTTCAATTCGTTCAGCCGGGATTCCGTAGCTAGCAACGCGATCGCAAATATTCGAGATGGGTTGTCGCTGCCGTTGATGGGTATGGATGGCGTAGAAGTTATTCTCACAGATAAAAATAATAGGTAGCTTTTTCAGAGCAGCAAAGTTTATACTTTCCGCAAACACGCCTTCTTCTACAGCACCATCCCCAAAGAAGCTGACCACAATAGAATCTTTCTTCTGGTATTTCAAGGCATAAGCATAGCCAACTGCTTGGGGAATCGTAGTGCCAACTACAGCAGAGGTTCCCATCATCCCGACCGAGGTTTCGATCAGATGCATTGACCCGCCTTTTCCTCTCGCACAGCCAGTTGCTTTACCGTACAACTCAGCAATCATTTGTTTAAGATCGCCACCTTTTGCCAGGTATAAAGCATGACCACGATAGGTTCCAAAGACAATATCATCAGGTCTCAAAGCTTGGCAAACGCCAACGCTAACAGCCTCTTGACCGATAGAGAGATGAACGGGACTCTTGATTTTATCGGTTGGGTAGATTCGAGCAATTTCTTCTTCTACTCGGCGGATTTCGTATAGCGATCGGTAAAATTTTTCATCCATTAGTTACTTCACTCCTCTGGTGAGCTAATTAGACATTTACTTTGTTGGGGCTTGTGCTGCTTTATCTGCCTCCTTTCTCCAATAACTCAGTAAGTCTTGTAAACTTTCTTCAAAGGTGTATTGAGGTTGCCAACCGGTTTCTTCAATGAACTTATCGACACAAGGAATTTGCAAAGTAACATCAGCGGGTCGCAATAGATTAGGGTCGGTTCTCCTAGGAATTTTTACATCGCTTAAGGCAATGAGTCTTTCCAGAAATTCCCCTACTTTCATGTTAGTAATACCCCCAATATTATACACCTCTCCTGGTTGACATTTTTGAATAGCAACCCAATAAGCACCCATCGCATCGCGAACATCAATAATCGTCCGAACAGAATCAAGATTCCCATGAACCATCTCTTTTTGCAGTCCTCGCTCAATCCAGGCGACTTGCTTGGCAAATGCTGTAGCAAACAAATCTGTGCGCCGGGGATTGAGATAAGTAAACATTCGAGTCCGGATAATCGGCATTTTGTAGCTAGTGAAATAAGTGAAGCCCAGCATATCTTGAGCAACTTTAGAAACAGCGTAAGGACTGGCCGGCCGCATCGGTGTTTCTTCTGTAATTGGCACGTATTTAGGATCGACTTGACCGTATACTTCTGAGGTACTACATAGTTGAATGATTGGGTTTATTTCTGCTAGTCGAATCGCTTCAAAAAGATTACTAGTTCCGATAATGTTATTAGTTAAAACCGCATTAGGAGTCGTAAAAGAAGCTCTGACATTAGCATGAGCAGCCAAGTGAAAAATCGCATCCGGTTTAATGTTTTGTAAAACAGAAAAAACCGACCCAAAATCAGTTAGATCAGTTTCGTGAACGGTGACTTTATGTCGAATTCCGGCTAAATTATCTTGGGTAGTGGTACTATGCCATCGGGACATCCCATGAATTTCTACATGGGGATAATGGTTGACAATATATTCGGCTAGATAAGAGCCTCCGGAACCAGAAATTCCGGTAATGAGTACACGATTAATATCTTTAGAGTTGCTCATAGGTACTGATTGGGTCTGCTAAACTAAGTTTACAGGTGATGATTAACAATACGATGACTAAACGGACGTACTTTCTAAAGTTTTAGATCCATTTTCTAGCGTGTCTAGTTCCTGGAAAACGGCAACCGAGTCATTTTGGCGATTGATGGCTTCAACTGAATAATCTACTTCTCGGTCAAAAAAGATAATTTGGCTTCCAGAAAATTCCAGTTTGAATGGGACATGAATCAGATGACTTAAGTTAGCTTTAACCTCTTGTTGCTTATCAGGCGGAACAAACAAAAGTAAAAAACCACCGCCACCTGCACCCGTCAGCTTACCACCAATTGCACCAGCTGCGCGAGCTTGTTCGTAAAGATCGTCAATGTGGGAATTAGAGACTTTTTCACTCAAGCTGCGTTTAATCTGCCAAGCTTCATGTAGCAATTCCCCAAAACTGGTTAAGTCTTGACCGCTGTTAATAATAGACAAACCTTCTTCTACTAAATCTTTGAGAATACGCAGTTGTCTTTTGCGACTGTCTATGCAATTCACATAGCTATTAGCAACGTCAGAAGCTGTGCGCTTGATACCACTGTAGAAAAGCATCAGATGAGAGTTAAACTCCTGGAAACGCTGTTGAGAAATCGTAATGGGTCTGACAGAGATTTCCCCATTGGGGAGAAATGTGACATGGTTAAAACCTCCATAGGCTGCCAAGACTTGATCCTGAGAACCAACGGTTTCTCGGAGAATTTCTTGTTCAATATAAATACTTTCTTTAGCTAATTGATGCTTGCTAGATATATTTCCCTTAAGAGCATAAAGAGCATTGAGCAATCCGACGGTAAAAGCAGAACTTGAACCCATACCACTGCGTGCTGGCAAATCTCCATCATGGTGAATTTCTACACCTCGTGTAATATCCAAGTATTTCAATACTTCGCGAACTGATGGATGGGTTATTTCTTCAACGGTTTGACAACTCTCAATTTTTGACCATACCACCCGATTTCGGTGTTCAAAAAAGGGTGGTAGGTAACGACAGCTTAAATAGCAGTATTTATCAATGGTTGATGCTAATACTGCACCACCATGTTGCCGATACCAACCGGGGTAGTCGGTTCCACCGCCGAGAAAGGAAATCCGAAAGGGAGTTCTGCTAATGATCATCGATATTGTTCCTAATTCTTTATCAATATGGTATTCTCGACCTAGCCAAATAACTGGTGTTCAACTAGAGCGCAGATGATGTGTTCGATCGCCAGATGGGCTTCTTGAATATACTGGGTATCTGTGCTAGGGACTACAATGGATTGCTTGGCAATTCCTGAAAGTTGTCCACCTCTGTTACCAGTTAAGGCGATGGTTACGATCTCTAGCTCATTGGCTTTGGCGATCGCCCTAATAATGTTTGGGGAATTGCCACTAGTGCTAATTCCAATTAGGACATCTTGAGGTTTCCCTAATGCTTGAACTTGCCGTTCAAACACGCCTTCATAACCACAGTCGTTTGTAAAAGCGGTTAAGTAGGAAGTATCTGTGGTTAAGGCGATCGCCGGCAATCCTGGACGTTCAAAGGCTTTGGTTAACCGACTCACCAGTTCTGATGCCATGTGTTGGCAGTCAGCCGCACTCCCCCCATTACCACATAATAATAACTTGCCACCTAATCTAAAGCTATGAGCGATTAGATCGGCTGTCATTAAAATTGAGTCTAGACATTGTTCAACAACTTGTTGTTTAACCCAAATACTACCCAGCAGATGGTTCCGTATTCGTTGTTTTTGCTCTTCAACTTCTAGGGGCATCGGCCATTTTCCTCTTCTCTAGGGTGAGTTGCTTCTCAATTACTGTTGCCGCTTCTAACAAGTTGTCCACCACGTAATTAGACTTAACTGTCCCATCTCTCGCAAATTGAAAGCCATAACCAGTACGGACGAGAAATGTAGTAGCGCCGATATTATTTCCCAATTGGATATCACAAGGTTTATCACCGATGACATAACTTGATGAGAGATCAAAATTCAGTTCTTCCGCTGCTCGTTCTACCATACCAGTTTTAGGTTTGCGACATTGACAGTTTTCATCTGGCCGGTGAGGACAAAAGTAGATACCATCTAACTTGACCTCTTCTGCTGCTAATAGCTCATATAACCGCTGATGAATTTCTGCCAAACGGGTTAAACTGAAGTAACCTCGACCAATTGCTGATTGGTTAGTGATGGCTACTATCCCCAATCCCATTTCTTGCATTTTCCGCATTCCTTCGGCTGCACCAGGAAGTAATTCCACTAAATTGGGGTCAGAAAGATAGTGACACTCTCTGATGATCGTTCCGTCACGGTCTAGCAAAACAAAGGCTTTGGGTTTCATCACTATTTCTCCACCCCAAAAAAGGACTGTGCTAGAGCATAACTGGTTGGAGTTCCGATATCGATAAACTTCCCCTGAGTTCGGTAGCTATACACTCTCTTATCTTGAATCCAAGTAGGTAAGATTTCTTTTTCTAAGGAAATCGCCTGATCGTTCCGAATCTCTGATATTAATTCTCGCTTGATTAAATAAATACCAGCATTAATCCAACCTACACCTGTGGTATCCCCTTTTTCGGCAAAATTGAGGACTTTTCCAGCGTTATCGACTTCAACCCGACCATATCGACTGGTGTCAGAGACCTGAGTTAAAGCAATCGTAGCATCAGCATAGCGATCAAAATGAGATATCCAAAAATCATCCATACTAATCTCACAAAAAGAATCACCATTCATCACTAACACGGCATCAGATTTGATATGGTCAAGTGCTAGCCTTAAGGCTCCTCCCGTTCCCAATGGTGAGAGTTCCTGAGAGTAGATCAAATGAAGTTGGTGATAGTTGGTTTCAAAGGTTGTTTGTACCCGATCTCCTAGATATCCAGTACATAATATAACTTCCTGAATGCCAGCCTCAGCCAACTGTTCCAATAGATAGGCCATGAAAGGCCGATTGAGGACTTCAGCTAGGACTTTGGGGCGATCGTCCACTACAGATCGTAAACGAGTACCTAAGCCTCCAGCTAATATAATGGCTTGAGTTTCTGCCAGTTTAGATGCTGTCATTAGTTAGGATTTTAAATGTTCTTGAACGGCATTCGACCCATCATACGATAGCCTTTGAGCAATTCTTGAATGCCTTCATCAAGCGATCGCTTGGCCTCAAAACCAGCCTCACGCAATCGTTGATTGGACACAATATAATTACGCTTATCCGGATCACTACCAATGGGAGCAAAATGGATATAAAAATTGGGCACATACTCTTTGACCTTAAGAGCCAATTCTTCTTTGGATAGGTTAGCGGCATCGAGTCCCGCATTATAGGGATGACCGACCATCTTCTCTGAATTTTCAATGCAATGAATCATGCAGTCTGCCACATCTCGGATATGGATGTAGTTACGCTTAAAGTCTTTTTCAAACAGAACAATATAACCATCCGTTACAGCGGCATAAACGAAGTGGTTTACCAACAAATCCAAACGCATTCGGGGAGACATACCAAATACTGTCGCGAGACGTAAAGTAATAGCATTGGGACTATCTAGTACTTCCTGTTCTGCCTGTACTTTCGTTTGTCCATATAAAGAAATCGGCTCTAGTGGCGTTTCTTCAGTACAGTAAGTCTCACCAGACTGTGTACCATAACCGCTATTAGTTGTTGGATAGACTATCAACTGCTGAGGACTCCGCAAACGCTTAATTAACTGCACTGCTTCCAGATTAACCGATGTGGCTAACCAGGGGTCACGCTTACAAGCAGGCGCTCCCACTACAGCCGCTAGAGGTATAATGACATCAGCTTCTTTAAGCAAGCCATGTATGACTTCTTCATCTCGCACATCTCCTTGCACAAAATCGAAGCCTGGATTAGCACAAAGATGAAAAAGGGAATTTTGTCCGTAAGCTAAGTTATCAATAGCTGTCACCTTGTAACCAGCATCCAACAAATGCTCGCAGATAACAGAACCCAAATAACCGGCTGCACCAGTAATTAGTATTTTACTCCCCATGCAAATCTTCTCCCCAAAAAACCTAATTAATAACTTGATACCTAGACAAACATCAAAAACACTGTCAATACAGGATTTATTTCTAGAAAACCTAGATTTTTTCTTCGGTAATTTACACAGTTTCTATAAAAATTAGTATATATTCTCCATCATTTCAAGACATGACAAATCTCCGACTTTCATTCCAGTCCACGGTAAAACGGGTCTCACTAATCCAGACCATTTAGTCCCGCGATAGTTGCCGCGTCCCTGGTGATGTTCAACTTCAACCATATGGAATAAAAGCACTTCTTTCATCTCTATATATGCGCATCCAGTTGTATCCTCCGAGATGTAAAGCGTAATGTGGTGTCTCCCTTCATTCAAAAAGTTTCCGGGAATAATACAACTACATTTGTATAGCCCTGGAGTGTACTCTTTTTGCCCCCATACATCATGCATATTTGTAGTCACAAATATCAGGATTCCTTCTTGACTATAGATATGAAAGTGACAAGATAGCCTGGATTTTTTCAGGCACCAAAACTCCATTTCTAATATAACTTCTTCAGCAATCGAGATTTCCTGAGCTAACTGGCGTTTTTGGTTTAAAACACGAGTTGAACGAAGTTTCACTAATTCATGACTTGGGGCTTCATCAAAATTCCATACTACTTCACCTGAATGGTTTAAGCCTGATAGTAAATATTTTTCAATAATATCTTTGGTAGTACCTTGACATACTATCTGTCCTTTCTTCAAAAAAATAGCTTCATTACATAACGAAGATACCGTGTGCATATTATGAGATACAAATAATAAAGTTCTTCCTTCTTTGCTAACATCTTCCATTTTTCCTAAACATTTTTTTTGAAACTGTATATCTCCGACTGCTAATACCTCATCTACAATTAATATTTCTGGCTCCAGGTGTGCTGCTACTGCAAAAGCCAATCGCACATACATTCCTGAAGAATAGCGTTTAACCGGTGTATCCAAAAATTTTTCTACTTCTGCGAAGGATACAATTTCGTCAAATTTCTTCTCAATCTCTACTTTACTCATTCCTAAAACAGCACCATTGAGGTAGATGTTTTCTCTACCTGTTAGTTCAGGGTGGAATCCAGTGCCAACTTCTAGTAGGCTTGCTACTCTACCTTTGAGGTGAGCTGTACCTGTGGTGGGTTCTGTGATCCGGCTTAAAATTTTTAGTAAGGTGGATTTTCCTGCACCGTTTCGGCCAATGATACCAACGCGATCGCCTTTTTTAATCTCAAACGACACATCTTTTAGCGCCCAGAACTGCTCATGGGAAGGATTTTCAGTTTTCCTTCCTCTGTTTATCAGATTACTTCCCAGAGATCTTACACTATTGGTAATCACATCTCGTAAGGAGGTATAGGGTTCCTTCTGCTGATGACGTATTGTATACTTTTTACCGAGATTTTCAACTCGTATAATTGTGTCAGACACCTTTCTTAGTTTCCTCCCTAAATAACATCAGCGAAAGTACGTTCCATCTTGCGGAAATACCAGATGCCTCCTATACATAGGAATCCCACCAGAATCACTGACAATACGAAGCCGGGTAGGTAAAGTTGAGAATTTCCTAAAATCGCCCAACGAAATCCGTCAATGACTCCCACCATTGGGTTTAATGAATAAATTAAACGCCATTGTTCAGGAACAATGCTACTACTGAAGCCTACTGGAGAAATGTATAACCCAAATTGGACAATGAAGGGAACAACATACCGAAAGTCACGATATTGAACGTTCAGTGAAGCTAACCATAAACCGGCTCCCATAGCAGCGGCAAAAGCGATCAGGATAAAGAAGGGCAATGATAAAATTTTCCAGGTGGGAATGAAGTTGTACCAAGCCATTAATCCTAGTAGGATGATTCCAGAGATCATGAAATCTACAAAACTAACGATTACTGCGCTGGTGGGAACTATAAGGCGAGGGAAATAAATTTTGGAGATTAAATTGGCGTTACCTATTAGGCTGTTACTGCATTCAGACAGAGCACTGGAAAAGAATTGCCAAGGGAGCATGGCGGCAAAGACTAGTATGGGGTAAGGAGCGCCATCGTTAGGGAGTCGAGCTAATTTACCGAATACTATGGTAAAGACAACCATGGTTAAGAATGGTCTAATTAATGCCCAGGAAATTCCGATCGCGGTTTGCTTATACCGAACCAGGATATCACGCCATGCCAGGAAATAGAACAACTCGCGGTAGCGCCACAAGTCTTTCCAATATTCCCGCTCTGTCCTTCCTGCCTCTATTACAATTTCCGTTTGACTGGAATAACTCATTGCGATCGCCTATGGCTCTAGAAAACTTTAACCTGGGAAGATATAAACACTAATCAACTCTAGACAGTAGCACAACTTAAGATAAATTTTCAAACATTGTTATCCTGTCTCCTTTGTATACACTGGTCGAATCTTCATTTCCAGATTACCCTCAAAAGAACTTGAGTGTACCCACTGATGCAGATCCAGATTACCTCTTTCTACGAGAGACTACCACCCAACCACTGGGGAGATTGTAGCAGCTTTAGAGCAAATTGTCGCGATGCTCGAACCTTTTAGTTCTCAAGAGCGACTTTGCCATTGGCTGGAACTGACTCCCGTTCCATATCTCAAGGTTAAGCTGGGGAATCCGGAAGGGATTGAGGCCGATCGCCAAATGCTCCATACTCTTCTTACCACTGTCCCCCCAGGGTGTAAAATCTACGGGGATGTCAATGGCGGCCGATGAGGCGATCGCCCAAGTTCAAGCCCAAACCCGACTCCCCTGTACTGATCTGATTCGCTACGATGCTCACCCCCTTCTGGATACCCTCTTCAACTCTCCGTATAACTAACTATCTGACTCCCTTACCAGCGCCAATAGCTCAACTCCATGACTCATCTCTCCATCGTTCCCAACTCTAATCTGATTCTCGGAGCGATTCTCCTGATCCTTTGTGTTTTCGGCTACTGGGCGGAACAAACCCGCCGCGGGACTCCCCCCTTAGCCGCCCTGCTTACCCTGGTTTTGGGAGCATTTTGTGCCCATCTGGGCTTGATTCCGAGTCAGTCTCCTCTCTACAGTGCCCTGAGTACCTATGGTGTTCCCCTGGCTATCCCTCTGATTCTCTCCCAACTTGACTTGCGGGATTTCCCCACCCATGCTAGGGCAACCTTCATCTTGTTCGGCATTGGGGTAGCAGGAACCTTGCTCGGTACAATGCTGGGCTTTTTCTTTTTGCCCTTAGGTGAAGAAGGAGGAAAACTCGCCGCGATTTTGTTGACTCAGTTGGTTGGTAACCCTTTGAATGGAGCCGAGGTGGCTGCGGCTCTAAATTTCCAGGCTTCTGTGCCTCTGGCGATGATCAATGCTGTAGATCGCTTGATCACGAGTCTTTTAGTATTGTTTTGGTTAGTGATTTCTCTTCTTCCCTGGGTACGGGGTTATTTTACGCCCCACTTGGAAGATTGGGGGATTCGTTTTGGCAGTACACCTGTACCAACTATCTTGAAACGAAGTGCTCCGACACGATTTGATTTGGCCTTAGGTCTGGCTATGAGTGCGATCGCCGTTCTCCTAGGATACCTCATCGCCTACCTAATCCGTCTGCCCGGAAGTGAACTGTTGTTTACGGCGATCGCTATCCTGATTCTCTCACAACTTTTTACCACCACTTGCGATCGCCTCGCCGGTATTGAAGAACTCGGCGCAGTCCTCCTCCTCCTCCTCTTCACTACCCTAGGTGCAACCACTCAGCTTCCCCCCCTACTTACCCTCCACCCCACGCTCCTAGGATTTGCTAGTTTAATTCTTCTCTCCCATCTCGTTACCGTCTTAATGG
>CAZTRW010000152.1:0-9552 GCA_964616725.1 uncultured bacterium
ACTGTAACGCCCTAAGCAACTCCAAAAGCGCCCGGATCACCGGATCGGGCGATCGTTCAATGGCTTGAATCAGTTCTTCCTTCGCTGTCATCAAAAACACCCACAATTTTTTCCTACCAGGGTTCCTCTGGCGCACGAGAAGACGTTTGAATTTGCAGCTTTAATTGAGCAAGCTCTCTTTCGAGTTGTTCAACCCGTTGGTCAGGCCCCCCAACACGCTCTGTCATATATTTAGGCAATACTGACCCAAAAGTTGCCTGTACCCACTCCTGAAATCTATTTTTAGTCACGACAGGACGAATCAAATCACCTAAAATTCTGGCTTTACTCGCGATCGCAGCAGCAGGAATCCGACGGCTTGGTTCCATCTGAAACCATCTTGATGCCGAACGCTTTTCTTGCCATTTGCGTGCAGTCAAGGTATTAGTTAAGAGCTATTCTCAATAGATAGAGGTTCAAGCAATCATGGCGATCGTCCTGTCTCAAGCGGAATACTGGGCACTGTTCAGCGAAACAACCACAACCGAACTGGAGCACGTTCCGATCGAGATTGTTCAAAGCTACCCGCAGGCATTGGGCTGTGGCTCTGTGCATCAAATTCACCTGCGGGAAGGGTTAGAACTGGCGATCGTCGATTACCACCCCCAGGATCAGATTGTGTTGCATTCCCCAGAACGGGAACATCCTCTGGAATATAGCTTTTTTCTGTCAGGTCAGTTGAAAGATAAGTCCTGTGTGGTTGGAGCGGGGCAGTACGCACTCTATGGCAGTGGTATTGCGCCGGTGGACAAGACAGAATGGCTTGCCTCTGAGCGAATTTTAGAAGTGAATGTTCATATCGATCCAGATCTGTTTGTTGCTTTTTGGAACCTATCATCAACAGTCCTTCAACCTGAGCTACAGCAGTTACTCAGCCCCGACTTACGGCCCTATTACTGGCGATCGGGAACTACTACCAGCACCATGCAAACTGCCCTCCAGCAGATCATCCACTGCCCTTTTCATGGCATCACCAAACGAATTTACCTGGAAAGCAAGGTGTGGGAACTACTGGCACTGTTGCTTGAGCAAGAACTCGAACGGAGGCAGAAAGTACCGGTGGAGTCTGTCTTGAAGCAGGAGGACATTGATCGCATTCACCATGCCAGAGACATTCTCTTCCAACGGTTTGATGATCCGCCATCACTGCTAGAATTGGCACACCAGGTTGGACTAAATGACTGTACCCTCAAACGTGGATTTCGGCAGGTGTTTGGTAAGACGGCTTTTGGCTATTTGCATGAGTATCGCCTAGAGCGGGCACGGCAGTTACTCGCAGAACGCCGCCTTAATGTGTCGGAAGTGGCGAGGGCGATCGGCTTTACCAATCGCAGCTATTTTGCCGCAGCATTCAAAAAGAAATTTGGCATAACCCCCAAAATTTATCAGGGTCGGTACAGAAATTCCGCCTAGCGTTCAAAAAATTCCGTTCAGGGGTCAAGATGATTGTCCATTCGCTCCAATTTGCCAGTATCTTCTTGAGAGTTATTCCTAAGTTGACTCTCAAGATTGGTGGGTGGAAGATGAGTGGAAGCAAGTTGCGAGTGATGGGCAACATCCCATTTGATGGATCGATGGTAATTCTGGCAGGAAGTTTTTTAGTAGGTGCACTGGCATTACCGGGATGGGCACAGCCAGAGAGGGTTGAGAGGGGGAATGGGGAAAAGTTTGCTCAAACCTCCGAAGCTCCACTTGCCACTGCCGACTCTCTGACACCAGTTGTCAACGTAAAACTGGAATCTACCGAGAATGGACTTGAGATCGTGCTGGAAGCCGCTGGGGATAAACTTCTACTGATTGATGCGACCCAGTTTCGCACTGAAGGCAATAGTTTAATTGCCGATATTCCTGGTGCGGTATTGTCCTTGCCTGATGCCCAGGAATTCAGGGCAGAAAATCCTACAGCCGATATTGCGAGGGTGGAGGTGGTGCAACAGACGGAGGATACTATCCAGGTGCGGGTAACGGGAGTGAATGCCCTGCCCACCTCAGATGTAACTCTGAGAACGGGAGCGTTTGCTTACAGTCTTAATCCAGAAGCAGGTGAACCGGATGAGGAAATTGTGGTCACGGGCGATCGCCAGGATGGCTACAATCCTTCTAATTCGAGCACGGCGACGGGCACGGATACCCCGATTCGGGATATTCCCTTCTCAATTCAGGTTGTGCCCCAGCAAGTCCTGCAAGATCGCAACGTCACCGAACTGGGAGATGCCTTAGAAACGGTGGGTGGTGTTTCCCCAGCGGGTGGCAGGGGTACCAGTGTGAATGGACCCAACTTCCTGATCAGGGGCTTTGATGTGAGTAACAACATCTTCCGGGATAGCATCGGCTTTGTTTCCCTGGCTCCACTGAGTACGAATGATATTGAGCAGGTGGAAGTGTTGAAAGGGCCGGCTTCGGTGCTATTTGGGCAGGGTGAACCGGGAGGGGTGATCAACCTGGTTTCCAAAATGCCTTTGAGGGAACCGTTTTATTCTGTCTCCTTTGGTGCTGGCAATTTCGATACCTATCAGGGTGGCATCGATCTTTCAGGACCTTTGACAGAAGACCGAACAGTTCGTTATCGCCTGAATATTTCCTATGAAAACTACGGTAGTTTTCGTGATTTTGTGTACGGTAAACGGTTTGTCATTTCTCCCCGTTTGACCTGGGACATTGGTGCTAATACGTCTATTAATTTCTTTGGTCAATACACGCAAAATCGAGAAACCTTGGATGAGGGTATTGTCGCCATTGGCGATCGCGTTGCCAATCTGCCCCGCGATCGCTTCCTGGGTGAACCCTTTAGCGAATTCAACCAGGATCAATTTAACCTGGGCTACCGAGTGAACCATCGGTTCAGTGACAGGTTATCCCTGCGCCATGCCCTGCAATATACCCAGTACAGCCCGGAGCGGTATGCGCCGTTGTTTGATTCTCTAGATGAGGAAACGGGTGAACTGAGCCGGTTTGAATACTTTGCGGGTGGAACCTACAAACGCTTCTTCACCAATGCCGAACTGATAGGTCGATTGGCGACTGGCTCGGTGCAACATCAGCTTCTATTTGGGATTGAATATCGCCGAGATACGGAAAATCCAGAGTTTCAGTTTAGTAATGCTTACCCATCGATCAATATCTTCAATCCCACTTACACCAGAGTTCCTTACCCGATTGCACCTGAATTTTTCCGGGATGACAGCCTAAACATCATCGGAATTTACCTGCAAGACCAGATTGATTTATTGCCCAATCTGAAACTCCTGGCAGGTGTGCGTTACGACTATGTGGATCAGTTCCGAACCACGCGCAATCTGGGCGAACCCAGAGAAGAATTTGCACTACAGGACAGTAAGTTTACGCCCCGATTTGGCATCGTCTACCAGCCGATCGCACCCCTATCGCTCTACGCCTCCTACACCACCTCCTTTAACCCCTCCTTTGCTGGCAGTCTCAACGAGGATGGTTCACCTTTTAAGCCAGAAACAGGACGGCAATTTGAAATCGGCATTAAAGCAGACCTCTCAGAGCGACTCAGCCTCACCCTAGCCGCCTTCGACATTCGCAAACAAAATGTTGCCACCCCCGATCCACAAAATCCGCTATTCTCAGTTCAGACTGGAGAGGTTGCCAGTCGTGGATTTGAACTCAATTTGGGAGGAGAAATTCTACCGGGCTGGAACCTCGTTGCTGGCTATACCTATCTGGATGCCTTTGTCAGTAAGGATAATACGGATATTGTGGGGAATAAATTGGCTAATGTACCCGCTAACCAGTTTAGTCTCTGGTCAACCTATGAAATTCAACAAGGTAGCCTGCAAGGCTTAGGATTTGGCTTGGGGTTCTTCTATGTTGATAACAGACCGGGCGATTTAGACAATACATATATTCTGCCGAGCTATTTTCGCACTGATGCAGCACTGTACTATCGGCGCGATCGCTGGAAAATGCAGTTAAACATTGAAAACTTGTTCAATGTCGAGTATTTTACTGCTTCGACCTTTGGTTCTCGGTTAGGAATTAATCCGGGTGCGCCATTTTCGATTCGAGGAACGATCTCGGTTGATTTTTAGATGATTTCCAGGTGACAACGAGATGAACAACAAGGGTCAGAAAATCACCATTTGGCAACGTAGACAGTTGTATCATCGTGTTCGCTGGCTGATTTTATGGGCACTCCTGTTGCTCGCTGCCTTGGGTGTTTGTCACGTTAGTTCTCCCCTACAGCCAGCCACACCCCAAACCGATTGTCGTCTCGTTGAACATACCGCTGGTATTACCTGTGTGCCCAAAACCATTCAACGCTTGGTAACACTGGATGAGACAGCTTTTGAGTATGCCGTCGCCCTTGGCTTCCATCCTGTGGGCACACCCCTCTCCGACAGAGGGTCATCCTATCTAGACAACTGGTTAGTCGGTGTTGAAAATATTGGCCGAACTGGTGAAGTGAATCTGGAACGGGTGCTGGTACTGAAGCCTGATTTGATTTTGGGATTTGACTACTATCAACGGGTGTATGCTCAAGCGGCTCAGATTGCGCCAACTGTCTTGCTTCCATTTGACCACAGTGGCGAGTGGAAAACTGTGTTTCAACGTTTTGGTGCTGCCCTGAATCGGGAGGCGATCGGGCAACAGATCATGGATGACTACAACCGTCGGCTGCAAACCTTGCAGAACCGTATCAAGGAAACGGCTGACTCAACCCCAACATTGCCCTTTCCTCTACGGGTATCTGTTGTGCGAATCTATCCGGAAACTATCAATCTTTATTTCCGAGATTCCTTCTGTGGCACGATTTTGCAGGATGCTGGCTTATCCCGGCCTGTTGCTCAAGACCTTTCTGCCCTAGAAGCGAAACAACGGTTTGGCAACCCTATTCAAGCCTCCATCAGTGTGGAACAGGTTGAGCAAGTAGATGGAGATGTATTGTTTGTCTGGACTTCTGAAAATACGGCGGCTGGGAATCAAGTTGTTCAGGAGAAATTCGCAAAATTGTATGCCAGTCCCTTGTGGCAGCAGTTAAAGGTGATGAAATCGAACCGGGTGTATTTCGTTCCCAACTACTGGATTGGGAGTGGTCCTCTGGCCGCTAACGCTGTGATTGATGATTTATTCAAATACCTGATTTTGGAGCAAGGAGTATAATGGCAAACCATCGTCTGATTATCTGTGAACATTGTAGCTTTTCACCTACACAAGATGAGCATGAAGGCTTATCGGGGGGCGCACATTTGTTAAACAAACTCAAGCCTCTCTACGAACAGTGGTCACGAAAAGCAGAGCTAGAGATCCAAACTACAGGCTGTTTATGTGTGTGCGATCGCCCCTGCGCGATCGCCCTCGTTGGCACGCATAAATACACTTACTTGTTTGCAGACTTACCACCCTTAGACTGTGCGGCGGATTTACTAACTGCTAGCGAACTCTACCTGGATAGTGAGGATGGTTCGGTTGATCGTTATCAGCTACCCCCAGCCCTGCGATCGCAGCGTCTTGCCAGAATTCCTCCTGCCCCCTAGAATAGGGTGACCATCAATTGGAGTGTTGGTTTGGCAGCTGAGGGAAGTGCCACTATTGAGTTTTTAGAAACCGCTGCGATCGCCTATGCAATTGCTCGTTCAGTCCATACCCAGTCAACATCACACACCAGTCACGCTAACGTGCCGCGCGCAGTGGTGGGAATACACATCGGTGTTCCCGCGATCGGATCGGGGTAAATCTGGCATTTCAGATTAAACACCGCTGCTACCATCTCTGCTGTCATCACAGCAGCAGGATCTCCGGCAGCAAAAATTTCCCCATCCTTGATAGCCACTAGATAATCAGCATAACGACAGGCATGGTTTAAGTCATGGAGGACCATGACGATGGTACGCCCCTCTTCCTGGTTCAATCTGTACAGCAGATCCAATACCTCAATTTGATGAGCTAGGTCTAAAAAGGTGGTTGGTTCATCCAGTAATAAAATCTGGGTATTTTGGGCCAAGGTCATCGCAATCCAAGCGCGTTGGCGCTGTCCACCCGAAAGGGTATCCAGGGGGCGATCGCCCAGTTCCACTAAATCCGTAATCTCTAATGCCTGCCGCACATAGCGCTCATCCTGAGATGACCACTGCTGAAGCCAATTTTGGTAAGGATATCGTCCCTGGGATACAAGATCCTTAACCGTTAACCCCTCTGGTGCCATCGGACTTTGGGGCAGTAAACCCAGTTGTTGAGCCACAGATTTGGTTGAGTGTTGCGAAATTGCTTTGCCATCCAAATAAACCGCTCCCTTCACTGGTTTGATCAGTCGTGCTAACCCCCGCAGTAAGGTTGATTTGCCACATCCATTAGCCCCCACCAACACAGTGATCTGCCCTGTGGGGATAGCCAGCGTCAGATTACGCACGATACTCCTACGGAGTCGCTGCGCGATCGCAGTTCTGTCATAACCGAGCGTGAGATTTTTGGTGGCAAGAGTAGAAGGGAAAGACATTATAATTAATCTCAATAAGCCGACTAAAACTTGATTATACAGCGTGGGGAGTGAAGCCCACCCGTACCAGTAGCACTCCTTCACAAAATCCCGGCTATTCCGCGGTTTCTCACTCCCATGATCCTCTGTTAAAAAAGTTCGTTTGGGATAACAAAACTTGCCCAAGATTCCCCTAGGATGAAACTCGTGGCAATTGCAAAATAATTGCAGTAATAATGTAAAGTATGAACCTCTGAAAGAGAGACACAGTAACGGAGGTAGAGTTACAGATCTTAAAACATTTGCCGCGATCGCCGGAAACCACAGTTTCACTTGTCGATCAATATTGTGACTCTGATCAAGAGATGTTTGGTGACATGAGAAGCAATGAATATTTTAAATACTTACATCTAGGAATTATTTCTCCTATCCTCAGAAAGTCCTTTCCGGAAATCGCTAAAGTGGTTGGCATCAACTCTTTCATTGAACTCAGAAAGTGACAGCAGAAGGATATGACTTTTTCTGGGATTAGTGGGCAAATTGGCCGATCCGGGTAACGCACCGTTTCGCCCACCGATCTCATCCTAAGAAGACAAGGTACGCCGTTTAGTGACCATGCGATAGGTTTGGATAATATCACCCGTTTGCCAGCTCTGGAACTTATCGACACCAATACCGCATTCAAATCCAGCATTGACCTCTTTCACATCATCCCGTTCCCGGCGCAAAGAATCGAGAAATCCTTCATAGATAATCTCTTTGCCACGTTTGACGCGGATGTTGCAGTTGCGCAGGGCCTTACCCGACTGAATATAACATCCTGCCACCGATCCTTTGCCGATCGCGAATACAGCTCGCACCTCCACTGTACCGAGTTCTTCTTCCACCAGTTCTGGATCGAGCAAGCCTTCCATCGCTCCTTGAATATCATCCAACAGGTTATAGATGATCTCGTATTCCCGCACATCGACTCCCGTTTGATCCGCTGCCCCGCGAGCACCACTGGCAAAAGTAGTATTAAAGGCAATAATCACGGCATTAGAGGCGGCAGCGAGATCCACATCGGTTTCTGTCACTTCACCGGCGGCTGCCAAAAGGATTCGCAACTGTACCTCATTTTGGGGTAATTGTTGCAACGATCCCAGGATCGCTTCCACGGAGCCTTGGACATCGGCCTTCAAAATCAGGTTGAGTTCCTTGAGTTCTCCCTCTTTAGCTTGGCTACTGAAGGTTCCTAAGGTGACGCGACGGGAGGCTAAAGCTTGCTGGAGGCGAGCAGAGCGCAGTTGTTGTGCTCGCTCATTGGCGATCGCCCTGGCTTCTTTTTCATCCGCCAGACACTCAAACTCATCTCCAGCCGAAGGTAGCTCATTAAGTCCGAGCACTTCCACCGCAAAAGAGGGGAGTGCCGCCTCTACCCGTTCCCCGCGATCGTCTACCATCGCCCGCACTTTCCCCATGGTAGCCCCAGCGACCACCGCATCTCCCACGTGCAAGGTGCCATTCTGAACCAGCAACGTAGCCACCGGGCCTCTGGACTTATCCAAATGGGCTTCAATAATCGTACCTTTAGCGGTGCGATCGGGATTAGCAGATAGCTCTGCCACTTCCGCCACTAGAAGCAGCATTTCCAACAAAGTATCTAAATTTTCTCCCCTAATCGCACTGACGGGAACCATAATCGTCTCTCCGCCCCACTCTTCAGGCACTAACCCATATTCCATCAACTCCTGCTTCACTCGATCTGGATTAGCCCCTTCCTTATCGATCTTGTTAATTGCCACCACAATCGGCACTTCAGCCGCTTTCGCGTGACTAATTGCCTCAATCGTTTGGGGACGTACCCCATCATCAGCCGCCACCACCAAAATGGCAATATCCGTCACCCGCGCTCCCCTTGCCCGCATCGCCGTAAAAGCTTCGTGACCAGGGGTATCTAAAAACACAATTTGCTCAGTCACCCCTTCATGCTCCACATCCACATGGTAGGCTCCGATATGCTGGGTAATTCCTCCCGCTTCCGAAGCCGCCACCTTAGTTTTGCGAATCGCATCCAGCAAGGTGGTCTTTCCGTGATCGACGTGACCCATAATGGTCACTACCGGAGGACGACGATGGAGGTAGTCCAAATCTTTGGCCTCGACCATCTGAGTCACTTTCTTAGCGCCTGACTCCGCCACAAAGGTCTCTACAGTCACCCCTAACTCCTGGGCAACCCAAGTGGCTGTTTCCAAATCCAGAGTTTCTGTGACTGTGGCAGCAATCCCCTTATAGAACAAGCGCTTCACCACTTCCGTTTCCGGAACAGCCAGCAAGCTAGCTAAATCTCGAACCATCAATTCCCCCTTGAGGGTAATTTTTTCCGGTTTTTCTACTGGGTCTGAGGCTTGATTAGCGCCGCGACGAGTTTTACTGCTTTCCCGGCTACCTGAAGGCCGCTTCTTACCCGTTAGGCTACCGGAAGGTTTAGCCACAGCGGCCAATAAAGATTTCGGTTTGGCTGGACGAGCCAGAGACAGGCTGATTTCTGTAGCCTCTTCGTCATTATCTAGGTCGTCACCCAATTCGTCCTCTAAGTCCTCATCGATGATATGAGGACGGCGTTTTTTCACGCCCACTTTACCCGCTTTGGCATTGGCTTTTTCCAATTCATCCTCTTCTTCCTCTTCTGACCGTTTTTTCACCTTTTTAGCGAGTCGCAGGGTGGGTCGTTTGAGTTCTAGATCTAGCTCTTCTTCCGGTTCTGGAGTGAGGAGGGGTTCAGTGAGGGTGGTTTCTTCGTAGTCTTCTTCAGTTTTCTTACCTGCGGCTCCTAACCGGACTGGACGGGGGCGTAGGGCATCAGAAGGTTTTTCTTTGTGAGGGGTTAATTCTGGCCGGGGTGATTTTCTCGGTTTGGGCGCTCCGGGGGAGGAGTCAGGGGTTATGGGGGGCCGGTTCTGTCTTCTGGGGGTGTCTAGATTTTTTTCCGGGCTGGTGGCAGGGGTTTCTCCTGAAGGAGGTTTGGGTCCTAGGGAGGGTTTAGCCCCTCGCTTGTCAAGTTTACTGGGATCTTTAGCTAATACGGGTTTAGC
>CAZTRW010000153.1:0-9514 GCA_964616725.1 uncultured bacterium
CCGCAAGAGAGCAATACCGACACCATGCCTAAAAACAACAGGTGTAGATCGGCTCCAAATTGCTCCAGATGGATCAAATCTGTCGCCAAAGTTTCCGAAACCTTACCTCCAAACACCACGGCTCCGGTAAACTCTAAAATTCCGGCAATGGCGATCGCCTGTTTCAGCGAAATCGCCTGAGATCCCACCGAAGTCGCCATAGAATTGGCCACATCATTGGCGCCCAAATTCCACGCCACATAGAACGCCAAGAACACCGGTAAAATTACATCAATCAATCCTTCAGCCTCATTTTCCCAGAAACAAATCAAGGGGCAATTAACCCCAAACCTCATCATAAACATCTGTCACCATCAGAGTTAACCCCACCGACTCTAACTCTAGGCGATCGCGCTCACCGAATATCTCAACTGACCAATTTTCTCCTGCTTCCCGGCGATACACTTCTACCTTCATCTCTTCCTGAGACACCAAAACATACTCTTGCAAACTGGGCAAACTTTGGTAATTCAATCTTTTTTCGCGCCGATCCAAATTTTCCGTAGAGGGAGAAAGCACCTCCACCACTAAACAAGGAGAAACCTTATAAAACCTTTCCCGATCCTCCCCATCACAAGTCACCATCACATCAGGATAGTAAAAAACATCCACACTATTTTTAGCAAGCCTCACCTTCATATCAGCAATAAACGTTTTACATCCACTCCCGCGCAAATGGGTAAGCAACAGAGCGTAGAGATTCCCAGCAATGCGATTATGTTCTTCACTCCCTCCTGACATTGCAAAAATCTGACCCCCCAGATATTCATGCCGAATTGAGCTAGTCATTTCTCTCTGAAGATAGTCTCCTGGAGACAAAAAAATTGTTGCCAAATTAGTCGAATAATTCATCATATCACCCCAGATCATCCTCTCAAAACCTCATCATAAATATCCGTCACCATCAGAGTTAACCTCACCGACTCTAACTCTAGGCGATCGCGCTCACCGAATATCTCAACTGACCAATTTTCTCCTGCTTCCCGGCGATACACTTCTACCTTCATCTCTTCCTGAGACACCAAAACATACTCTTGCAAACTGGGCAAACTTTGGTAATTCAATCTTTTTTCGCGCCGATCCAAATTTTCCGTAGAGGGAGAAAGCACCTCCACCACTAAACAAGGAGAAACCTTATAAAACCTTTCCCGATCCTCCCCATCACAAGTCACCATCACATCAGGATAGTAAAAAACATCCACACTATTTTTAGCAAGCCTCACCTTCATATCAGCAATAAATGTTTTACATCCACTCCCGCGCAAATGGAATCGCAAAAAACTAGCAATATTTAACGCAATTCGATTATGTTCTTCACTCCCTCCCGACATCGCAAAAATCTGACCCCCCAGATATTCATGCCGAATTGAGCTAGTCAGTTCCCTGTTGAGATAATCGGATACAGAAATTAAAGCAGTAGCTAATTCCATACTTGACTGACCACTCATTTCGAGTTAACCCCAGTATTGATACTGAGGATGTAAACGGGGATGGAGCAAAGCACGTACCGGCTTTCCTTGCTGAAGATGAGATTCGACAATCTCCGGAACCGATTCGGGCTTCACTCGACAATACCAAACCTCATCCGGTAGAACTCGCACAATCGGACCTAGATTGCATTGTCCCTGACACTCAACAGCTTTAACAGTTACCGTTTCCGGGGCATAATGCTGAAAGACGGCTAACACCTTAGCTGCTCCATTTTTGTAACAGGATTGATGCTGACAAACCCAAACACAGGGATTAGGTAGTGAAGTCGATTCTGAAGGTAGGGTCATGTTGAGCAGTTATTTTTACTGCTATGGTAACAAACTCCCACTAATGGTGAATATCCAAAGATAGGACATAGCGACCGAGTTGTAGGCGTTCACACCAGAGATCGTATTCAATTTGGAGGTGTTCGGGCTGAGAGTAGCCCGTAAGGATCAGGGTGTGAGTAAAGTTGCGTAAGCGCATTTGGGCAACCTCTTCGGGGGATTCTCCAGAGAGCCAATATCGGGAGAGTCCGTACATTCCTTGTTCCCAGAAATGACGATAACTTAATTTCCCATTGCCTTGCATGGTCATGACTACGCGACGGGTGGAAATTTCTAACCATAATAACCGAGGGGGGCCAGCCAAGGGAATGGTTGCGTCAATTTCTGGATTGCGGTCATAAAGTCCGGGTTCGTTGAGGAGCAGATGAAAGCGGTTTTGATCCTTACGGTAAAGGGTAGCAGCGGTTTCTACAAAGGACTTGATGGGAAGATCGGTAGAAGCAAAAGACAGACTGACGGGTTTCCGATGGTTTTTCAGCATAGAGCGTGAAGAGAAATTAGTAAAGGTCAAGAGGATAGAGGGGAACGGGAGTGCTTGTGCTGCAAGACTCAGAACTAGGGTATGATGGCGCTACACCGTCTTATTTCAGTGTATCTCCATGACTGCTCCTATTGTTACCCTAAATTCCCTGAGTTCTAATGAAGATTTGATCATTGAGCCGCCAAGAGGTGGTTTGGCGCTGCGAGGAAGGGTTCGGGTTCCTGGGGATAAGTCGATTTCTCATCGGGCGCTGATGTTGGGGAGTTTGGCGGAGGGGGAGACAACGATCGCCGGTTTGCTCATCGGAGAAGATCCCCAAAGTACGGCTCATTGTTTCCAGACGATGGGGGTGGAGATTACTCCCTTAAATTCGGAGGAGGTGCGGGTGAAGGGGTTGGGGATTGGGCATTTGCTGGAACCGATGGATATTTTGGATTGTGGGAATTCGGGGACGACGATGCGGTTGATGCTGGGGATTGTGGCATCCCATGGGGGGCGTTTTTTTAGTTTAACGGGCGATCGCTCCTTGCGATCGCGTCCCATGTCCAGAGTGATTGCGCCCCTACAACAGATGGGGGCCCAAATTTGGGGTCGGCAAAATCACACCCTGGCTCCCCTGGCGGTGCAAGGGACAGCGTTACGTCCCATTCATTATCATTCTCCCATCGCCTCGGCGCAAGTGAAGTCCTGTATTCTTTTAGCAGGTTTGATGTCCACAGGGGAAACGACGGTAACGGAACCTGCTTTGTCTAGAGATCATAGCGAGCGGATGTTACAGGCGTTTGGGGCGACAGTCAGAACCGATCCGATGACTCATTCGGTGACAGTGGTTGGTCCGACGAAATTAGTGGGTCAGAAAATTGTTGTCCCTGGGGATATTAGTTCGGCGGCATTTTGGTTGGTGGCGGGGGCGATCGTGCCCGATAGTGAGTTAATTGTGGAGAATGTGGGGGTCAATCCCACGCGCACGGGGGTGTTAGAGGTGCTGATGCGGATGGGAGCGGAGATTGAGTGGCTCAATGAGCGCGTGGTGACGGGGGAGCCGGTGGCAGATTTGCGAGTAAAATCCAGTCGTTTAGTGGGATGTGAGTTTGGGGGAGAGTTGATTCCTCGGTTGATTGATGAGATTCCAATTTTAGCGGTGGCGGCGGTGTTTGCGACTGGAAAAACGGTGATTAAGGAGGCGGCTGAGTTGCGGGTAAAAGAGAGCGATCGCCTAGCCGTGATTGCATCTCAATTGGGTTTGATGGGGGCAAACATTACGGAATATCCTGATGGTTTAGAGATTGTGGGGGGGACACCGCTGGTGGGAGCAGAAGTAGATAGTTATACGGATCATCGGATCGCCATGAGCTTGGCGATCGCCGCCCTCAATGCCCAAGGAAAAACCACCATTCATCGCGCCCAAGCAGCCGCCGTTTCCTATCCTAGTTTTACCCCGACCTTACAGCAACTCTTAGATGTTCAGTCCTAATCTCAAACAGTTCTACCCTTACCAGCGCAGAGCCTGATCGCTCCCCTTACCCTTGAGATCATGACTCAACCTAATATTGATCAGAACGTAAATAAACCAAATCAATCCCGGCTCAAATAAACTACTAACTGTAATATTAGGAATCACCATCCAAGTGAGGATCATCGGCGGTAGCAACCCTTCGGGAACCGAGCTAGAGATCATATATTGAACCGATAGAGATATGGTAACCACAAAGGCACATAAAAAAACGATCAAACCCAGAAACCCAAAATTTAAGAATAGCTCTAAAAAGCCATTATGAGCATGGGGAGGAACCCATCCATTATCGGAAACAATTCCATGGGCAGGATTGTCTTCACCACGCCACTCTTGCCAGAAGCTATGACTACCATACCCTAGAAAAGGTCGTTCCATTCCCCGTTCAATCATTTGGGGCCAAACAATCGTGCGCCCCGTTAACGTCGGATCTTTATCCAAGGATGTTAAGAAATCATTCCAGTTTTCTACTACCAGGAAAAATGAACAACTTGCGAAGAGGATAAAAAACAAAACCCCTGCAAAAGCAGCGCGATAAGGAAGGGTTTTCAAAACCTTTAAGCATCCCAATAGTGTAAATAAAATTATAATTACAATTAAACTGGTAGCCGAGTTAGTATTTTGTCTAACATATAGAGAGAAAAATGCTAGTCCTAAAGCTAGGGCACGATCTTTAGGGTAATGCAAGGCATGAAATAACCATAAACTGATGTTTAAGCCCAAGACAACTCCTAATCGATTGGGGTGACTCATCACTCCTTGCCAACCTTTGGCGACGACTCCGATCGAAGGTTTGGTCAAGGCATAGAAAGCACTTAAAATAGAGATGGTTGTACTACTCCATCTTAAAAGACTGATAATTTCTTTCCAGCTATATTTTTGCGCGATTTGTACGGCAAAGATAGTGATTTGAAACATTACTAAAGTGAATTTTAGGGCATGGCCAGGAGTTTCTGACCAAAGAATAGATAAGAAGGTAATACAAATAAAAATCCCTAAAAATAAGTTATAAAACAATGAGGGGATATTTTCTGGGACTTCTCTAAACCAATATCTCAGCATAATTGCTGATAGGGCATAGTAAAATAAATTGATGAGCAATTGAATGGGCCCTAATCTTTCATTTAATAGCTGCAAGGGTTGGAGTAGGGAAATAGGGTAAATCTGGAAGTCACAAAGAACAATAAAAAATAGGAAGCTAAATAGGTAAACACCTTTTTTTTGAAAAAACCGAGTATCACTCCATAAGAACACTAAAAATAAGTAAACAGAAAAGCAACCCATCAGGGGAAGAAGAAGGAGTGGATCGAGAATTAACTCTTTCATGGAAGTCAAAGAGTTTTTTAACTAGGCTATGATGTCTGTATGATAACCGATCAACTTTAGCCACTGGTAAGCTCCTATGTTCAAGTCTGGGATCGAGAAGACTTGGTGTGTACTCAATACCCTGGGAATACTGGTACTGTGGCAATTTCCAGTCCTCAGTCAAGGACAGCCTCCGTTGCCGCCTATGGGGATGCCCCCAATTTCCGATCTGAATCGATATCGATTGGGGGTGGGCGATCGCATCCGCATTGATATCCTCGACAACCCCGACTACAGCGGCGAATACCTGATCGCTCCCGATGGCAGAATACATCTACCCTGGATTCAGCCCATCTCTGTTCTGAACCTCACGCCACAAGAACTAGAAACAGAAATTACGCGACAATATACCCCTATCCTCAAACGTCCCTCCGTTACCATCACCCTCACCCAAGTCAGACCAATTGCAGTTAACATCAGTGGAGAAGTTAACCGTCCTGGCGTTTACCCCGTTGGTCTAGATACAGGTCAAGGATCACAGCCGAGATTTCGATATCCTACCATTCCCGAACTGCTGCAAGTGGCTGGAGGTATTACCCTAGCCGCAAATCTGCGCCAAATTCAGATTCATCGACCTCTTCCTGGTAATCAAAAACAAATTATTCCCATTAATTTGCTGCAATTATTACAAACAGGTGGCAATATAGACTCTTTAGTTCTTCAAGATGGTGATTCTGTATTTGTACCCAGTAGTGACCAGATTAAGTTGGCAGAAATTCCCCAACTTGCTACCCTTAGTTTTTCCACTCCAGCGGATACGTCTCGGAACATTACGATTCTGGGAGAAGTGGTCACACCAGGAGAATATGTGATTATAGGAGGAGATTCTCGATCAGAATTGAGACCGGGTGGATTGCCAACGGTGAGTTGGGCGATTCGGACTGCGGGGGGGATTACCCAAAATGCGGATCTTCGTCGGATTCAAATTCATCGACCCACTCGCAGCCGACAGCTCCAGGTGATTACTCTAAACTTGTGGGATTTTATCCAAGGGAAAGATTTCAGTCAAAATACAATTATTCAGGATGGAGATACCCTAGTCATTCCCCCAGTAGATGAGATTAATCTAGAGGAAGCGATCGCATTAGGTCAAACCAGCTTATCACCCGAAAGTATCCGTGTCTTTGTGGTAGGGGAAAAACCTCCCAATCTCACCGGGGGGGCACGAGAAATTACCGTTCCACTGAATACGCCTATGAATCAAGCATTACTGGCAGCCGATGGCTATGTCCAGCGCAGAATTCGTCAAACTTCTGTGGATTTAGTACGAGTCAACCGAGATGGTACAGCTTTTAAACGCCAAATTTTTGTTGATCTTTCGGCAAAAGTTAATTCTGAGACGAATCCGCCTCTGCAAAATGGTGACATTATTATTTTGAGTCGCTCTGGATTAGCTCGATTTATTGATTTTGTCAGTACAGTTGATCAAGTGCTGAGGATTGCTGAACCGACTCGTGAAATCTTGAATATCTTAGAAATCCTAGGTTATCTGAGAACCCGTTAGCCTCTTGGGATCACCTGACATCATTGATTGGCATTGAATTATGAATTTTCCTGATACAAACTCTAAGGCAACTGCTTATCGTAAAGGTTTAAATGGTGAAGTCACATCACGGAATAGTCAGTACAAAGAATTGGCACAAAAAGAAGACTCTGATCTGAATTTTAATTGGGTGTTAGCAGTGTTTCGCCGCCGTCTCCCAGTGATGGTGATCGTGGCGTTTAGTGTCACTACCTTTATCGGCAGTTTAATTATTCGGGAATCTCGTAATATTATTCCGATCTATGAAGGATCATTTCGCCTGTTGGTGGAACCAGTAACAGCAGAATCACGGGTGGCGCAATTATCTTTACTATCCCAAAATCCAGAAGAAATTGTAAAACAAGGGAGGTTTGATATTAGCCTGGTGGATTATGAAAGTTTGATTAGGGTGCTGAAAAGTCCTCAACTCATTGATCCCATCCTGAAAAAAATTCAAGTCCAGTATCCGAATATGACTTACAATGGGTTGATCGGCAAGCTGCAAACAATGAGAGTAACTTATGAAAAGGATGCAAAAACAGAAGGAACTTCTTTGGTGAGAGTTACCTATCAAGGTTCGGATGAAGAAAAAATTAAGTTTGTTTTAGAAAAGGTTGCTGAAGGCTATGTAGATTATAGTATTGAAGAGAGAAAAGCAACTTTAAAGCAGGGGATAAAGTTTATTGAATCTCAGCTTCCTGAGCAAAAAAGTAGAGTTGAAGGTATTGAAAATCGGTTACAGGATTTAAGGCAAAGTTATGGTTTAATTGATCCGGCGGCTCAAAGTGAACAGCTTTCGATTAATCGGCGATCGCTGGAAGCAGAACGATTAAGCTTGGAAGCGCAAATTAGAGAAAAAGAGATTCTTTATAACACGGTGCAAAAGCAATTCGATCAAGCTAATTATAGCTTTATTATCAGCAATTTTTCTAATACCTATTTTACTCTGTTAAAAAACTCCCAAGAACTAGAAACGCAAATTGCTACAGCATCTAGCCGCTTAAATGAAGATAGTATTCCCATGCAAGTTTTAAGAGAACAGCAACAAGAACTTAAGCAACAGTTACGCCAACAAGCACAGGCTGTTGTTTTTCAAGTCCAAAATGAACTAGAAGCTCTAAAAGCGAAACTCCAGGCTTTAGTGGATGCAGACAATCGACTCAACCAACAAATTCAAATTTGGCCGATCGCCACGCGACAATATGATGAACTCCAAAGGGAGCGCGAGTTTGCGGTGATGCGCTATAAAGAGCTTCTGTTTAAGTTAGAATCTTTGCAAATTGACGAGGCTCAAATTCAAGTGCCTTGGCAAATTATTGATCCTCCGAAAGTCTTGAGCGATGAAACGGGAAAACCCATTTCTATTGCTGTTAAAGAAACTCGAAAAAAATTGGCAGTTTTAGTGGTGATTAGTACTCTGTTAAGTATTGGTGTGGGTTTTTTGGTAGAAGTTTTAATTCCTGTATTTCATACTCCTGAAGAAGTTAAATCCTTTACGAAGCTCAAGTTGTTGGGCATTATTCCTTTAGCCAGCAGCTTAAAAAAACGGTACAAAAAGCGATCCCATTGGGATTTGAGACGCGCTGCTACTTCAGAACTACCTGAGAGAGGGATACAGCCAGAGTATACTGCTTCTTTTTTAGAATCTTTTCGATCGCTGTATACCAACATTGCCTTAATAGGGAAAAATCAACCCATTCGCTCCTTAGTGGTGAGTTCCCCTAGTGCTGGTGACGGCAAATCCACTGTTGCTATTCACTTAGCTCAAACTGCCGCTGCCATGGGACAACGAGTTTTGCTGGTTGACTGTGACTTACGGCTGCCTCAACTGCATCAATCCCTAGGCTTGAAAAACCACCAGGGACTCAATGACACGGTGGCAGATTATTTGAGTCTTAATGAAGTGATTCAACAATCTCCCCTGGAAGAAAATCTCTTTTTCCTCAGTGCTGGACAACCTTCTCCTGATCCGATTAAGCTTTTGTCCTCCCAGAAAATGCAGTATCTGATGGGACAACTCCAGGGATTTTTTGATTTAGTAATTTACGATACTCCTCCTTTAGTCGGTTTAGCAGATGGTCATTTAGTAGCGGCACGAGCGGATGGCGTGATTTTAGTAGTGCGTCTGGCGAAAACTGAGCGATCGCTGATTCAAAAAGCCCTAGAAGAACTCCAAATTTCCCATGCCCTGCTCTTAGGGGTCGTTGCCAACGAAGTGAGAAATTATAGCTCTATTTTAGCGGGTTCTACAAGTCGTGTTCGGCAACCGAGTTTTTCTCCAGAAACTCAGGAAATTAAATCTACTTAGGAAAATAGTTCAAGTTATAGGACTATTCTCTCCCAGAGGCGAATTTCCTTCGCCCCTTGAGGTCAGCAACTATAGAAGCTCTTCCTTTGTACTATCACTATCACTATCACTGTCCACTGGATCGCTCGTTTTTTCTTCTGATTCGGATGGGAAAGTCCCTTCAGGAACCAATTCTACTGTGCCATTGGCTTCTAACCAGGCCATCACTTTTTCCCGATTTAAGTCTTCAGTGACCACTTCCTGGAGACGGTTTTGATCGATCTCTTTGGGGTTTTGTACTGTTTGGAGAATTTCGTTGATTTTAGTTTGGATTTCTGAGGGTTCTGCTTGCAAGGACTGTAGTTTCGCAATTTCCGCGATCGCCAAAGTGGCTTTGATTTGCTTGATCGCTTCGGGACGCATATTCTGGCGTAACTGAGGAATCTGCTCCTCTCTGAGAATACGCCGAATATCCAAACCTTGATTGGCC
>CAZTRW010000154.1:0-9434 GCA_964616725.1 uncultured bacterium
TGGTGAGGTGGGCGATCGCACAGCCGCCTGGAAAAATCCCCGCATTCAAAATCAGCATATCCAAGCCCCCCAATCGCTCTATGCCTTGCTCTAGTGCTCGATCAATCTGTGCTTCGTCTGTAATATCACAGACAATGCCACAAAAATCTGGACGATGATGGAGGGTTTCAATTTGAGGATTTACGTCTAATCCAATCACGGCTGCTCCCCGTTGTAGAAGGGAGGCGACACAAGCTTTACCAATTCCCGATGCGGCTCCGGTGACTAAAGCAACTTCACCAGTGAAGAGGGGAGGTTTGCCGCCTTTGCGTAATTTGGCCTGTTCTAAATCCCAGTATTCTACCGCAAAGAGGTCGGGGGCGGGGAGTGCTCGATAGCCTCCGAGGAGGGTACTGGCAGTGATGATATCGATGGTGTGATCGTAAATATCGGCGATGATATCAGCTTCTTTTGCGGTTTTGCCTACGGTACACATTCCTATTTCTGGGTCGAGAATGACTCGCGGAATGGGGTCAAGTTGGGTTAAACCAGGGGTGGCATAGGTATCAAAATAAGCTTGATAGTCTCGGACATATTGGTGAATGTCCCGTCCGATCAGGGGAACACGCTTGGTGCGGATGATGTGATCGGGGGTGGCTGGCCCTTGTTGGGAAATTTGGGGTAAATCGGCTCGCTGGGCAAATTCTAGGGTTTTACTGTGGCGATAGGTACTTAAAATGACAGGAAATTGGGCGAGAGTGGAGAGGGTATGGCGTAACTGAGCCAGGGTATGGCGTAGAGGAGGACGATCACCACCACTGTGTGTAGCAAATGACACTATAACTCTGTTCTTTTGGAGATAATTTTCCGCAGCAGTGACTAACTCAATCATCCGTTCATAGGATTCTTGTGCTGTTTCTCCGAAGGAAAAAATCCCGTGATGCATTAAGATCATCCCTAGAGTATTTTCTCCGGCGGCCAGAGCAAATTGACGGGCACAGACTCGTGCTAGAGCGAAACCGGGCATCACATAGGGAATAATCACCATGCGATCGCCATAAATCTCCTCAATACGCTGGCAACCATCGGCAGTATTAGTGACCATAATTACCGCGTCGGCATGGGTATGATCGACATATTTGTAGGGCAAAATTGCATGAAGAATCGTTTCGACTGAGGGGGTAGGGGCATTCGCACGAGTCACTTGAGTTTTCAGTTCATTGACCATTTGGGGGTCAGATAACTGCTCTAATTGGGCTAATTTTAACAGAGGAAACATTCGTACCGGCGCAAATCCTTCAGCGGCAATAGTAGCTAAATCCCATCCACTGCCTTTAACGTAGAGAATATCTTCTTGCTCTCCAAATAAGTTCTGTTCCTTGATTTTTACGGAAGTATTGCCGCCACCATGAAGAACTAAAGCGGGGTCTTTTCCTAATAGCCGCGAGCTATACACTCTTTGACCCAAGTCAGTTGGGTATTGGGCTGCTTCGCGATCGTTCCACCAATTTTTAACCATTTCTGTGTTAACCTCTTGTGTATTAGTAATTAGGAAAAGTTTTAGGTGATTCTGGATTAGGAGTAATTTGACGATGGGCTGGCATCACGAATTTAGACATTACCCAATAGCCTGCGTAGGCAGGAATTGCTATTGCTAAAATCAAGGCGATCGCCGCTAACCAAATTTTAGAGGTTCCGGCCGAACCGTAGTAACATCGATAGGGATCAAAGCCCAAATTTTCGGGACGCACTTTATTCCGAGTGGCGATCGCTCTTCTAAATCTGACGCGGCGATCGTCCAGTTTTTCTAACAGAGTCCAACCCGCTTGCGCCTCTTCTCGGCAAAGATGCTGAAACACCGTCGGATCGCGAAACAAATCCCGACTGGCTCGCACAATCTTAAACTCCCATCCCCGATTCAGTGGTGAACCATTCTGTTGGGGTTGGCTCTCTGTACCAAACTGTTCCTTCGGCTCGTAGTGGGTCAAAATTTCCTCCTCCTCCTCCTCTCGTTTTTCGGTTTGTACTTGGTGTTCATGCAGACGACTACTCATCATCAGCAATTGCACTCCTAAGCTACTGCAAAATAAACTACTCACCACTAATTCAAGCATGGCTAGTGTTAGACAATGGTGCTTTCTCTGGAGCCAAATAGCCCTCAATTAATATATCTTCTCCGATCCACTGGGTGTGGAGTTCTCTCAGGTTCAAGGCTTGAGTCATTTCCATGATGCCTAAGTCTCCGACAGGAGAATAAGCCTGATTACCTCCAATAATTTTAGGGGCAATAAAAGCACAGATTTTTTGGATGGCTCCTGCCTGAATTGCTGCCGCCGCCAATTGTCCGCCACATTCCCATAACATCGATAGAAATCCTCGCTGATAGCCATAGGTGAGAGCCGCTTGAGGGGTTAATTGGGGAAACTCTACTACTTCTACTCCTTGAGTTTGCAAGCACTGCTGGAGTTGGGGATTGGCTCCCTCTTCCGTTAGCACCACTGTGGGTGCCACAGTAACATCCCACAATTGGGCAGTCGAGGGTAAGTTTAATTGGCGACTGATGACTAAGCGTACTGGGTTATGGGAGGTAGCCCCATGGGTAGTTAGCAGGGGGTTATCGATTCTGACGGTATTTCCCCCGACAATGACTGCATCACAGGCTCCTCGCAATTGGTGAACCCAGTGCCTCGCCGGTGCTGCTGTCACCCAATGGCTGTGTCCTGTTGTGGTCGCAATTTTGCCGTCGAGAGTCATGGCATATTTATAGATACCCCAGGGCTGATGATGGTGAATGCGATGGCTAAAGGCTTCGTTTAAGCGCTGACAGGCGGTTTCTTCGATGCCGACGGTGACTTCTATTCCTGCTTGTCGGAGACGTTGAATACCTTGACCGGATACTCTGGGATCTGGGTCAACCATGCCTACGACTACCCGGTTAATTCTGGCAGCAATGATCGCTTCTGTGCAAGGAGGCGTACGCCCATAATGATTGCATGGTTCTAGGTTAACGTAGAGGGTGCTTCCTGGGGTGCGATCGCCTGCTTGTTGCAGGGCAAATATCTCCGCGTGAGGTTCTCCTGCACGGGGATGAAAACCTTCTCCCACCATTTCCCCCGCCTTAATAATCACTGCACCCACCAGGGGATTGGGAGCCGTTTGACCCATCCCTTGGCGGGCTAGTTCAATGCATCGATGCATATACTGAGCATCTACAGAGGATGGGGATTCATATTGAAAAGTAGCCAAGGTTTGACAGAATTAGTTTTTACCTTTTACAGAGAATTGTGGATGATTTTAGCACGGATTTAGATCGCTCCTTTCCTAGATTGACTATAATACTAGGAAGTGATATACTCTCAAAAGAGTAAAGAGGAGGCGGAAATGTTATTTCGTCAATTGTTCGATCCAGAAACCAGCACTTATACTTATCTTCTGGGCGATCGCCATACCCAAGCAGCCGTATTAGTTGATCCCGTATTAGAGCAAGTCAACCGGGATTTAAAGCTACTGGATGAATTGGGATTAAAGTTACATTACTGTTTAGAAACACACATTCATGCTGACCATATTACCGGGAGTAGTCAACTGCGAGAAGCGACAGAGTGTATATCCATTGTCCCAGAAAAGGCCCAGATTGCCTGTGCGAATCGTTTCATCAAGGATGGAGAAATCCTGACAGTAGGAGAGATTCAGATTGAAGCAATAGCAACACCAGGTCATACGGATAGTCACTTAGCTTATCTGGTGAATAGGAAAAAATTACTCACGGGAGATTCTCTGCTGATTCGGGGATGTGGACGGACAGATTTTCAAGGGGGAAATGCAGGTTTACTGTACGATGCGATCGTACACCGTTTGTTTACCCTTCCTGACAAAACTCAAGTCTATCCAGGTCATGACTATCGAGGATTTACCGTATCTACTATCGGCGAAGAAAGGCAATTTAATCCTCGTTTTTCGGGTCAAACTCGCCAGAGTTTTATCACTCTGATGGAGAACTTAAACCTACCCAATCCCCAAAAAATTGCTGAAGCAGTTTCTGCCAATCAACACTGCGGCAAAATTCCAGTAATACTTTAGTATTTTTTGTCCATTTTCTCAATAGAACGCACTCAACGCTATGGTTACCTATCCCTCTATTCAAGATCAACTGCCACTGATTGATGCGGCTTCTCTAAAGTCTCTTTGGGAGCAACAAGCAGTTCGTTTAATTGATGTTCGAGAACCCAGTGAATATGCAGGAGAACATATTCCCGGAGCCATCTCAAAACCCTTATCTTCTTTAAATCCAGAAGAATTTAGACAGGAGTCTGAGCCATTTGTAATCTATTGTCAACAGGGTAATCGCTCTGCTACTGCGGCTAAAAAATTAGGGTTGGCTGGTTTAAATCCTGTGCCGCAATTGGCAGGAGGATTAAATCACTGGAAACAGTTAGGCTATCCAACCAAAGTAAATCGGAATGCTCCGATTAGCATCATGCGTCAAGTGCAGATTGTGACAGGTTCTTTGGTTTTATTCGGGACAGTATTGGGAGTCTGGATTTCTCCCGGTTTCTTATTTTTGAGTGGCTTTGTGGGAGCTGGTTTATTGTTTGCGGGAATTAGCAATACCTGTCTGCTGGCTCAGTTGTTAGCGAAATTACCTTACAATCAGCAGTTTTAAGTTCTGTATTCTCTGTCTCGGAAGTGGTGACACTCAAATGACTCTCATTGGCTATGGTTTAGCGGTTTGTATTGGGTTGAGTTTGGGGTTAATTGGGGGTGGGGGGTCAGTGTTGGCCCTACCTGTGTTAATCTATGTGATGGGAGTACCCACTAAGTCGGCGATCGCCATGACATTAGCAATCATTGGTAGCGTCAGTTTCATTGGCTCCCTCTCCCATTGGCGCGTCGGAAATATCCATTTCCAAGCTGCATTGATGTTAGCACCCGCCACGATGATTGGCGCATTTTTAGGGGCAAAAATTGCCATGCTACCGAGCGTTAGTGAGACAGTGCAGTTGATGGGTTTTGTCATCATGATGCTGATTGCCAGTGGTTTCATGATTCGTAAGAGTAGCCAATCGAGATTAGAACCATCCCCAAAACTAGAACAATTTTCCACCCCTCTCCAGGGATTTCTCTTGATTCCCTTAGCCGGATTAGGAGTAGGATTAGTGAGTGGATTGGTAGGGATTGGTGGCGGTTTCTTGGTGATTCCTGCCTTAGTTTTGCTGGTAGGAATCCCGATGAAACAGGCAATTGGGACTTCCTTATTGGTCATTTCTTTCCAATCGGTGACTGGATTTTGGGGTTATTTAAGTAGTCAAGTTCCCATCAATTGGTCTTTGGTGATCTCCTTTATCTTCGCCTCAACTGTAGGAATTTTCTTAGGATCTTATTTAACCCAATTTGTGTCGGCAAAACAGTTAGAAAAAGGCTTTGGCTATTTTTTGTTAGGGGTGGCTGTGGTGATGGCGATCAAAGCTTGATGCCAAAAGGCTCTCTTTATTGAGAATATCGCTCTTCTGCCCAAGGTTCTCCACGACGATGATAACCGTTGCGTTCCCAAAATCCCAGTTCTTCGCGATCGCCAAACTCTAATCCGTGAATCCACTTACCACTTTTCCACGCATAAAGATGGGGAATCACCACACGTACTGGCCCGCCATGGTCAGCAGGTAGGGGTTGACCAAACAGGGTATGGGCAAAAAAGTTATCTTCTTTTAAGAAATCTGCCAGAGTCACATTGGTGGTATATCCCCCATAGCAATGTTGCATCACATACAAAGCTTCGGGATTCAGGTCAATCTGTTTTACAAAGTCAACCATACGTACCCCTGTCCATTGCACATCTAATTTAGACCATCGAGTCACGCAATGGAAATCTTGAGTAAATTGATGCTGGGGCATTGCCAGTAAATCTGCAAAAGTAAATGTTGCTTCTTTAACTAATCCCCAAACCCTCAGTTCCCAGGTCTTGCGAGTCAATGCAGGGGTTTCTCCATAGGTAAGTACAGGGAAACCATTGGTGAGATACTGACCGGGTGGAGTGCGGTTAGTTGGTGTCGAATCAGGTTTTTGAAAAAACTTGCCAATGGCCATGGCGACCTGCCTCAGTCTGGGATTTCCCTCTTATCCTATCGTAATGGGTGACTTCAGGCCACCCATCTGTAAGGCTCTTAATCTTCTTCTTCTGCATCCTCATCCGAAGGATAGACAAAATTAGAGCGTCCTGTGAGAATCGATTTACCTAGGGAGAGGGCTTTTTGGGCTTCTAATGCCGCTTTACGTTTCCAGACAGCACGACGCTGGTCGCGTTTGGTTTTAGAGGTTTTCTTCTTAGGAACAGCCATAGGAGGTTAGGGACTCTGAGTGAGAGTGCAGGCATTGTCTACAACCTTTCAATTGTAGGGTGAGATTTCTCTTTTGCCAAGCAGAGAATTTCTGAGGGGGGGGGGCGAAGGGGATTCGCCCTGATGGGTGAGTGCTCAAAATTTTAGATTTTAGACTAAGGTAGCGATCGCCTGTTTTACGGCAGCTAAGGCTTGGTCAATTTCTGGGGGAGAAACGACTAGGGGCGGCACAAACCGCACGACTTTAGGGCCAGCAGGGACTAATAATAGACCTTGGGCGATCGCTGCTTTGACCATCTCAATAGACGTTAAGGGAGTGTCTGCTTGCAGTTCTAGGCCGTTGATTAATCCCCATCCTCTGACTTCGGCAATCTGTTGGGGATATTGAGCCACCAGCGCTCTTAACCCTGTCCGTAGTTGCTCTCCCCGTTCTTGCACATTTTGCAGCAACCTGTCCTGGATTAAGGTTTGACATACGGTTAAGGCAGCGGCACAGGCAAAAGGATTTCCCCCAAAGGTGCTGGCATGATTGCCTGGTTCAAAGATATCACAGCATCGCTTACAGATTAATGCGCCGATGGGAATCCCTCCGGCTAATCCTTTGGCGAGGGTAAAGAGATCAGGTTCTATACCAAGATTTTCATAACCCCAGAGTTTGCCAGTACGACCCATGCCCACTTGTACTTCATCGAGCATCAGTAAAATTCCGGTTTGATCGCAGAGCTGACGCACTCGGAGAAAATAGTCTAGGTCTCCAGGACGGACACCGCCTTCTCCTTGGAGGGGTTCGAGCAGAATCCCTGCGACGCGAGGGCTGGCAGCGTCTATGTGGGCGATCGCCTCTTGGATTGCGCCAAAGTCGTTATACGGCACATAGTGAAATCCCGGCACTAGGGGACTAAAGTCTTTTTGATACTTCTCTTGTCCTGTGGCGGTCACGGTTGCTAAGGTCCTTCCATGAAAACTGGCTTGGGCGGTCAGGATCACTGGGTCTTGAATATGACGTACAGTATGAGCATATTTCCTGACCAGTTTAATCGCTCCCTCATTGGCTTCTGCACCAGAGTTACAGAAGAAAACGCGATCGCCACAGGAATGATCTACTAACCACTGAGCCAAAGCCCCTTGTTCAGGGATATAGTATAAATTAGACACATGATGCAACTTGCGAATTTGCTCGCTCACCGTTTGCACCAAAGCAGGATGGGCATGACCCAAAGTGCAAGTAGCAATTCCAGCTACAAAGTCTAAGTATTCTTTCCCTTCCGTATCCCATAGGCGACAGCCCTCTCCCCGTTCTAGAGCCAGGGGAAATCGTCCATAGGTGGACATCACATACTGGTCAAATTCAGCTAAATCGTAGCTATTGTTGTCACTTTCCGAAATCTGGGGGGAACGAATAGGAGTTAAGGTTTCTGGACTCACGGTTGATTCCTCTGGATCAAAAAGACACTCATTAGGATCGGGAGCACTGAAGTTAGGTCACTTCCCTGCGGTTAATCCCAAATATCCTATCTTAGCGTTGAATTTTCCTCTGCTATGTCTATGGCGAACAACCACACCCCCAATTTCCCTAGGGCTGATAAATTCGTCCCGGAGAATGATCGGGGTTAATTTCAATCACCAGATCCGTGAATTGGGGGTTGTGGGTGAGGGGAGTGACGAAAAGATCGGGAGGCAAAGTGCGCCAAAAGTAAGCGACAAAATCATCAATTTCTGAGTCAATCATGCCCAATTTTCCGGTGGCTTTCATGTCTTGTTCAGCTTGTTTGCGCCACTGCTGAGATAGACGATAATCTGTGGGATATAGAATGATTAATCGGTCTAAACAATCCCACAGCGGTAAGTAGTCGCAGAGCCTGCGATTAATCTCTTGAGCAAACTCTCGGTCTGCTGCGGTATCCAGAAGAGATGGTGCTAATTGAAACTGATCGGGATCTATGGGGCGTACTCCGACAAACCAACCTTCAAAAAAGATGATATCCGCTTTAGGAATAAGTTCTGGGGAGATGCGATCGCCTTCTCCTTGGTGCAGAGATTTATCAAATCGGGGAAAATTTACGGGATAAAGCGATTGGCGACAGTCTTGTAAAGCACGAATTCCCAAGTAAATATCATGAGTCCCTGGAGGACCTCGCCGGATAAAACGAGAATCTTGCGATCGCAAAATCTGGCGATCCCCATAGGTCTTATAAAGATCATCAAGGGATAAACTAGCACAACCATATCCTAATTCATTTAAGATTAAACTTAAAGCCCCTGCCAGCGTCGTTTTCCCCGTTCCCTGCCCCCCCAAAATCCCTTGAATCAACGGTCGATGCAGTTGTTTTTGATATTCCGTAATCTTCAGCGCCAAAGGTAACCAGAACTCCCCCAACAATTGCCCAATCCTAGCAGCAGAAGCACCCGGAACCAATAGTCCCATCCTAGTCCCGAGACGATGCCACAAACTTACTAAAACCGGGATATGACCATTCAGAGTTTCTGGCCTCAGATCAAACCGTCCCCACCGTTCCTCCAGCCAGTCATACCCAATCTCCACTTCTCCCGACTTGGTAAACAACCAATCACAAATTCGCTCTTGATTCATTAATCCCATAATCTACTTCAATCATAATTATGGTATATCAAAAACATTTTCTTAATTCTCTCTGGGAGCGGGAAAACACCTTGACTTAGGCAACAGCGATCGGCTATCCTCCAAGCGGAGTCAGTCCCGATCTCCCCCCAGTCTTCAATTCCCCCTCTTGTCCCAGTCAATCGCCAGATTCAGTCCATCAGCCCACAAAAACCATTCATGAGGTAAAACCATGTCAGAGCAATATAATTGGCAACAAAAAGTCCTTTCCCTCATCTGGCTCACCTACTGTCTTTCCATCCCCAAAACCTACTTTGGCTCCCAACAATATCTCCAAACTTTCGCCACAAAAGCCATAAAAGCCAATTTCGCCGATGCCCAAATCCGCAACCTGATTGGCACGTGGGAATTAGTCTGGGGCTGCGGCATCTTTCAAGCCAGTACCCGACTAGCCGCCTCAGAAGTGAACGATCATACCATGTTCGTAGCTAAATACAAAGACAACCCAGACATAGACCAATATGTCATTGCCATGGCCGGCA
>CAZTRW010000155.1:0-9409 GCA_964616725.1 uncultured bacterium
CGGCCGTTGATATTGCCATTGATTTTAGCGCCGGTGAGACTTACTTCTGGGGGCAAGTTAGGAATGAGGCGACTGAGGGGGATGAGATCGATCGCCTGCGATCGCAATTGTACATTCAGCCGCTGTTCCCGATTTAAAAACTCTCCTGTGGCTTGAAGTTGCCCCCCTTGTGGCTGCGCCACCGTGGCCTCAAAGCTAATCCGGTTATACTCGTCAAAGAAATCTGCACGGGCGCGAATTGGCTGCCAGGTCACCCTGTGCTCCCCACTTGGTTGATCCCCTCGCCAAGGAACCAGCACCACTGTACCATTTTCTATCCCGGCTCTAGTGACTTTAATCTGAAACTGGTCAGGATTTGGTTCTTCTTGGGTAATCTCTAACTGGAGCCATTGCTGATTTTCGTCTTGTTCTAAATATACCTGGGGATTAATTAGGGTAATGTCTAAGTTGATCTCGTTGTCAATGACATCAAAGGGATTAAATCTAACTTCTACTGCTTCTACGGTAGCGCGATCGCCTAGCGACGGAGCAGGAGGATCACCCTCCGTGACAACAGGAGGGAGTCCCGATGGCCCAAAGCGCAAACTATTTAAGGATACCCGTTGCAGCGCTCCCAACTCTACGGGACGGTTCAGGGTTTTGGTAAGAGACTGAGCCACTAGGGGGGCTAATTTCGTATTCACCCAATACCATCCATAGCCCATTCCGCCTAAGATCCCCAGAATCATCACTCCTCCGACGCTCAAGCCGAGGATACGCCCCCATTTTTGGGGCGGATTGTCAGTGTCTTCCCAGTCTTCCTCTTCTGCTGAGACAATGGGTTCATTCAATTCTGGGGATTCATCGGCTGGATTGGTTGGCTTGGTCATGTGCTCACACCTTACTGATGACTATCATGATCGCATCTGGTTCAATGATGCGATCGCTTAATTGGGGGTTGCTTACCCTGTGAATAATCTATCTCAGGATTGAGGAATTGGTAATGAGGAAATGGGTGACCGGATCTTGCCGATTGCTTTAAGATAGGGAAAAATCTGGTCGGAACCGGTGAACTTTCAGTAGCTTATGCGAGTTTATGTATTATTGTTTAACGTCGGCACGGAAAATGAGGGGATTCATACGATTAAGGTTCCCCATCCCAATCCGAGAAAAGTCCGCAATAAGGTGTTAATCTTTGAACAGGAAGATGATGCCACTCGATTTGCTCTACAGCTAGAGGCTCAAGATTTTCCTTCACCAACCGTAGAGGCGATCGATGAAGATGAAATTAAAGCCTTTTGTCGGGATGCTGACTTGGACTGGGAATGGATCGGCGAAGGTAAATTAGCCATTCCTCCAGAAACCAATGTAGATTCTTTAGACTGGAGTCCGGATGGCTCTACGCCCTCCCCAGAGCCAGAATCCGCCTCGGAAATGAGCGCTGCGGAACTTGATCGCATTCGTCGTCAGTTAGAAGGATTACTATAACTCACATGACCCCCTGGGAAAATCGCGGCCACTTACTCACCGAGCAGATTAATCCCCACAGTTTGCACTTAGATGAACTCAGTACCCTAGAGTTGGTGCAGTTGTTTAATCAGGAGGATGCTCAAACCGTCATCGCTTGTGAACGAGCCAGACAACCCCTGGCTGAGGCGATTGAGCGCACGGCAGATGCCCTGAGAGCGGGGGGACGCTTATTTTACATCGGCGCAGGCACTAGCGGCCGTTTGGGGGTGCTAGATGCGGCAGAATGTCCCCCTACATTTTGCTCCGATCCAGAGATGGTACAGGGGATTGTTGCCGGGGGGCAAGCCGCCTTAGTCCGCAGTTCTGAGGGCTTGGAAGACCGATTTGAGGATGGGGTACAGGTAGTGGCGGAGCGACAAGTGACGGCGAAGGATGTAGTGGTGGGCATTACGGCGGGTGGCACTACGCCTTATGTGCAGGGTGCTTTGCAAGCAGCGAAGGCACGGGGAGCCACGACGATTTTTATGGCTTGTGTGCCGGTTGAGCAGGTGGCGGTGGCGGTAGATGTGGATATTCGTTTGTTGGTGGGTGCGGAGGTGTTGGCAGGTTCTACTCGCTTGAAGGCGGGAACAGCTACGAAAATGGCGCTGAATATTTTGTCTACGGGGGTGATGGTGAAGTTGGGTAAGGTGTATGGGAATCGGATGGTGGATGTGGCAGTGACGAATCGGAAGTTACGCGATCGCGCTTTGCGGATTCTAGAGGATCTGACAGAGTGCGATCGCCCCACCTGCGAACAACTTTTAGAGCGTAGCGGCCAGAAAGTCAAGCTGGCTCTCCTGATGGCTTGGACAGGATTAGATCCTCAAGCCGCTCAAGTCTATCTCGATCAAGCTCAGGGTAACTTGCGTGTGGCTCAAAGAGCCTATTCAAAACAGTAGCGCCTCAAGCTGAGGATTCAGTTTGCTGTACAATCGATCAGCAGTGCAAGAGATGATTGGCTATGGGCAGGAGATTTTGGGATCGAGCAGGAAGAATGGGGTGGGGGGTCATTCTGGCGATCACCCTATCTGCCTGTAGTTTACTCCAGTTAAGAACCTCCACCATTCAAGTCCCTCAACTAGTTCAAGCCATCCTCACCGATCCGAAAACCTTTAACTCCGCCCTGAGCCAAGAATCCCCAAACATCTTTGGCATCACCTACGAAGGACTGATTGACACTAACGGATTAACCGGAGAAATTCAACCCGCTTTAGCCGAATCTTGGGAAATCTCCGAGGGCGGCAAACGCATTGTCTTTACGCTCCGAGACGACTTAAAATGGTCTGATGGTTTTCCCCTCACTGCTGATGATGTGGTGTTTAGCTACAACGACATTTATCTCAATGACAAAATTCCTACCTCGGCACGATTTGTCCTTTTAATTGGTAAAAATCGCGCCCTTCCCCAAGTAAAAAAAATTGACGCGCGGCGAGTAGAATTTACCATTCCTGAACCCTTTGCCCCTTTTTTACGCAGTACAGGACTACCCATTTTACCTGCCCATGCTTTGCAATCAACAGTCACTACCCAAGACTCCCAAGGCAATCCTCTGTTTTTGTCCACTTGGGGGACAGATACGCCGGTAGATCAAATTGTGGTCAATGGGATGTATCAACTGGAGCGCTATGAAGCCACCCAGCGCATCATTTTCCAGCGCAATCCCTTCTATTGGAAAAAGGATGAACAGGGCAATCCCCAGCCATACATTGAGCGCATGATTTGGCAGATTGTGGAATCAACGGATACTAATTTTCTACAATTTCGCTCTGGCAGTTTAGATTTTACTGAGGTGTCTCCTGAATATTTCTCCTTGCTGAAAAAAGAGGAAAAACGAGGTAAGTTTACCATTTATGGTCGAGAACCAACCTTAAGTTCGGTGTTTGTGACCTTTAATTTGAATAAAGCCAGCCGCGATGGTAAACCCTTGGTTGATCCGCTCAAATCTCGGTGGTTTAATCAAGTGGAATTCCGTCAGGCGATCGCCTATGCTTTAGATCGTCAAACCATGGTCAACAATATCTATCGAGGCTTAGGAGAACCCCAGCACTCTAGCCTTCCCGTTCAAAGTCCCTATTACCTATCTCCCGAAGCAGGATTGAAAACCTACGAATTCAATCGGGAAAAAGCTAAATCTCTCCTGCTCAAAGCCGGATTTCAGTATGACGGTAATGGACAACTTCAAGATGCAGCAGGAAACCCGGTACGCTTTACCCTCCTCACCAATGCCGGGAATAAAATTAGAGAAGCTTTAGGGGTACAAATTAAACAAGATCTCAGTAAAATTGGCATTCAAGTAGACTTCCAACCCATTTCTTTTAGTAGCTTAGTGGATAAACTTGGCAATACCCTCGATTGGGAAGCCCATATTATTGGATTTGGTGGAGGAGGAATCGAACCCAATAGTGGCTCTAATGTCTGGGCTTTGGATGGTTCATTGCATAGCTTTAATCAGCAACCTCAAGCGGGACAACCTCCCATCCAAGGATGGAGGGCTGAACCTTGGGAAGAAAAAATTGCTGATCTTTATGTACAAGGTGCTCAGGAGTTAGACGAAACGAAACGTAAGCAAATTTATGCGGAAGCTCAACAGTTGACGAGCGAACAATTGCCCTATATTTATTTAGTCAATCAACTCTCCATGACGGCTGTGCGCGATCGCATCACGCCCATTAAGTATTCAGCCCTGGGGGGTGCGCTCTGGAATCTCTATGAACTCCAAATTACCGCTCAATAACCATGACTGAACCGGAAGCTTTACGCGCCCTTTTAGAATCAGTAGCTCAAGGGAAAATTAGTACCGAATCTGCCCTCAATCAGCTCAAATATTTTGATTTTGAGCCAGTGGATGAATTTGCGCGTATCGATCACCATCGGAGCCTCAGAACTGGGTTTCCTGAAGTTATTTGGGGGCCAGGAAAAACTCCAGATCAAATTACTAAGATTATCAAATCTATGGCAGAAAAGGGTCGCCTGATTATGGCCACTCGGATTACCCCAGAAGTGTACACCCAATTGCGCGATCGCCTACCCAACTTAACCTACTATTCCACGGCTCGGATCTGCACCCTGGGAACCCCTCCCCCTCGCTCTCCAGGAACCATCGGCATCCTCTGTGGCGGTACCGCCGACATACCCATCGCCGAAGAAGCCGCCATCGTCGCCGAACTTTCAGGATTCCAGGTTCATCGTCTTTGGGATGTCGGCGTTGCTGGGATTCATCGACTCCTGAGCAACCGCCCCCTCCTAGATCAAGCCGATGTCCTCATCGTTGTCGCAGGCATGGAAGGCGCACTCCCCAGTGTCGTCGCCGGATTAGTTAGTTGTCCTACCATTGCCGTCCCCACCAGCATTGGCTATGGTGCTAATTTTCAGGGGTTAGCTCCCTTACTCACCATGCTCAATTCTTGTGCCGCCGGAGTAGGAGTCGTTAATATTGATAATGGCTTTGGCGCAGCCATCCTCGCGGGACAAATTCTCAGAACAGCCCAACGAATCTCCCTTAACTCTTAGAAAAGAGTACTTATTATGACTCAGTATATCCCACCTCTAGACGAAATGCCCACTCCCGAACTGTTGAAAAGTCAATCTCAATGGCGATTTTCCTGGCAAATTGGGTTTACCGTACTGATGTTTGGGTTTATGTATCTCCCCATTTTGGTCTTGGGAGTCTACAGTTTTAATCAATCTGCCTATAGTGCCAGTTGGAAAGGGTTTACCCTGAGTTGGTACATCAAACTATTCTCGGATTCTCGGATTTTATCTGCTCTCCAAACCAGCTTAGTGGTAGCTTTCTGTGCTGTTGGGGTATCGGCGGTGCTAGGGACTCTGATGGCAGTGGGATTGGCTAAGTATCGGTTTCCAGGAAAATCCCTTTATCTGGGGATCTCCTATCTGCCTTTGATTATCCCTGATATTGCGATCGCCGTCGCCACCCTTGTCTTCCTCGCCGTCTTCGCCATTCCCCTCAGTCTCTGGACTATTGTCGCCGCCCATATCGTCTTCTGTCTCGCCTACATCGCCCTCGTCGTCTCTACCCGATTAGCTGACTTAGATCCTCACCTCGAAGAAGCCGCCCTCGACTTGGGCGCAACCCCAGTCGATGCCTTCCTCCAAGTTCTCTTGCCCCAACTGCTCCCTGGCATCGTCTCTGGATGCTTACTCGCCTTCGTCCTCAGTATGGACGATTTCTTAATTGCCAGTTTTACCGCTGGCAGTGGCTTCAATACCCTACCCATGGAAATTTTCAGCCGCATCCGCACCGGTGTAAAACCCGATATTAATGCCCTCAGTGTGATCTTAATTACTATGTCAGGATTGGTTGCCTTCCTCGCTGAATATTGGCGCTATCAAGGTGATCAGAAGAAGACTTAGATTCCTGTTCATGTCGGACGAAGTCGGATCAATTTTACCCGATTAGACTTAAATATTAAAATATTTGGCGGTCGGATGATGGACAATGATGGCTGTGGTAGATTGTTCAGGATAGAGTTGTTCGCTTTCGTCCATGTACATAGAGAGGCGATCGCATCCAAGTAACGCCAATTGTTTATACTGGTCTTGGAGATTTGGGCAAGCCGGATAGCCAAAACTGTAGCGAGAACCACGATAACGCTGTTGAAACAGTTCCCGCATTGTTTTGGGTTCCTCCTGGGCAAATCCTAGCTCGTGGCGAATGCGGGCATGGAGCCACTCTGCCATTGCCTCAGCAGTTTGCACAGCCATGCCATGAAAATAAAGATAATCGGTATAGCGATCGCCTGCAAACAACTCTTGAGCATATACCGTCGCTTTCTCTCCCACCGTTACCGCCAGCATCGGGAAAACATCCATCACCCCCGTTTCTTGGGGAGCAAAAAAATCAGCAATACACAAGCGCCGGGAAGAGGTTTGTCGAGGAAACTCAAACGTTTGCAACACCGTTTGTGCCCTTCCCCCCTCCATCTCTTCCGCATCATACACCATCACCCGATTCCCATTTGCTTGTGCCGGAAAATATCCATACACCGCTTGGGGAGTCAGCAAATTCTCCTCTAAAATTCGCCCTTTCCACTCCTCTAAAATCGGATATACCGTCGCCCTTAAAAACAAATCATACTCCTCTCGTGATTGCTCTTTCGGTTTGCGAAATTGCCATTGCCCAACAAATAAAGCTTGCAAATCCAAATAGCCAAATACTTCTGTCAGCGGAATTTCATCTGAAGACAGAATTTGAGTGCCCCAAAACGGAGGAGTTGGGCGCAAGACATCAATGGCGACTGCTTCCGAGCGTCGCGTATCCATCACTAACGGTTCCGTAGATATCACGGAGGTTGATGCTACCGTTGTTATCCTCTCTACCTTTTCCTCATCTAAAAATCCTTTCAAGTCATCCCAATTATTACTCGCTTTAGCGGGCATGAGCTTATCCATAAACGTCAAGTCAGAAAAGGCATCTTTACCATAAATCACTTGACCTTTATAAGTATTCTGGCAATCTTCATAGACAAATTTAGGAGTTAGGGCGGCACCTCCTAAAATTACTGGCACAGTAATTCCCTCTTGATTAAAAATCTCCAAGTTTTCTTTCATAAACGCTGTTGATTTCACCAATAAACCACTCATGGCAATACAATCGGCATGATGCTCTCGGTAGGCATTGATTATATTTTCAACAGGTTGCTTAATCCCTAGATTAATCACCTTATAGCCATTGTTAGACAGGATAATATCCACCAGGTTTTTGCCAATATCATGGACATCTCCTTTGACGGTGGCAATCACAAAAATCCCTTTGGCATTATTCCCAGATTCTGATTTTTCCATGAATGGTTCTAGGTAAGCGACTGCGGCTTTCATCGTTTCTGCGGATTGGAGGACAAAGGGGAGTTGCATTTGTCCTGAACCGAATAAATCGCCGACTACTTTCATGCCATCGAGCAGGAAAATATTGATAATGTCTAGGGGAGAATATTGTTCTAAGGCTTGGGTGAGAGAAGCTTCGAGACCAATTCTTTCGCCGTCAATAATATGATTTTTTAGTTTTTCTGCAATGGGGAGAGTGTCGTCATTTCCGCGCTCTCGTTTGGCACTTTTTCCGGCAAAAATTTGGGTGAGTTCTGCTAAAGGATCGTAGGTGCAAATATCGCCGTCAAATTTCCGTTCATCGTAAATGAGTTTGCGGCATACTTCTCGATATTCCGGTTCAATTTTAGCCAGAGGTAATATTTTGCTGGCACTGACGATCGCACTATCTAATCCTGCTTGCATTGCTTCATGTAAAAACATGGAATTCAGGACGATCCGGGCCGCAGCATTTAAACCGAAGGAAATATTGGATACACCGAGTAAACTATGACACCCTGGTAGCTCTTGGTGAATGCGTCGAATCGCTTCAATGGTTGCTTTTCCGTTTTCTCTATCTTCTTCAATTCCAGTAGAAATTGGGAGAGCAAGCGTATCAAAAAAAATCTCGTGAGGGGGGATACCATACTCGGTGGCTTGACGATAGGCTCGTTGGGCGATCGCAAATTTGCGTTCCGCCGTCCGTGCCATTCCCTCCTCATCGATCGTGCCTACCACTACCCCAGCACCATATTTTTTCGCTAACTCTAACACCTTAAAAAATCGGGGTTCTCCATCCTCATAATTCGTGGAATTCAAGATACATTTTCCCCCCACCACCTTTAAACCAGCTTCCATCTTTTGCCATTCCGTAGAATCGAGCATCAAAGGTAGGGTAATATTATTCACCAAACGAGAAGCCAATTCTTTCATATCTCGCTCCCCGTCTCGACCCACATAATCCACATTCACATCTAAAATATGAGCACCTTCGCGCACTTGGGCTTTCCCCAACGCCACTAAACCATCCCAATCTTCGTTATTCAGTAAGGTACGGCATTGTTTAGAGCCACTAGCATTTAATCGTTCCCCAATAATTAAAAAAGAATTATCCTGATCGTAAGGTTGGGGACTATAGATAGAAGCGGCGGCTGGTTCAAAGCGAGGATGACGCTCTTTAGGTTTGAGGGTTTGGGCAATTGCTGCTAACTGTTGAATATGATCGGGGCGAGTGCCACAACATCCCCCAATCACTTGTACGCCCCAATCTTCTACAAATCGATGGAGGGCGAGGCGTAATTCCAGGGGAGTGAGTTTATAATGGGCATGGCCGCCCACGTTTTCTGGTAAGCCTGCATTGGGAATACAGGAGACGACAAAGGGGGAATGATCGCAAAGATATTTGATATGTTCGCCCATCCGATCTGGGCCGGTAGCGCAGTTTAGTCCGAGAATGTCAATATTGTAGGGTTCGAGAATGGTTAATGCGGCTCCAATTTCTGAGCCGACGAGCATGGTTCCCATGGTTTCCATGGTAATTGAAACCATGATGGGGCGGCGTTCTCCTTTGCGGGCAAAGACGGTTTCTACCGCATTGAGGGCGGCTTTGATTTGGAGTACATCTTGGCAAGTTTCAATGATGAATAAATCTACGCCGCCGTCATATAGTCCTTCGATTTGTTCGATGAAGGAGGTGTGGAGAGTATCAAAGTCAATATGCCCTAGGGTGGGGAGTTTGGTGGTGGGGCCGATGGAACCGGCGACGAAACGGGGTTTTTCGGGAGTAGAATATTCTTGGGCAATTTGTTTGGCGAGTTCGGCTGCGGCTTGGTTGAGGGTATAGGCTTGATCGGCTAAATTATATTCGGCGAGAACAATGGAGGCGCCGCCAAAGGTATCGGTTTCGATGACATCACATCCAGCTTCGAGAAAGGCGCGATGGACTTTAGCGATCGCCTCTGGTTTCGTTTTGATCAGATACTCATTACAGCCCTCATATTCTACCCCACCAAAGTCCTCTGCTGTCAAATTTTGCGCTTGCAGATTGGTTCCCATGGCACCATCGAAAACAATGACGGGACGTTCTGGACTGTGGAGA
>CAZTRW010000156.1:0-9381 GCA_964616725.1 uncultured bacterium
CCTGAACCTTTAAAAAACTGGTTTACTCATTGTTGTTACTGTCCCTCATAACAGCGCAAAGCGCTGTATCCCTTGATTGAGCGAGAAATGAAAGATATTCATGGCGATCGCAGTGGATCACCTCCCAATCCCCTCTGTCGTTCAACGTTCTGTGTAATCTATTACAGTATCTTTCTCTAAGATTCTTCAATTTTGAGAGGCACTTTTTCTAATTCCGGTAACTTCACTAACTCTTGTTCCATTTCCTCCTGCTTGAGAGTGACAGGCAGTTGCAAAGGTTGAGGTTGTTCTACCAACAGACAACTCGCCACCGGCAGAATTTGTTCCAAATCATCTTGAGGTCGAGGAATAATATAAATGGCATTGAGTTCTCCAATTCGTTGCGCTTCATACATCCCGGATTCAATTGCCATTGCCACATCAGCAACTGAGCCACGAATAATTACTGTACAGAGTCCAGAGCCAATGGTTTCAAATGCCATCAGTTCTACGTTGGCTGATTTCAGCATGGCATCCGCCGCTCCCACCATGGGAGGAAAACCAATGGTTTCTAACAACCCCACCGCTTGGCGACTGTAGCGCGGCTCGCGGTTATAGGGAGCTATTTCCATCAATTGGGGGTTGATGGGAAAAATTACTTCTAAGTTGGGTAAAGGTCGGGGAATGACGCTGGCACTGACAAATTGATGGGGGCCAAATTCTAGGGCACTGTGCTCTCCTGATTGTACCGCTAATCGGATATCGGCAATGCGTCCTCTGGCGATCGCCGTACAATATCCATTACCAATTTTCTCGATTCCCACCAAAACTACTTCTGCCGCCTTCACCATGGCATCGGCGACAGCAATGACGGCTGGAAAGCTGCGGGTGGAAACCAAACCTAGTGCTGTACCATCGAGGCTTTTGAGTCTACTCATGCGCTTGATTGAAGAGGGTTCTGTATCACCTGTGCTCCTCTGATTCACCTTTACTTAGTATAAAGGCTGGATCGATGAACCGAATCCCTCTGTGCTAATTTTTAAGGGCGGGGACTATCCTGTCTCAGGTCGGCGACTTGCCGAAACTTCTGTTTCTAACTGCTGGCGATGGGGGAACAGGGTCGCCATTAACCGTTGCAGATGTTGGTGACCTGATACTGTCGTTGAGGAAGTTTCTGGAGTCTCTCGTGACAAGGAACGAGATTCTTGTAACGGAGACTGTTTTTTTGTCCCTCCAGAACGGTTTGCTCCAGAGGAAGTCTGGGTCGCGCGAGCTGGGTTAGCGGCTACATTGCGAGCGATCGCCGAATGGATTGAGGCTTCAGTGGCAGTAGACTGAACTTTCGGGGTTTCCTGCTTCGGTGTTCCCGCGCCTTTACCTGTTTTCACTACTCGACTTTCATCACCAAGCAAGGAACCGGGCGCTACCACTGTATCTGATTTTACCGAATAATTAATCAAGGTACTCACCGGCCCAATACAAGCTCTCGCCCCAATGGTTCCCGAACCCACCACCAATACTCCCGCCCCTAAGATTGCGCCTTCTTCCACCACTAAGGTTCCTTGGTGGGCATGGAGCACTGCCCCCATCCCAATACAGACCCCCGCGTGAATCACGATCTGACTTTGAGGAGTGGCAAGCAGGAGTACCCCTGGGGCGATCGCCGCCCTAGGGTCAACACTCACCTCTCCCTCCATGGCAGATTCGCGGTGATGAAGAGGTTGCAGAGGCATTACAGCCATATTAATATCGCACCTCGTTGTTGCAGCCATAAGTCCATTTCTGGGAGAAGGGTCAGACTTGGCACACCCTTCTCCATTTCTCTACGGACGTTGAATTACAGATTCAGCCATCCGACGCTTGGCTTTCGGATCGATCGCCAGCATGCGTACATACTCTCCTTGATGCTCAGATAAGCAGGCTTCCAGAGCCGCCAGCACCTCCCGTTCCCGATTGGATTCGATGGGAGAACAACTCTGCCAAGAACCGGTCTTGTAGCGGCGTTTATCTGCGTGCTCTGTGCCAATTTTATAGCCTTGAGCTAGGAGGGCACGCACTTGTTCAACCGCTTCGGCGCTCAACTTACCGGCAGAGACTCCACCATTATAACTAGGGGAAGATTTAGGGGCCGGGGTCGTTTCTCTCGGGAGGGAGGTCGCCGCACTAGCACTATTGGGAGAAACGGGGCCATCTGGGCGCTGAATCACCGTTTCTAACACCCGCCGTTTGGCGATCGGATCGACTGCCACCAAGCGTACATACTCCCCTTCATAGTCTTTCAAGTTGGCTTCAATCCCCTTGAGCACTGTCCCCACATTGGTGTCCTGAATGGGGGTGCCACTGAGCCAAGAGCTAGTACGGAAGCGACGTTTATCGGCATGTTCGGTGGTAATTTTGTACCCTTGATGGAGCAACTGTTGCACCTGAGCCGTCCAATCCCCTCCTTGAGCCTTGGAGACGGAACCGTTGAGAGGCTCGGTTGCTAGTTGTGGGGGGCTAGCTGCACTACTTCCCGTGGGGGGTTGGTCTCCAGGCTTTTGAATGATCGTTTCTGCCACTCGCCGTTTCGCTTGAGGGTCAATCCCAATCAGGCGTACATATTCACCCCCGTGAGATTCCATACAAGAGGCGATCGCTGCCAATACTGTCCCCGGATGATTGGACTCAATCACCGGACAGCTTTTCCAAGATCCCGTCCGAAAACGCCGCTGATCCGCATATTCTGCCCCAATTTTATATCCTTGGGCCAGCAACTGTTTCACTTGTGCTACTGTTTCTGAATTAAGATTTGCCATATCCTTTTGCCCTTGACCATTACTAAACTCACCCGATTCATCCCGAATCAGTGTAATACACTCGATATTTTCCGCACACCGATACCCGGCTCGCAGAGCATCATTGATTCCCACCACATGACGAGCAAAGGCTACATCATTACTTTGGACATCGGGTAACCGATTCGCCTGTTGTTGATTAGTGATAATTGAGCCAGAAGGCACATACTTTCCAGGGGGAATTTCCACATCCTGAATCAGAGCGTGCATCATCACAATACATCCCTTTCCCACTCTGGCATTAAACACCGTTGAGCGGAAGCCAATAAAACAGTCATCCCCCACATAAGCTGGCCCATGAATCAGAGCCATATGAGTAATCGAAGAATTATTTCCGATCCATACTGAATAACTGTTGCCATCATCCCCGACTACTCGGCCTTCTTCTAGACCATGGATGACCACACCATCTTGAACATTCGTGTGGTCGCCAATGTGAAAAGGAGAACCTTCATCCGCTCGGATCGAGGTTCCCGGTGCTACCAACACATTCGCTCCGATGTGAACATCTCCAATCAAGTTAGAAAACGAATGCACATAGGCACTGGTATCAATGCTGGGTTCAGCCAGATCTTTTGACCAGGGGGTAGGGGGGGCGGCATTACCATCAACAACCATAATTATTTTCCTCCTCTAGCTAGAGTTCTTGTCTCTCGTGTCATGGGTGTAATTGGGGATTGGGCTGGTTCTGTTCCCTATGGTTAGGGTTCAGATGAACTAGATTCACCTGCCTCAATGACCAATACCCCATTTCAGACTCTGGCTGAGTTGAATGACCATTGAGGACTGAATCTCAATAGGTGTCTTTTTTACTGTAGATTCGAGAATTACGCAGGGTTACTGTATCAATAATTCCCACCACCGTAGCATCGAGAGGACGATTTTGATTTCCTTCTAGTTGGCGAGCCGCACTGCCACGACTCACTAATACCCATTCGTCAAGACCGGCTCCGACACTGGGATCTGCTGCTACTTCGTATTCCGGCAGAGGATTGCCTTGCTGGTCTAGCAACTGCACCAGTAGCAGTTTTGCCCCGCGAAGACTCGGATCTTTTTGGGTACTGACGACAGTGCCACACACTTTGGCAATTTGCATTAATCCGATCGCTCCGTGAGACCGTTACGAACGGCTGGCAGGACGAATGGCATTGGTACTTTCCGCGAATTGCTGGACATCTTCGGTATAACGAATGGGCAGGACATACTCTAGGTTTTCGTGGGGACGGGCGATAATGTGGGTAGAGAGGACTCGACCCCCATTGACTCGTCTGACTCCTTCGATACCAGCGGCGACTGAGGCTTGGACTTCCGAAACATCGCCTCGGACAATGACGGTGACTCGACCTGTGCCAATTTTTTCATAGCCCACTAGGGTGACACGGGCCGCTTTCACCATGGCATCTGCTGCTTCTACTACGGCGGGAAATCCTTCTGTTTCTACCATTCCAACTGCAATGGACATGAAAATACTCCTACAATTTTGGGGGGGATCTATCTAATGAGGGGAGGTTCAAGGATCAAGTTGAGGGAGGGGAATCCTCTCAACTTCTGCTTGAATCGTGTTTGTGCTTTAGGTTACTAGTAGTTCCGAAATTGCTCTACAGCTTCGGTGTAACGAATGGGCAGAACATATTCTAGGTTTTCGTGGGGGCGAGCAATGATGTGAGTCGATAGCACTTCCCCGCCATCTACTCGTTTTGCTGATTCTATCCCAGCGGCGACTGAGGCTTGGACTTCGGAAACGTCTCCTCGGACAATGACGGTGACCCGACCACTGCCGATTTTTTCATACCCGACTAGGGTGACGCGAGCGGCTTTTACCATGGCATCGGCGGCTTCTACGACAGCGGGAAAGCCTAGGGTTTCTACCATTCCAACGGCTATTGGCATTGTTTATCTCCTGATCTGAAAGAGCGAAAGAAATCACTAGGACACCCAAATTTCCTAGTTTGCAAAGATGGAATTTTGCTTCTGTATTTAAGGATATGGGAAGCGTGACTCTCCTGGCAATAGAATTCATCATCATAACCCTTGATCTAATTAATTAATTTTTGTAATGGGTTAACAGAAATTAATTTTTTATTAAAAAAGTTAATGTATAATGCAGTGCCTGCTGAATCTGGGCAGGGGGGAGGTGGCAAAGGAAAGAGGGGAGTGCCATTTTAGGGTAGGCTGGACAGAGGAGTGGCGATCGCCATCCCCAAACCCAAACACGATCAATGCCCAACTTTAAGCAAACTCTTACCACTCACCTATGGATGAATATTTTCTCCAAACCAGTTGGTGTATCCCCTTCTACGGTTTAACAGGCGCAATTTTCACCTTACCTTGGTCAACTCGGATCATACGGCGGACGGGGCCCCGACCAGCCGCCTACATCAACCTCTTCACTACCCTGATCGCTCTGATCCATGGTCTGATTGTTTTTAGCATCGTTTGGGATAGACAACCCCATTCCCTCGTCTTCCACTGGTTAAAGACGGCGGACATGGATTTTACCCTCACTCTGACTATCTCCTCAGTCAGTTTAGGGGCGATGACTCTAATTACAGGATTAAGTTTACTGGCTCAGTTGTATGCCCTGGGATACTTGGAAAAAGACTGGGGATTAGCTCGATTTTCAGCCCTCATGGGCTTTTTTGAAGCAGCGATGAGTGGGATTGTTTTGAGTGACTCTCTGTTGCTAACCTATGGTTTGCTAGAAATGCTGACTCTATCAACCTATCTATTGGTGGGCTTTTGGTATGCCCAACCCCTGGTAGTCACCGCAGCCAGGGATGCGTTTTTAACCAAACGGGTAGGAGATATTCTGTTACTGATGGGTTTAGTGGCTTTGGGCACTACGGCAGGGAGTTTAGATTTGCCCAAGCTTTACGAATGGGCAGAAACAGCGGAGTTATCTCCTTGGTTTGCAACGTTATTAGGGTTAGCCCTCATTGCTGGGCCAACGGGGAAATGTGCTCAGTTTCCCTTACATTTATGGTTGGATGAAGCTATGGAAGGGCCAAATCCGGCTTCGATTTTGAGAAATTCTGTGGTGGTGGCTTGTGGGGCTTATGTGTTAATTAAGCTACAGCCGATTTTGGCTCTTTCTCCAGTGGCTTCGGCAACGTTAGTAGTAATCGGTATGATGACGGCGATCGGTGCTTCTTTGGTGTCTCTGGCGCAAGTGGATATTAAGCGGGCTTTGTCTCATAGTACCAGTGCGTATCTGGGCTTGGTGTTTATTGCGGTGGGAACCCAGTGGACGGGATTTGCTCTGATGTTGTTGTTTGCTCATGCGATCGCCAAAGCCCTATTATTCATGAGCGTCGGTGCGATTATTCTCACCACCGTCTGTCAAGACTTAACAGAACTGGGGGGATTAGCCTCTCGAATGCCAGTCACCACTACCTCCTTCATCATTGGCAGCGCTGGCTTAGTCGGTTTACTCCCCCTAGGAGGCTTTTGGGCTTTACGCTTAGGAGCAGATGACTTTTGGTACTATGAACCCTGGCTACTGGTAGTTCTGCTACTGGTTAATTTTCTCAGTGCCATTAACCTCACTCGTGTCTATCGTCTTGTCTTTGGTGGTAAACCCCAACCGAAAACCCGGCGCGCTCCAGAAGTGGCTTGGCCGATGGCAGTGCCGATGGTAAGCTTAATTATTGTCACCCTAGCAGTGCCTTTAATGCTACACGATCTGGCCTTAATGCCAACTTGGGCATACCTGCATAAAGTCACTGTGGTGCTGATAATTCTTTCTGGTGTGGCTGGCTGTACCGTGGGAGCACTGATGCCTCTGGAGAGAAGTTTATCGCGATCGATCGTGAAACCGATTAAGTTTATCCAGGATTTATTAGCCTATGATTTTTATATAGACCGGCTTTATCGGGTAACGGTTGTCTTTTTGGTAGAGCAATCAGCTCGATTTACTTCTTGGTTTGATCGTTATATCGTTGATGGGGTAGTGAATCTCGTGGGAGTAGTTACCCTCTTTGGTGGGGAAGGCTTAAAATATAGCGCTCCTGGCCAATCTCAAGTTTATGTCTTGACGATTCTCTTGGGGGTTGGTTTTCTAGTCGCTTTGACGGGTTGGTTTATCTACAATCATCCTTAAGTCCCCTGTTTAGCCATAAGGATGATTGTGCCCGTTCACCACACTCCGCCTGCCCTCAAGGAAGCGGGAGTGTTATCCTGGTATTGGTTCATCACTGGTATAGGTGAGATAGGCTCGATAACCTTGGTTCTTGAGCTTGCGTACTAGTTGAAAGGTTTCCCAATGTTCTTGGTTGAAGGTAGCTGTCAGTTGGACTTGAGCGCCGCTAATCAACTGGCGATCGCGCAGGGACTCCGTAGGAGTATCGCCTAGATTCATTTGACATAGAGTAATCTGATGGATGGGTACTCCTGCGGCTACGGCTAGTTGCTCTATATCTTCTGGTTGAGCATTGACCACAAAAACACCATACCCTACCGGTAGACACTCTGAGACAGAATTCTCAGAGGGCAAAGTTACTGGATTGTTGGATTGAGCAAAACTCGGAGAAGATAGGCTTACCAGTAAGGAAAGGACAGCTAGAGGAACAATGGGATTGAATCTGAGCATATCACTCGGTTATGAATTGAGTTGGATCACAGTCTATTACGATCACTTGGTTCTGCCATCCGGTAGGGGTGGGTTTCCCTGCGGAAAAATGTACTAGGGAGATAACTTGGCTTTTTTGAGGCGGTTTTCTTCGTACCATTGTGCCACTTCTGGCATCCATTCTTGAAAGCGGGGAAAGATATGCTCGCAGAGTTTTTGGCATTCGAGTTGGGCATCTGGCTTGTATCTTAAGTCTAGCAGGTGCATGAGCGATCGCCCATTCATCGACATCACAAAATGCTGCCTGACATCAAACGGAATTATTCCCCGCGCCTGCTCTTCTGAAATTCCCCCCTCGATCATCTCAGCATAACGTTTTGCCGCCGCTAAACACCATTCTAAATCCCCACAGCGCTGCGCTTCTGTATAAACATAATGCTTCCCTTGACGATTATTGTATTCTCCCACAGGACGTAAATAAAAAACTTCTTCAATCCCCCTTAATCCTCGTGCCGCTTGCACAATTCGCTCCCCTGTATAGCGGTTGGATTGCACATCAAAAGAAACTCCTACTCGATGGGTGCGAACTTGTTGCATCACGCTATGGGGAAAATAACCGCAATTGAGAATAATTTGAGGATGTTCTAAAGGACCATAGTGTCCTCTTCCTCCAGCTAACAGTCGTTTGACAATAATTTTTCCTGCTTTTCTTTCTTCTGGCCAATCTTCACGTTCATCATAGACTAAATTCTCGCTGTAATCTTGATGCATCGCTGCGTAGATGACTTGCTGAGGATTAGGGGTTTGGGCAATGATTTCTACTCTGAATTTATCCACAGGTTTTGAGTAATTAACAATTAACAATTTTTATGTCGGCGACAGCCGAATTAATTGCGCTGAAGAGATAACCACCATTTGAAGAGAGGTTTTAGCCAAGAATGGCGATCAAATTGCTGGGTATTCCAATCGAGGGAAAGATAGGTTAAACTTTGAGCAATACTTCCGAAGGGGGCGGGAGTATGGTATAAGTCTTGAAGTTTAATTTGATGACGGATGGCTAAACTAAGGGTAGGGATAATTTCTGCTGCTTTGGTGCCGATGAAGGTGGCTCCCAGTATTCTACCATTGGGATGGGCGATCGCCTTAATCCATCCTGTAATTTCGCCTGACATAATCGCTGCCGGATTCAGTCTTAATGCCTGTTGTATCACCTGCACAGAATCTCCATATCGTTGTCTTGCTTCCGCTTCCGTTAAGCCGACTCTGGCTAAAGGGGGACGACCATAGATTGTATAGGGTAAAGAGCCATAATCTACCTTAAAAAAAGGTAAAGTTAGAGCATTCTTGACGGCTATTTGCGCTTCATAATTAGCAATGTGCGGGAAAGCATCGGAACGGAGAATTTCACCACAGGCATAAATTTGAGGATTATTTGTTTGTAGTTTATCATTGGTGATGAGGCCGCGATCGCCCCACTCAAGGTTCAGCACCTCTAATCCCCTGACTCCCACAGGCACCCGAGGATGAGTAACTAAAAGCACTTGATCCACAGCGATTCTCTGATTGCCCACTTGCAGCCAAATCTGACCCTCAATTGCCCGTGCCCCAGTCACCTCAGTTCCTGTCAAAACCTGAATACCAGCGGCTCTCAACTGCCCTTCTATTAACTCTACTGCCTCTGGTTCCTCCCCGATAAAGATACGGGATTCACGGATAATTAAAGTTACCTGAGAACCCAACTCCTGAAATAACTGCGCCAATTCCACCCCACGAGGATCATCCCCAATAATCGCTAAAGAGCTAGGCAGCGCTTCCAAACGGTGTAACGTTCTCAGCGTCAGATAACCCGTACTCAACAAACCCTCAATCTCTACCCTAGACTCAGTTGCAGGAGCGAGCAAATAATGAGAAGCTAAAAGACGACGAGACGGAAGTGCGATCGCCACCTTACCCCCATACCACTGCAACTCCCCCTCCTCCCGAATCACATCTACACACAAC
>CAZTRW010000157.1:0-9289 GCA_964616725.1 uncultured bacterium
CGGGTGTAGGGGTTGGCGCAGGTGTAGGGGTTGGCGCGGGTGTCGGGGTTGGCGCGGGTGTCGGTGTCTGCGCGGGTGTCGGGGTTGGTGTCGGTGTCGTGTCGTTATCAGTAATTGTGACAAGCACATTGGATATAGGAGTATTGCGATAGCCTACATCACTGAGAGCATTGTCAACCGTATGACGAATTGTGCTGGTATGCGTACCTTCAACCACCGTATCATTAATCGCAGTAACCGTGACCGGTTTCGGTTGATTCCAATCCAAGGGACTAAATACAACAATTGAGGGTTGAACCGCAGATTGAGTATCTGGACTCACTGTAATCACGACATTGCTGGCAGGAACGCGGCTCAGGCGTAGGGTGTAAGTATCCGTATTACCCCCCTCCGTCACCGCCGTGCTTCCTCCAGACTCTTCCAGGATTACCCGTCCGACTTCTGCATTGACCACAGCCACATCAGTAGGATTAATGCCGTTATATTGAAGATCGTTACTGGTGGCTGCTCCTAGGATAATATTGTAAGCTACATCACCATCTTCAATGGTATCTGAAGCGCCCGTCACTGTTACGGTTTGAGGCGTATTCCAGTTACTAGTAGTGAACAATAACGTTTGAACCGATACAGTTCCTTCCGTTGTATCACTACTACTGACGGGAATACTGACATCAGCTACTGGCTGAGTATTGAGAACAACAGTAAACTGAGCCGTTCCTCCTGCTTCCGTTGTCCTCAATCCTGTGGTGGGATTGACCGTGATACCTGCGGTATCATTATCCGTATTTGTGGCAGTAATTTCAGCGGGAGCGAGGGTATTGTAGTTGGTATCGCTACTGGTAGCTGTAGCAGTAATTGTATATTCGATATTACCATCAGCAATTTGATCGTTCACTCCAGTAATTGTCGCTGCTTGCGTTACGTTCCAATTACTGGGAGTAAAGGTGAGGGTAGTAGGAGTGACAGTTCCTTCGGTGGTGTCGTCACTACTGAGATTAACGGTGACATTGGCGGTGGGTTGAGTCTTGAGAGAGACATTGAAGTTGGCGGTTCCTCCAGCTTCTGTGGTGGTTAATCCGGTTTGGGGTTCAATTTTCAAACCGGGAATATCATCATCAATGATTTCTAGAACAGTGGTTTTTTGCTCACCTAGTTCAGCGTTACTGATAATTTCCAGGCTGAAGTTAACTGTTTCTGTAGATTCTGTCAGTTGATCTTGAAGAATGGTGACAGGAACCGTTTTGCTGGTTTCGTTGGGGTTGAAGGTGAGGGTGAGGGGGAAGTTGGTGTTTTGGTAATCACTGCCTGCTGTTGCTGTGCCTCCTGTAATGGTTACTCGCACTTGGGAGGTGACATCAAGGTTGCCGGTGCGATTGACGGTAATTTGTCCGTTGACGAGGGTACCATCTTCGTTGACTGCATAGAGATCTTCTGAGAATTCAACTAAGGTGTTGGAGACGTAGCGTTGGGCGTAGACTCCTGTGGCATTTCCGTCTTGGTTTTGGCTTTGCCAGGCGATCGCCAATTGTCCATTATTAGATAGGGCGATCGCTGGATTACGCTGATCATTATCTGTAAAAGTATTGACCTTAAATTCTGTCCCTTGAGGTTGTCCTTGGGCGTTATACTGACGAGCATAGACTCCCCAACCACTCCCATCTTGTCCCTTACTCTCCCAAGTAATATAAAAACCCCCATTGCTATCGACGATCACTTCTGGAGATTTTTGGGCATCTGTGGTAAATTCGCTAACTCTAAATTCACTCCCTACTGCTGCCCCATTACTATCGTAGCGTTGGGCGTAAACCCCTTCTAAACTGCCATCTTGACTAGCGCTTTCCCAGACAATGACAAACTCTCCTGTGTCATTCATCCCTACGGAAGGATTCCTTTGATCATCAGAGGTAAAGGTATTAACTCTAAATTCCCCTCCAACTGCCACTCCATTGCTATCATACCGTTGGGCATAGATACCAGCGCCACTACCGTCTTGGGCGACACTCTCCCAAACAATGATAAAATTCCCACTAGTATTCATGGCAACAGAGGGAAAGGCTTGAGAACTCACCGTTTGGGTGTTGACTCGAAATTCTGATCCAGCCAGTGTCCCATCGCTGTTGTAGCGTTGAGCATAGACTCCACGATTATCACCATCTTGTCCAGTGCTTGTCCAAGCGATGACAAAACGGCCATCGGGACTCATGGCTATGCTGGGGGAAAACTGAAAGTTGGCTATGGTGGTATTAACTTTAAATTCTGATCCCTGGAGAGATCCGGCGCTATTGTAGCGTTGGGCGTAAATCCCATAGCTATCACCATCTTGCCCTGGACCGCTTGTCCAGGCTATAACAAAGTCACCCTCTGAGTCTAAGGCTATGGCTGGCTCATACTGATAGTCTTGGGTAAAGGTGTTTACCCGGAATTCACTCCCTTGAGGAGATCCCGTGCTGTTATAGCGTTGGGCATAAATTCCAGTTAGACTCCCATCCTGATAGTAACTTGTCCAAGTGACGACAAAATCGCCGTCGAGATCCATGGCGATCGCTGGATTATATTGAGCGCTCGCCGTAGTACTATTGACCCTGAATTCTTGACCAACTGGATTAACAGGCATTTGTTTTTCTCCTAGAACAGTAAGGGTAAATGCAAGGGGTGAAGCACGCCGCACTTCATTTTGATCCGAGTCAATCTTATCAACCGATTCCCCCAGGAAAGGACATCACTCCGGAATCTAATGATTTCGGCCGATCTCCTGCTCAAATTTAAGGATAGGTTGCCCTAATGGTTTCTAGCAATGATCTCTGAGTGATTGGATTTGAGTGGAAGGACGCAGCCAATAGGCAAAACCTGGAGTGGTAAAGGCTTGGCGGGTGGCTGGTTTTTCCCAGTTTAAGAGGGTGGGACGAGTGATTCCTGGAATGACTTGGAGATCATACAATTCTTGAGGGCCGCTGGCAAAGGTCAATTGACCGGCAAGATTGCCGGTTTTGAGGTTGACGACAGCTACACCGCAGACGAGATGGGGAAATCGAGTTTGAATGGGTAAACCGCCAAAGATGACCGTTTCTCGAATTTGAGATAAGCCGACTAAGGCCCAGTCTCCTACAAAAGCGAGACCTCTGCCAAATCCGGGTAGAGCACTAATGATTTCATGATTTCGGGTTTTTGGATCAATGCGCCAGAGTTCCCCTTGTCCAGAGTTGAGCACCCAGAGGTAATTCTGATACCATCGGGGAGAATGGGGCATGGAGAGACTTTCCAAGATCATTTCTCCCGTGTCTACGTCTAGAATAATGCCTCCTGTGGCTTTTTGCGATCGCCATCCTCCCACTTCGTCGCTTTTCCCCAAGGCAGTCACATACTTGGGTTTTCCCTCCACCATCGCTAACCCATTGAGGTGACAACGATCTTCGGGGGCAATTTCACTGATAAAGGAGGGTTGCCATTGAGGCACAAAACTAAATTCACTACTGAGGGTAGCCAGACAAGAAAACCGGGTATTGACGATCCAGACTCCTTCTGAGCCGAAGCTTAAATCATGAATATTTAAGTCGCCGGTAAAATAGCTGACGCGAGGAAGATAAAGACTATCATAGCGACTCGGTTGAGTTTCTAGGTAATCGGTGGCTAGGGAAGGAGCGTTAGTCAACAGGAAGACTTGATGACGGGTGGCGATCGCTAAGTTATTTCTATCCACCGCTAACCCCATCGGTTTATCAAAACTGCGTAGGAGCAAGTTAATCTGCCCTCCCTTCGCCCCTACCATAGCCACACTCCCCGCTTGATACGTACTCAGGATCAGACTATGGTTACTGTTGGAGAGCCAATGGCGAAACCCTTCATCTGCTTCACAGGCAATCGGAGAGTTTGGGAGGGAAGCCAATTGAGGTTCCAGCGTCATAATTCTTTATTTATTGTTATAACTAACGATAAGTTGTCATTTTGGTGTGAGGCCTACCCCCAGCGTGAACGTTTTATTAATTTATCCTCAATTTCCCCAAACCTTTTGGTCTTATGATACCTTACTAGAATTGGTTGGCCGTAAGGTGCTCTTCCCTTCCTTGGGTTTAATTACTGTCGCTGCTATTTTACCTCAAGCTTGGGAATATAAGCTGTGCGATCGCAACATCCGTGCCGTCACCGAAGCCGAATGGGAATGGGCAGATTTAGTCATTCTCTCTGCCATGATCGTTCAAAAACAAGACCTCATCGCCCAAATTCGAGAAGCCAAAAAACGAGGAAAATTAGTCGCTGTAGGTGGCCCCTATCCTACCTCTGTACCTGCCGACTCACAAGCGGCTGGAGCCGATTTTCTCGTCTTAGATGAAGGCGAAATTACCCTACCCCTCTTCGTAGCAGCCCTCGAAAACGGCCAAACCCAAGGCATCTTTCGCGCCACCGAAAAACCCGACGTTACCATCACCCCTGTACCCCGATATGATCTCCTAGAATTTGATGCCTATGACTCTATGTCCGTACAATTCTCACGGGGCTGCCCTTTCCAATGCGAATTCTGTGATATTATCACCCTCTACGGTCGCAAACCTCGCACCAAAGCTCCCGAACAACTCCTGAAAGAACTGGATTACCTCTACGAACTCGGTTGGCGCAGAGGCGTATTCATGGTCGATGATAACTTTATCGGCAATAAACGCAATGTGAAACTCCTGCTCAAAGCCCTGAAAGTCTGGCAAGAAGAACATCAATATCCTTTCCGGTTTAACACCGAAGCATCTGTGGATTTAGCCCAAGATCCAGAACTCATGGACTTGATGTCTGAATGCTATTTTGATGCCGTATTCCTAGGCATCGAAACTCCCGATGAAGACAGCTTAACTCTCACTAAGAAATTTCAAAATACCAGAGGTTCTCTCCTAGAAGCCGTTGATACCATTACTCGTCATGGATTACGTCCTATGGCAGGCTTTATTATTGGTTTTGATGGGGAGAAAAAAGGCGCAGCCGATCGCATTATTCGCTTTGTCGAAGCCGCCGCCATTCCTACAGCAATGTTTGGAATGCTGCAGGCATTACCCACCACTGCCTTATGGGATCGATTGGAGAAAGAAGGGCGACTATTTTATGATGGTAAACAGGATGGCAATCAGCGAGCCTTGATGAATTTTATCCCCACTCGTCCGATTGAAGAAATTGCTCAAGAATATATTGATGCCTTTTGGACTTTATACGATCCAGAAGTTTTCTTAGATCGTACCTATCGCTGCTTTATGAAGTTAACGCCTGCTAAAGCCAAGCCCCCTGGAAAGTTTCCCAGTTGGGTGGATTTACGCGCCCTCAGTATTATCATTTGGCGACAGGGGATTAAGCGGAAAACCCGTTGGAAATTCTGGCATCATTTGTTTTCAATTTTGCACAATAATCCTGAAATTTGGGATCATTATCTCACGGTTTGCGCTCATGTGGAGCATTTTATGGTCTATCGAGAAGCAGTTCGGGAAGATATTAGCAAGCAGTTACAAGAGTTTCAGAAGAAGGTGCAACAATTACCTGCGATCGCTTAAACTAGATCAAGAGTGTTCTTTCGGGAAGAAGAACACTCTCATCACCATTGGGGATTTTTAGCCAATAACGCTGTTGCTCCAGAAGCATCTAGAGGGCGAGAAAACCAATACCCCTGTCCATAATCACAATCGAGTAGCCGCAAGAGATCAAATTGCTCTTTCGTTTCGATGCCCTCTGCAACAACACTTAATCCTAACTTGTGTGCTAAAATAATAATTGTTTCAATGATTTCCCAACTTTCTTGATCCAAAGCAGTTCGCTCCAAAAAAGATTTATCAATTTTCAACGTATTGACAGGCAGATTGTGCAGACGCGCTAAAGAGGAATATCCTGTCCCAAAATCATCAATACTTAATTGAATCCCCGCTTTTCTCAGAGTTTGTAATAATCCTAAAGCGAGGCTTTCATTTTCCATTAACCCACTTTCAGTAATTTCTAACTTCAAATACCGATTGTCTAAACCCGTTTCTTGGAGTAAGGATTGAATATGATGAACCAATTGAGGATTGTGCAACTGGAAACTTGATAAATTCACCACCATTGTTACCTCTAATCCACTCGGAAATTTAGTTTTCCATTCTCGAAGCTGATAGCAAGCTGTTTGTAAAATCCAGTTGCCTAAATCAGTAATTAATCCAGTTTCTTCAGCTAAGGGAATAAAATCTAAGGGAGAAACCATACCACGGGTAGGATGACACCAACGTACTAAAGCTTCAAATCCACTAATTTTGCCTGTTTCAAAAGAGATAATAGGTTGATAATAAAGACGAAAATCACTTTGAAGTTCTAATTCAGAGAGGGATAATCGTTGCTCTGATGAATAGGGCAAAAGAGGCAGAGAAAACTCGGAAAAATCTGGTACATCTGTATTTTTCTGCTGTTGTGTTCTGGCGCGATTAATTGCTCGTCGGAGATCTAATTCAAGTTCTAGTCTCTGAATTTCAGCATTATGCATATTTTGATCAAAAATAGCGTAGTGAGTGCCTTCCTTAACTTTAGATTGATACATGGCAATTTCGGCATCTCGGAGAATACTTTCAGCGTGAGAATAGATGGTAACTGGCAATTTTTCTGAGTCAGAGGAAACGGCAGACAAAGCGATACCAATAAAGGCAGTCATTGCCGAGAGACTTTCTTCAATTAAGTACGAGCTTTTGCTAGAGTGATCCTCATCGATATGCACGAATTGAGGGAGGAAAGGTTGGGAGAGACTTTGGTAAATAGTTTGGGCAATTTCGATGCCTTGTTCTGGATGGGATAAGGAGTGAAGTAACACTCCAAAGGTGTCAGTGTCTAAACGAGCAATTGTAAATTCTTCTGTAGAAGGTAAGGCAAAAAAAGAATAGGAGAGAGTGGAAGATATCTGGGGATAATTATGGGTTTGAAATTGTTTTAAGGCTCGTTCAATCCGTCGAGCGATCGCCACTTGTAAATCATTGCTCAAGCGGTGTCCAGAATCAGGATTAACCACCTTAGAGCGGTCAATATAAATAAATAAAACTGCAAATAAAGAAGGATTGACTGGCGAGAAATTGCCCTCTAGAGATTCAGAGGTTCCCAAGGAAATACGGGTGCGGGCGATCGCCTGCTCTAAACGCTCCATAAATAAAGCATAATTCGGTAGGCCCGTAATACTATCATAAAATGCAGATTCAAATAATTGCTTCTCTCTCTCTTTCAAAATCGCCTTCATTTTCAACCGATCTTGCAGCGTAATAATCAACATCGTTAAGCCTAATAAAACCAACGGAGGAACCACCGGTAAAAGATAATGAAAACGGAAAGCCAGGGAACAGATAATTAACCAGAATCCCGCCAATCCCACCATCGCGATCGCCTGCTTACGGAAAGACCAAAAAGCCGTTGTCCCGCTCAAACTGACCGCCACTACCACATAAATGATCCGCAGCCATCCTGGAGACCAAGATTGTCCCACCTTAGTCAAAGAATTATTGAACAACAAATTACTCACCACCGCCGCATGGAGATCAATCCCATTCGCCGGAGGATTAATATTAAAAGGAGTCAGCACCGGATCAAACCCCGTTACCTTGGCACCAACAATCACAATTTTGTCCTGAAACACATCCGGCGAAACTTGACCCGCAATTACCTCCGCAAAACCAAATTGCGGTAGTTTTTCCACCGATCCCGGCCAATTAATCCATAGGGGTTCAGATCGACTGAGGGTAAAATGGGGACTAACCACCTCAGCAACAGCTACCCCCAAGGCAGGAAAACCATTAATATCTGGTTGTATAGTCCGAGTCAACCCATCTTGATCTTGATAACTTAAAACATGACCAATGGCGATCGCCCTTTCCTTTAACTGAGCCGTCGGCTCCTTCGGATTCCCTTGTTTATCCCACGCAACCGGCAAAACCACAGGCACCTCACCCATTGCCGCTGCCAATACCGAATCATCCTCCGTACGCTCATTCATCAAAATATCCAAAACCACCACCCTAGGGTGACTGCCAGCCAAAGTTTGCAAAAGATCAGCATAAAGTTGGCGAGCACTATTAGGATTTTGGGCACTTTTCAGCGCCATCTCATCAATCCCCACCATCACCACCCCATCATGCCAAGACTGCTCCCCTCGCAGATGAAACAACCCTCGATAAGCCAACCGCTCCAACTGATCCAAAATACTCACACCCTCCAATCCCATAAGGATCAGTGCTGCTAGAGTACCCCCAACCCATCGCTGCCATCCCGGAGTTGGGGGGCGATCATTCCCCAGATTATTGTGATGATTACGCATATTTGGGTTCATTGAGAGCAATTTTTAGCTTCGCTAACCTGAAGGTGACTCTAGAGACTCTTGAATAGGCAAATTCAAGATAAAATGTGATACAAGCCAGGCAATCCTACCCTTAGTTTTTAGGATACGACTCTTCTGTTAGACTAACGCGATTCACCAAGATTCATCGGGACAAAAGATAGTGACCTCTTCCCCTTTAGGGCAAATGCCCATTGCCCCTACAATAGGCTATCTGACAGTTCTAGGCTTGATAGATGCTCCCTCTGAGGCTGAGTTAATATCAGCAGTGCTTTTGAGGCAATATTTCGGCTCATTGTGCTCCTAAATCCAGGATAGCTTGAGACATTGTGAGTATTCCACCTGCAACCGGAGCAATGGAGAGATGGAGAGAGCACCAAGACTTGGTAAAATTGCCAGGAAACCCCTGTTACACTACTCTGGAATTAGACCCACACTCAGACCTATGGCTGTAGACTATCCCGAAATCAATCTCGCTGACTTTATTGAACATTCCCTGTTGCACCCTACAGCAACTCCCGATCAGGTGCAGCAATGGTGTGAAGAAGCCATTCGGATGAACTTCCCTACAGTTTGTATCCCTCCTGTCTATGTCCGGCAAACGACAGACTTATTACAGGGGAAATTCCCCAAAGTTTGTACGGTGATTGGGTTTCCCACAGGTATGACCACTGGGCAGGTGAAGCTCTATGAAGCCCAAGAAGCGGTAGAACATGGGGCAGTTGAATTAGATGTGGTGATTAATTTGGGTTTGTTAAAGTCAGGGAAAATGGAGGCAGTTCATCGGGAAATTGCCGAAATTTGCGAGGAGACAGGAGTGACAGTTAAGGCAATTTTGGAAATGAGTATGCTGACGGATGCGGAAAAACGATTGGCTGCGGAGATTTGTCTGGATGCTGGGGTAGCCTTTCTGAAAACAAGTACGGGTTGGCAAGGGGGAGCGACGGTTGCTGATGTGCGGTTGCTCAAAGAACTGTGCCGAGG
>CAZTRW010000158.1:0-5724 GCA_964616725.1 uncultured bacterium
GCATTAGGCTTATTAGAAGAAAATGAAGGAGCAAAATGCGTTTTTGTACCAGGATTTACGAACAAGGAAGGAGAACCTTTGCCCTTAATTGTGCAAAAATCAGATGGAGGATATAATTATGCGACGACTGATTTAGCGGCACTTCGGTATCGAATCAAACAGGATAGAGGCGATCGCCTCCTTTATATCACAGATGCCGGACAAGCCAATCATTTTGCCCAAGTGTTTCAAGTAGCTCGTCGCGCTGGTTGGGTTCCAGAGACAGTACAAGTCGTTCATGTTCCCTTTGGATTAGTCTTAGGAGAAGATGGCACGAAAATCAAAACTCGTGCTGGTGAAACCATAAAGCTACGGGATTTATTAGACGAAGCCGTTGAGCGAGCGCGTCAAGATTTAGACAATCACTTAGCAGCAGAAAGACGGATTGAACCCGAAGAATTTAAACAAAAAGTAGCCCAAGTAGTAGGATTAAGTGCGGTTAAATATGCCGATCTGAGCCAAAATCGTACCAGCAATTATCGATTTAGCTACGACAAAATGTTATCCCTAAAAGGTAATACCGCTCCCTACCTCCTCTATGTTTATGCCCGAATTCAAGGAATTAGTCGCCAAGGAGAAATTAATCTTCACAACTTACCCCCAGAAGCTCAAATTCACCTAGAAGAAAAAGCTGAAGTAGTTTTAGCTAAATTTCTACTGGATCTGGGAGAAGTAATTTTACAAGTAGAAGAGGATTTATTACCCAACCGTCTTTGTGCATACTTGTTTGAGTTAAGCCAGAAATTTAATCAATTTTACGATCAATGCCCAATCCTCAAATCAGAAGAACCTCAGCGGACTTCCCGATTAATCTTATCCCATCTAACTGCACAAACCCTAAAACTGGGTTTATCTCTGTTAGGAATTCCGGTGTTAGAACGGATGTAGAGTCCCAAGCTAATCCTAATTTAAGGAAGGCAAAATAGCAGGTCCCCAAAGTTGATTGCTTTCCTTAATTGGATCGCGCAAAGCATCACAATTTCTAGGCTTTTGGTCAATTTTACGCTGGTTTTGACAAAATTCAAAAAACATTTGAGCAACCAGATATTTGGGTAAAATGTGGGGGCGAGCCAGAGCAGTATTAAAAAAGTTTTGTGCTTCTTGGGTTTGTCCAACTTGGATCAAAATTTGGGCTTTGAGGTAATGAATTTCAGGATGGTTAGGCGTTGATTCTAAGGCTACGTTAACAAATTTGAGGGCATTGGGATAATCTTTCAAGTCTCGATAAGCCATGGCAATACCTCGGTAGGTGAGATACTGGGGACTCGCGAGGGTTTTGAGCCGATTAATTGCTGCTTGAGGATCGGCAAAAGGTAAATTCGCTGATAACATCAAATCCATGTATCCTTTAATTAAATTCAACTCTGGATCTTGGGGGGAAATCTCTTCCGCTTTTTGAATAAATTTTAAGACTTCTTGTAATTTATTTAAAGCTTGAGGTACACCGCGAATTAGTCCTTGTTTATTTAAGGTATAGGCTCCTTCTAAAAAATGACCAACTCCTAGATAAAGATTACCTCGTAAGGGATTTTGGGCAGTTAATTTTTCGGCGATCTTTCGTGTCTGAGTCCCGTATTCTCCAAAGGTTTCCCAATTTTGTTCGATATAAGCTAGAGAAGCGAGCATGGCATATACTAAAGGATCGTTGCCTTCTATTTTTTGGGCTTGTTGCAAATAGGTGTGAGCTTGAGGGTAGTCACCGCCAATAAAAATAGCTTTAAAAGCGGCTTCCGTATTTTGGCCAATGGGATGGGGGTTTTGGGAGCGAAAGGGATCGCCAGCTTGAGCGGGAAGTCCCCCTACTATTCCTTGGAGGATACTGATGGTGCCTAATGCTGATAGCCATGTGGATAACTGGAGAAGAATTTTCATAGCGCTGTAAATCAAGGGAGTGACCCGGCCTAATGCTAGGGTAACAATATCTGCTGGGAAGAGGCGATCGCCGTTGGCAAACAGATCTTAAAGCAAAATGAAGCTTTACGGCAAAGAATTTGGTGAAAAGGAACCAATAGATTAAACTAGGTAGGATTGAACTCTAATCTTCATTGCCACTAGCCAAGCCAACGTGACTGCTACCTTCTCAACCCAGAGTGCTCAAACCACTGCCAACCCTGCGGTAAACAGGAATTGGAAAGGATTAATCGAAACTTACCGTGCCTATTTGCCAGTAACGGAAAAAACTCCTGTGATTACCCTTCTCGAAGGGAATACCCCCCTCATCCCTACTCCGGCGATCGCGGCTCAAATTGGGAAACAGGTACAAGTTTGGGTCAAATATGATGGCTTAAATCCCACAGGCAGTTTCAAAGATCGAGGTATGACGATGGCGATCTCCAAAGCGAAAGAACAAGGCTCGAAAGCCGTGATTTGCGCCAGTACCGGCAATACCTCGGCGGCGGCGGCTGCCTATGCCAAACGGGGAGGACTCAAAGTCTTTGTGATTATTCCTGATGGCTATATCGCTCTGGGTAAACTGGCTCAAGCGCTCCTCTACGGAGCAGAAGTATTGGCTATTCAAGGCAATTTTGACCAAGCTCTGGCGATCGTCCGGGAAGTCTCCCAACAGTATCCCGTCACTTTAGTGAACTCTGTCAACCCCTACCGTCTCCAAGGGCAAAAAACCGCTGCCTTTGAAATCATTGATACCCTAGGAGAGGCTCCCGATTGGCTCTGTATTCCTGTTGGCAATGCGGGTAACATTACCGCCTATTGGATGGGATTTTGTGAATACCATCAGCATCAGAAATGCTCTCAGTTACCTAAACTGATGGGTTTCCAAGCGGCTGGAGCGGCTCCCCTAATTGCGGGTTATCCGATTTAACACCCGGAAACCCTAGCGACTGCGATTCGGATTGGAAACCCGGCGAGTTGGCAACAAGCCGTCGCAGCTCAAGAAGCCAGTGGTGGGGAATTTCATGCTGTGACGGATGAAGAAATTCTCCACGCCTATCGGTTGTTAGCGTCGGAGGAGGGAGTGTTCTGTGAACCAGCTTCTGCTGCTTCTGTGGCAGGATTGTTGAAGGTGAAACACCAAGTGCCAGAAGGGGCAAAAATTGTTTGTGTGTTGACGGGGAATGGCTTAAAAGATCCTGATACAGCGATTAAGCATAGCTCCAATCCCTGTCATCAAGGTATAGAAGCTGATCTGAACGCAGTTGCTAGGGCGATGGGGTTTTAAGTGTTTTGTGAGGGGATCACTCGGTGATGAGTACGGGGAAGGGGCTGGTTTCTAAGACGGCTTGAGAAACGGAACCGACTAGGACTTCTTCTATGGGGCGATCGCCTCGTTTGCCCATAATAATTTGTGTTACTTGATACTCTTCGGCAACTCGGAGAATTTCTTCAGGGACTACTCCTGTGGTTGTAATCCACTGATAGGGAATATCTCTGAGTAAGGTTTGGGTGCATTGGCGTAGTCTGGCGAGTCCTTGGCAGTCTTCCTGTCGGATAATATGTAATACAATCACTTTTGAGTCTCCCCGGCGAGCTAGTTCTGCGGCTTGGGTTAATACGGAAATAGAGGTTACTGAAGTATCTACTGCTGCTAGGAGAAGTAGGGGACGATCCAAAGCGACTTTGGTGGGATCAACTTGACCGCGCTCTAGGAGTTTGGGGGCAAAGGTGGGAATTGCCCAGGCTCCCAAGGGAGCGGTGAGCAGAATAGATAAGGCGGCGATCGCCAAAATTGTCTCTCCTCCTTCTATCCCCTCAGCCAGAGGGATGGCTCCGATCGCTGCTTGAACTGTAGCTTTTGCGGAGTTTCCTGGTAGTAAAAAAAACTTCTCCTTACCAGTCCAGTTACTGCCAAGAGTAGAAAGATACCAACCGAGCGATCGCCCGATGACCGTACCAATGGCCAGAATTAACAAACCATCCAGCCATGTATCCCCCAAAACCTGGAGTTGAATACTGGCTCCTAAAAGTACAAACAACAGAATTTCCGCGATTGTCCATAATGTATCAAAACTTGCTCTCAGTCGTCGAGCCAGAGGGGGATCTAACTCAATCAAGAAAAATCCCATCGCCATCACCGCCAGATAGCCAGAAAACCAAGGAAAATCGGCGGCAACCACCACCAATAACAAGGCAAAGCCTGCTGCCACCAAACCCTCCTGAACCCGATTTTGCGTCCAGTTTTGTTGACTGAGCACAGAGACGAGCATTCTTGCCATCCCAGCTCCCAAAAGCATTCCTAGTCCGATTTGAGCAATAATTTGAAGAGGTAACAGTTGCCAAGGAGTGAGGGTAATGCCACCGGGTAGCAGGATCTCCTCCGTCTGGCTGGGAGATAAAAAAGCCAGCAATAAACTAAAAACGAGCAACAACAGCACATCTGAGAGAGCACTTCCCGTTAAAATAGCATCTGGAATCCCCTTTTTCACCCCCCATCCCAGGCTTTTCAAGCGCAGCATTCCTGGCACAATCACGGCGGGGGATTCTGCACCAATGACGCACCCTAGGAGCAAACCCGTGGCAAAATCAAAGTGAAATAGCCAAATCCCTGCTAAAGCAATGGCGATCGCCTCAAATGCTGCCGGTAAAAAACCTAACCTTAATGCCACCGTTCCTTGCTGAACCAGTTTCTCCCGATCTAACCCCAGCCCCGCCTTCATTAAAATTACCATTACTGCCAGAGTGCGAAAGGCATCTGCTGCCCCTAAGATCTCCTGGCTCAACACATTACCCACTTGCGGGCCGAGCACTATCCCCACGAGAATCATACCTACCAGAGCCGGAGCCTTGAGTCGTCGAGCCATTTGCCCTACGAAAAAGCCCATCAGCAAAATCCAAATGATACTTTCTAACATCCTTCCTTCTCAATCACTTTTAGAATGATTTTTCCCAAACCCTTTGAGACGGGAGAGTAAGAAATCCCCATAACTTTTCTTTTTCTAATCGCGTAAGACATAACCAACACCACGAATGGTTTGAATCAACCGTTTTTCCTGATGTGCTTCTAGTTTCAAGCGCAAATAGCGGATATAGACTTCGATAATATTAGAATCTCCCATAAAATCATAGCCCCAGACCTTTTCTAAAATTTGATCGCGAGTAAGAACTTGGCGGGGGTGAAGCATCAAGTATTCTAATAAATCAAACTCCTTAGCGGTCAACTCGATCGCGCGATCGCCACGCTTGACTTCCCGAGATCGGCGATCCAACCGCATATCTTCAAACCATAAGCGATCACGATCCTCCTTCTGAAGTCGCCGCAACTGTACCCGCACCCTCGCTAACAACTCCTCAATATTAAACGGCTTCACCAGATAATCATCAGCTCCCGCATCCAATCCTACCACCCGATCGCCAATTTCATCTTTAGCCGTCAATAAAATGACTGGCACATCCGTTCCCGTACTCCGTAAGCGCCGACAAATATCAACCCCACTTAATCCAGGTAACATCCAATCTAAAATCACTAAATCCGGTTGCAGTTCTCGAATTCGGGTTAATCCCGTGAGTCCATCAGGAGCAATCGTTACCTGATAGCCCTCATACTGAAGCTCCAACTCCACAAAACGAGCCAGTTTCACCTCATCTTCTATGACCAGGATATGAACCGCCATGATCGTAAACCCAATCAGCACTATGATAATGTATATTCTAGGGTGATCAAAACAAATAAGATGTCAATGTACTGTTTTGTCAGCAATACAAAATTCACCAGGATCGTTTTCCGTAGCT
>CAZTRW010000158.1:5734-9275 GCA_964616725.1 uncultured bacterium
TCCCCCCTAGCATCACCATCGAGAGAATCAACCTGCTATCCTAAAAGATCAATTCACGCCAACCCTCTTTCCCAAGCCACACCCCTAACTAATAATTGCTGACCCTTTTTCAATCAATCTTCTGGATTTCCAGAACCCTCAGGTGTACTATCAAACCGACTGAAACTGCAAGAGAAAAACTAACCCAACCCTATGGATATATCAAACGATACCCAACTTATCGTTCCCGAAATGGCTCAGATTTATCGAGTCCTAGAATCACAACTCGACGACACGGATCGCCATCGAGTCCCTTCCCTGACAGAAAGTCCATCAGAAACAGAAAACCAAACCCATCTGATCCTAGAAGATCGCTCCGATTGGAAAAAAGTCGTAGATCTATGGCGCGAAGAACCCATGCCCTCAGAACAAATCATTTTCATGTTCAACGAAATGCTGAATCTGTGGGAAAAACTCGAAACTGTCCATTGTCGCCAAAGCCTTCTAGAAGTGAGCAACTTACTGCTCGATGAAGACGAAATTCTCTGCCTCCAACGGCTATACCCAGAAACCCACCCCGAACCGATTACCCTTAAAGAGCTAGGCAAACTGTGGCAACAGCTTTTCCGCCAATCAGAAATGACTCAAGTTGGCTCACTGATGTCCCTTCTTCAGGACATCCACACGGAAAAAATGACCGCTGTTAACCAAGTACGCGATCGCCTCAAACAAATCCTTGCCGAAGAACAAGGAGCAGAACCCCCCAACCCTGAAGACCTCGATCGAGAAGATGAGGAAGAAGAGCCAGAAACCGTCGGACTCCCTTCAGATCCCCTTGAGGACGAACCCGATTTAGACAAAACCCAACCGATTAACTACGCTACCCCTGGATTTCACCTACCTTCTCCTAACCGTTTCTCCCCACCTGCCTCTTCATCCTTTGAGGAAATGCCCACCGTAGTCCTCCCCATGCAACTCTTTAGCCTCGACTATGCCGGAACTACAGACAAAGGACTCCAGCGAGAACATAACGAAGATACCTTCCTGATTCATACCCAACTCGAACGCATTGAAGACAAAACCGGACGAACCATCCATGCAAAAGGACTATTTGTCCTTTGCGATGGTATGGGAGGTCATGCTGGAGGAGAACAAGCCAGCATGATTGCGGTGAAAACCCTCAAAGACTATTTCCAAACCCATTGGTTTAACTTACCTGACACAGACCGTTTGCCCACCGCCGATTGTATCGAAGCGGGTGTATTAAAGGCCAACCAAGCGATTTATGATGTTAATCAAGCCCAAAATCGTACCGGCAGCGGCCGGATGGGAACGACTTTAGTATTAGTCTTAATCCAAGATGTTCATGTGGCGATCGCCCATGTAGGAGATAGTCGGCTCTATATGTATAGCCGCAAACAAGGCTTAACCCCCCTCACCCAGGATCATGATGTCGCCCAACGAGAGATCAAGCGCGGCATAGAACCAGAATTAGCCTTTGCTCGCCCCGATGCCTACCAACTCACCCAGGCCTTAGGCCCTCGCCATGACGAGTTTGTCAAACCCGACATCAGTTGTTTTGAACTCAATCAAGACACACTCTTACTGTTAAGTTCCGATGGTCTCACTGATAATGATTTAGTCGAAAAGCACGTGGCTACTCACATTGAACCATTGATGAGTTCCCGTGCTAATCTGGAGCGGGGAGCCAGCGATCTGATTGACCTAGCAAATGGGCATAACGGCCATGACAACATCACTGTAGTCCTCATCCGGGCCAAGGTGCGACCCAATTTAGGCGGTCTCAGTCGTTAACCACATTGGCTCTCTGTATTGCGTTTTGGACTACGTCCGACATGAATAGGTTCGTCACAATGACCCCAGGAACCATCGCCCTTACCCTTCTAGACCCCCATCAAGGCACTCGTCTCCAACAGTGGCAATTCCCTCCTCTGAGCCCCATTCGCATTGGTCGGGCCAAGGATAATGATATTGTCTTGCCTGATGATTTAGTCTCTCGTTATCACTTGGAATTAGAGCCAGTCAATCGCCAGGGGGAGATGGCATGGAAACTAACCAATCGAGGTACCAATGGGACTTTAGTCAATCATCAACCTACTTCGGGAGCTATTTTACAAGACAAGTCTTTAATTCAGTTGGCTGCCGGTGGGCCAATTTTCGAGGTTTCTTTTCCCTCTCTAGTACCAGTAGCCCTACCGGAGTGTACCCATGAAGGTAATCCCCCTGAGAATTTGTTTTGTATCCATTGTGGCCAACCCTTACGGGTTGAAAAGCAGGTGGGAAATTACCAGATTCTGCGGGTTTTAGGCCAAGGGGGTATGGGAACCACCTATTTGGCGTATCATCCGCAATTGGCAAGGGATTCATCTCCTTTAGTGGTGCTTAAGGAGATGAATGCTGATTTGGCTCGGATTCCTAAAGCCAGAGAGTTGTTTGATCGGGAAGCACGGACTTTGAAAGGGTTGAGTCATCCCGGCATTCCTCGATATTTTGATTCCTTTATTGACAAAGGAAAAAAGTATTTGGCGATGGAGTTAATTCATGGTGAGGATTTGGAGCGTCTTTTGTATCAGCGAGGGCCCTTTTCTGCCCAGATGGCGGTGGAGTGGATGATTCAAACCTGCAAGATTTTGGGTTACTTGCATTCCCAGTCACCACCGATTGTTCATCGAGATGTGAAACCGGCTAATTTGTTGTTGCGCCGTTTGGATGGTCAAATTGTGCTGATTGATTTTGGTGCGGTTAAGGAGATTGGAACGCCTTTAGGGACTCGTATTGGGGCTGAGGGTTATAGTGCGCCTGAGCAGGATCGGGGACAACCTGTGACCCAATCGGATCTTTATGCGATTGGGCCGACTTTGGTCTTTTTACTGACTGGAGAAGCGCCGCTGAAGTATTATCAGCGTCAGGAGGATCAATCTTATCGGTTGGAGGTGGGTTCTCTAGAGGCGATCGCCCCTGGCTTACGAGCAGTAATTACTCGTATGACTGCCCCTAAGCCTCGCGATCGCTTTCAGAGTGCAGAAGAACTTTCCGAGGCTTTATCTCGTTGCCTATAGACACTCCACTTGGGACTTGGGTTGAATTTTGAGATAGGTTGCCAGCCAGAGTGACTTAATCTTGTTTAGTCTTCCCACTCCTCAACTTCTAAAATTTCGCTCACAGGGTCTTGCATAGAGAAGTCGTAGGCTTCTAGCTCTTTTTTCCAGTAAGACCACTGTTCACCATACAAAAAGGCCATTTTCCAAATGCCATCTGTTGGTTTGAGAATATTGGCATCGACCAATGATTTAACTTTGCTTTGCAGCTTGAACATTGGGTGAATAACCTGTTGCTTCATACAACCTTGAGTCATATTTAACGTTTTTCAAATCTTTTCTAGATGTACTTTCCTAGTGGGGAGTAAAAGTTCTCATTGGGATTCTGCAGAATGAGTTAGAGAACAAGAACAGCTAGGAACAATGTTTCTTGTCACCTCCCTACCATAACATAACCCCCTCAGAAAAGGAAGACTTACCTAGAAAAGTTTTTTGGCTCACCC
>CAZTRW010000159.1:0-9272 GCA_964616725.1 uncultured bacterium
AGCCAGGATTGAAGGTGAGAATGTTCTTGTCGAACATCCCCTGAAAAAGACCGATCACCTTATCTCCATTCTTCATGATCAGCCAGTTCTGCGAGGCATCTCCACCGAAGTCCTCAAAACCGAACTCCTCCAAGAACCCATCCGTGCCGATTCCCTCACCTTCCTCAAAACTGGCCACCAAATCCTCCATCTCGAGTTTGAAACCAGACCCTACTCCGAGCCTCCCCTACCCTTGAGAATGCTCGACTACTACGTCCGACTCAAACGCCAATACAACTGTCATATCGAGCAAGTCGTGATTTTCCTCAAACCCATAGAATCAGAACAAGCTAGAGTATCCGCCTATACCGATGGCAGAACCCTACACTCTTATCGAGTCATTCGCCTGTGGGAACAACCCCCCGACTTACTCCTGTGCTCTCCGGGACTGCTTCCCTTAGCTACCCTATCTCAAACGGATTCCCCTAAACGACTATTAGAGCAAGTGGCGAGGCAAATTGCTACAATTGAGGAGGTCAATCAACAAGCCAATGTACTTGCTTGTAGTCAACTCCTAGCGGGATTGAGGTTTGACAAGAAGTTAATCCAGCAACTGTTGAGGAAGGAAGTAATGCGCGAGTCAGTAATTTATCAGGAGATTTTAGCAGAAGGAGTTCAGCAAGGTCTTAGAGAAGGCCTTGAACGTGGTTGGCAAAGAGGTCTTGAGGAAGGTCTCGAACGTGGTCTTGAACAAGGTCTCGAACAAGGTCTCGAACAAGGTCTCGAACAAGGTCTTGAACAAGGTCTTGAACAGGGTCTTCAGCGAGAAGCACTCTCTTTTGTGAAGCGCCAATTAACGCGCCGACTGGGGATACTTTCTCCTGAGGTTCAGAGTCAAATTGAGTTTTTATCGCGGCCAGAATTGGAGGATTTAGGGGAAGCTCTTTTGGATTTTTTTGAGATTGAGGATTTAATCACTTGGTTGAGTGAAGATTAAGTTTGATCGCGGGACTTATTCCTAAATTTATTAATTTTTAATCTCCTGAATATCCTTGAGAATTTGCCCAGGCGATAATGGCTTGGGTTAACCCTTCTAGGGTATGTTCTTGGGCTTCGATGTCCACACGCCCAATTACTTCTTGACAAGTTTTAGAGGTTTGTGGCCCAATGGAGGCGATCGCCATCCGATCGAGAGCTGTGATTCCTGCTTGATTTATGAGCTTAACAGCATTTTTTACAGTCTTAGAACTAGCAAATGTCATTACTGTCACTTCTTGATTGTTGAGGGCAGTGAAGGCTTCTGGTGTAAGTGTTTTTGGACATTGAGATTGGTAAGCTGCCACTTCTACCACGGTGGCACCTCGCTCTGTGCATTCTGTCACTAGAACTTCTCTACCTCCTGTTTCTACACGAGGAAATAGGAGGCGTTTTCCTAATAAAGGTTCTGGAAAATGTTGGACTAAAGCATCCGCAATGAAGTGAGGAGGAATATAGTCGGGTTGTAGCCCTTTTTGATTCAGAGTATCAGCAGTTTTTTGGCCAACAACGGCAATTTTGATATGGGCTAGAGCGCGACTATCTAATTGGTGAATTTTGAGGCGATCGCTAAAATAATTAACGGCATTGCTGGAGGTTAAAATCAACCAATCAAATGAAGATAAATTGGCGATCGCCCGATCCAACGGTTCCCAAGTCGAAGGCGCAACTATTTCCAAGGCTGGCATTTCAATTACTCTCGCTCCTTGGTGTTCTAGCAACACTCTAAAGTGGCTGGATTGATCGGCAGATCGGGTTACTAAAATTTTTTGTCCAGATAAGGGCATAGATTTAAAATTATTGAGGAACAAAGGTAAACGATGATTCACTACTTCTCCTATAATAATTACAACGGGAGACAAAGATTCATTTTGAGTAATTTCCACAATATTTCTTAATGTTCCTTGCCAAATCTTTTGCTCTGGAAAACCTGCCCATCGAATTATGGCTACCGGAGTTGAATCAGCACGTTCTTGGGTGAGTAATTGATGCACAATCTGGCGTAAATTTCGACCTCCCATCAGTATAACTAAGGTTTGTAGCTGGGCTAAAATTTGCCAATTGAGTTCATCGGGATCGTGGGCTGTAACTACCATAAATCCTTGACTCAAAACAGGATCAGTCAGGGGAATACCCGCTAAAGTAGAGGCGGCGATCGCCGCCGAAATCCCCGGCACAATTTCGACAGGACACTGGTGACTCATTAATGCCTCTAGTTCCTCACCGGCACGCCCAAAAATTAAAGGATCGCCACTCTTCAGACGAACCACCTGCTTTCCTTGCTGACAATAATTGATGAGAATTTGATTAATCTCACTTTGCTTACTACTGGGTTTTCCACCTCTTTTCCCCATGTCTAAAAGAACACAATCGTGACGAACTTCAGCTAACAAACTGCGATCAATTAAAGCGTCATACACTAAAATATCTGCTTGTTTAAGAACAGAATAACCCCGTAATGTCAGCGTGTCTAAACGACCCAATCCTGCCCCGACTAAGTAAACTTTACCCAACTGAATTGACATGAGACACCAAAAAAATTAAGATTAAAAACAAGTTTCCCATCGGGGATTGAAGGATGTTACTAAGAGTAACCTACTTCTTTCCCTACTCAATATAGTAATTCGGTGTTGAAAGTCTAGCAATGGTTCACTTAACCATCAATTCTAAACGGTTGTATGATTCTTTACAGCAATTGAGTCAAATTGGCAAAAATCCTGATGGTAGCATTACCCGTCTTGCGTTTTCTTCAGCAGATTTAGAAGCACGTTCTCTGGTGTGTCATTGGATGGAAACTAGCGGAATGTCTGTCAAAATTGATAGTGCGGGAAATTTGCGGGGAATCTATGGAGGTAGTCAGGATAATCAGCAGACTTTAGCGACTGGATCTCATCTGGATACGGTACCTTGTGGAGGTGAATATGATGGCGCATTAGGAGTAGTCGCAGGGATTGAATTAATCCGCACATTGCAAGATCGGCAAATCCGACTGAATCATCCTATAGAGGTAATTGTTTTTACTGATGAAGAAACAACAATGATCGGATCTAAAGCGATCGCCGGAACCGCATCTGTCCATCCAGAGGATTATCAACCCAAAATTCCTATTTCTATCATTGATGCTGTGGCTAAACTGGGTGGAAAGTGGGAAAGAGTTTCGCAATTATCACAGACTTGTAAGCAGATCGCTGCTTTTATTGAACTCCATGTAGAGCAGGGAATTATATTAGAATATGAGCAAAAAGAGATTGGTATTGTTCAAGGAATTGTTGGCCAACAACGCTATACAATTAAAGTGAGAGGTAAAGCTAATCATGCCGGAACAACACCTATGGGTAGGCGACAAGATGCCTTAGCAGCAGCGGCGCGGATTGTAGTGATAGTAGAAAGTTTAGCGCAATCTCAGTATCCTAATTTAGTGGCGACTGTCGGTGCTTTTCAAGTCTTTCCAAATGCAGCTAATATTATTCCAGGATTAGTAGAGATGACGGTAGATATTCGCGATCTAGATGAACAAGTAATTGAGCATTTTGTCCAGCATTTGAAGATCCAGTTAGAGGGAATAGCGATCGCTACAGGAACAGCGATCGCCATGGAACCCCTCTTAAGCGTTAAATCCACCCTAACTACCCCTCACATCCAAGCAACAATCATGCAAGTTTGTCAAAACCTAAACTTAACCTATACCTCCCTACCCAGTCGTGCCAGTCACGACGCTCAAGAAATAGGAAGAAGTGTAGATATGGGCATGATTTTTGTTCCTTCCCAAGGAGGAATTAGTCACTCAGGAGAAGAGTTTACCTCCCTTCACCACTGTACTCAAGGAGCAAATGTATTGTTGCACACTTTGATCGCATTAGATCAATATTATCATTAAATTACTGAATTACCTGTGGGGTCTATGAATCATCTAAAAGCCATTATTATTGGAGCCGGAATTGGTGGATTAACCACGGGAATTGCCCTCAAAAAAATTGGATATGAAATAGAGATTTATGATAAAGTCCAGGAATTTAGACCGGTAGGTGCAGGAATTTCCCTCTGGTCAAATGGAGTAAAAGTTCTGAACTGGTTGGGATTAGGAGAAGATCTCGCTAAAATTGGTGGTATAATGGATCAAATGGAGTATCGAAGTCACAGCGATCGCCTTCTTAACTCTATCGATCTCCATCCCCTCATTCAACAAGTAGGGCAACGACCCTATCCTGTAGCGCGTAGAGACTTACAAACCCTCTTACTTCACGCAATCGGCCTAGAAAATGTCACCCTCAACCGCAAATGTATTAGTGTTAGTCAGGATGAACATACTGTCACAGCCAGCTTTGCCGACGGCACAACTACCACCGGAGATCTCTTAATCGCTGCCGACGGTATTCACTCAGCGATCCGACCGATAGTAACCCAAGAAAACCATCAATTACGTTATGCAGGCTATATCAATTGGAATGGTTTAGTCGAAGCAAAAAAACAACAAGTCGATCCCAACTGTTGGGTCATTTATGTAGGAGAAGGAAAACGGGCCTCTCTCATGCCAATTGGCGGCGATCGCTTTTATTTTTTCTTCGGTTGTCCGATGATAAAAGGTACCTCCACTTTACCTGAAAATCGCCAAAAAGAACTAGAAACCCTCTTCCAAAAATGGCCAAACCCCATTCAAACCCTCATTCAAACCCTTGATCCTCTCCACACCAATCGCTTAGAAATCCATGACCTCAATCCATTAAATCATTGGGTAAAAGGACGGATTGCCCTCCTCGGAGATGCCGCTCACCCCACCACTCCCACCCTCGGTCAAGGAGGATGTCAAGCCATGGAAGATGCAGCGATTTTATCCCAGTATTTAATTACCACTAACTTAGGAGTAATTGATGCCTTAAAACGTTATGAAAACGCTCGCAAACAACGCACAGCCCAATTAGTCTTAAAAGCAAGAAAACGGGCAGACACCATTTACGGAAAAGACCCGGAAATCACCCAACAATGGTATGATCGCTTAAGCCAAGAACCCCAAAGTGAAGTCATTAATGCCTTAGCCACAGTTATTTTAGGAGGCCCTTTTCATTAAGAGTTGCCAAAAAATCTATTTTAGGTTATAATTGAAGACTTGTGTAAAACTTAAAAATAGAGGAAACTCGATGTCACGATACCGAGGCCCGCGCTTACGGATCACCCGGCGCTTGGGGGACTTACCTGGTTTGACTCGTAAAAGTCCTCGGCGGGCATACCCCCCTGGCCAACATGGTCAGGCGCGCAAAAAGAAGTCAGAGTATGCTATCCGTCTAGAGGAAAAACAAAAGCTACGCTTTAACTACGGTTTGAGTGAAAAGCAATTGTTACGCTACGTCAAAAAAGCACGGCGGATTACGGGTTCTACTGGACAAGTGCTCCTGCAATTACTAGAGATGCGCTTGGATAATACGGTATTCCGGTTGGGAATGGCTCCGACTATTCCAGCAGCACGTCAATTGGTCAACCATGGCCATGTTACCGTTAATGGTAAAGTGGTCAGTATTCCCAGTTATCAGTGTAGACCAGGAGAAGAGATTGGAGTGAGAAACCGTGAGAAATCTCGGAAACTTGTAGAAGTAAATCTACAATATCCCGGTTTAGCCAATATCCCCAGTCATCTTGAATTTGACAAAGCTAAAATGACTGCTAAAGTCAATGGGGTGATTCAGCGGGAATGGATTGCACTGCAAATCAATGAACTCCTTGTAGTAGAATACTACTCTCGTCTCGTGTAAACCAACCCGCAATCAAGACGGGTATTGTTATTGGGGCGGAGGTATCTTCGCCCCTTTTCACTTCTCCACAAAGGCGTGTATGTCTTATCAAGAGTTTACGATCGCTCAGTTAAAAAAGCAGTTCGCACTACAATTTCGGGAGGTGCGATCGCCAATAGTACAACCTCAGCCAATTGTCCCAAGCGACTATCTGCGAGAAACAATTCGTCGCAACTTAGATCTCGCCTTGGGAGTTGCTACGGAAAAGATTCGCTCAGAGTTGATAGTAGCTCCCTTATTGGTGGAAATTAGAGAGCATTTTGAGCAGAAAATTAGCATTTTCTCAGGGAAAGAATTCAATGTGGATGAGGATGCTGGACTCAATGGCTACTGCGATTTTTTGATTAGTGGTTCTCCTGAATTGTTAGAAATTACACACCCAGTGCTCGTCATCGTAGAAGCAAAGCAAGATTCATTGAATGCAGGAATTGCCCAATGTGTGGCGGCAATGGTTGCAGCACAACAGTTTAATGACATTCAGGGCAACAGCTTTCAGCCAGTTTATGGGGCTTCGACAACGGGCAAACTGTGGAAATTCATGGCCCTAGACAAGATGATCGTCAAGATTGATTTGAATGAATATCCTCTCCCTCCCTTGGAAGAGGTGCTCTCGTTTCTGGTGGTAATGATGCAGCCGCGATCGCTAAGTTAGAGTTACAGTGGTTTTCATGCTGGTTAAATACAACACTAAGTTGAATTTGGTTGTTGAGGTGGATTTGATGTGGCAGTAATGGCGATCGCCCCTAATTCCGCCGAAATGATATTATCACTAAATTACCCCTATCTTCCCTCTTCCCCTTGATTATGCCCCTAGACCGTTTGACGCTCCCCCTTTCTGTTGGCCTCATCGGTACAGGGTTTGCCGCAAAACTCCGAGCCGAAGCTTTTCAAGCTGATCCTCGCACTCAGCTAGTCGCTGTGGTAGGACATACCCCAGAAAGAACAGAAGAATTTGCCCAAACCTACGGTATCAAATCACTACACCACTGGCAAGATTTAATCGCTCTTCCTGAGATAGACTTGGTAGTGGTTAGTACGATCAATCGAGACCATGGCGCGATCGCCAAAGCCGCCTTAACAGCAAGAAAGCACCTCATTGTCGAATATCCCCTCTCTCTCGATTTTTCCGAAGCCCAACACCTGCTCACCCTCTCCCAACAACAACAACGACTTCTCCATATCGAACACATCGAACTCCTGGGGGGACTCCACCAAGCCCTCAGACAAACCCTACCCCAACTCGGAGAACTCAGCTACCTACGCTACAGCAAAATCAATCCTAAACATCCAGCACCAGAGCGCTGGAGCTACAATCCCACTCTATTTGGGTTTCCCCTCATTGGCTCCCTCTCCTGCGTCCATCGACTTACCGATATTTTAGGAACTGTGACTACCGTCAGTGCCCACAATCGCTATTGGCCAGACTCTGCTGACAATTATCGTGGCTGTTTATGCACCGCCCGACTCACCTTTACTCAGGGAGCGATCGCCGAGATTACTTATGGTAAAGGAGAAATCTTTTGGCAAACCCAACGCCAACTTGAAGTCCATGGCAATCAGGGCACCCTCATCTTTGCTGGCGATTACGGCAGTCTGATTCAAGGAAATCACACCACAGACATCCCCGTTGGCGATCGCCGAGGACTCTTTGCCCAAGACACCCGCGCCGTCCTAGACTATCTCACCGATGGAACCCCCCTCTATGTTACCCCAGAAGCCAGCCTCTACGCCCTCCAAATCGCCAGCGCTGCCCAACACTCCGCCGCCACCCAAACCACAGTCATCTTCAGCCACTCCTAAGATTATTTAGAGCTAAAAAACGGAGAGGGGGGGATTCGAACCCCCGTTAGCGTTACCACTAAACGACATTTCCAGTGTCGCGCCTTCAACCACTCGGCCACCTCTCCAGGTGGAATTAAGTAATTTACCATTAACTCACTAATTTCTTAGTATATCACTTCGCACCCGGTTTTAGTCAACCAAAAAAATGGGAATTGTTTGGCATCCACCCGCAACAGAACAATTCCCAAATCACTCCCAAACTTTGATGTTCCTAATCACAAACTTGATATTTACATCAACACTCCTACTCTACCAGAAGTTGAACATTACGTCAATCTTTTGATCCTAAGAGAGCAAAACCGCCTCAATCGCCAACTCCAGGTCACCCTGGGAAAGAGTCGTGACAATAAACACCTCTTGTACCGTTTTCCCCTGACGCGCAATCAGCTTAAATCCCCCTCGAATCGGCACCGACACCTTCAGCTTCAGGTGGGGAATATGGCTTTTCACCCGGCCAATCACCCCCGGCGTAATCGTCGTAATCCCCTCATACACCGTCAGTTTCTCCAGAATTGGAATCAGCCCCTCCAAATGGGTAGAATGGTTCCACACCAAACGGCCAGGAGGCTCTCCCGACGAACTAGACTGAGGTTTTTTCTTTTTTGCCACCCCCCCTCTCCCCGTCCTTTACGCCTTTTCCAGAGGAGCCATGGTTAACCCCGCCCGACTTAACTGTTGATGATAGAGTTCAGCCGGTTCTTGAGGGCCAACCCAAACCGTCGCTTGACCCTCATAGTGAACCTGATTTGTCAGCTCCCAAGCCAGATCACTGGTCATTCCCGGAATATACTTTACCAAACAGTCATGGACGTACTCAAAAGTATTAAAATCATCATTGAGAACAATCACCTTGTAATTGGGATAAGGCTTACGAGTCACTTGACTCGAACGTTCAGGAGCTTGAGTTGGCGCTACTGCCATATTGGGAATAGTAGGCGAAAGTAACGGATTCATAGACCGTAATTGCACATCAATATCAACGGAAGAGAAGAAAGCTTTGATCGGAATTGCCTATTATTGTAGCTTGATTGACTAATCTAAAAAACAGATTATCTTAGATCTGATTGGATTGGTGGCATTTGGGGAAACTTCCTCAGTGGAGTTTAAATCAGAAAGGACACCGACGACTGGCCGTGTTTCGTCTCGGTGTCCTTACTGGTTCGCTCCTCACACGATAGCTACTATAACCTACCCCATTGATTTTGTCATCCCTTAAGGAAAAAATTTTTTTGATTTGCCTAGAGTTCTGGGGGAGCAAAAATCCCTAAACCTTTTTCCAGTAAGGTATTGAGGGTTTGTTGCACCAGCCGAATTAACCCCAAGCGTCCTAGAAGAGCAGGGGAATGGATGATGCGACAGTGGCGATCAAATTCCAGGAAATCCTGACTGAGCAGTGTAATCAGTTGGGGAATTCTCTGGCGGTTCGGATCGCTCAAAGTATCGACGATGTTGAAGAGACGCTGAATCAAGCGATATTCGGTGGGGTGCTCTAGGAGGAGTTTTTGATCGGGGGTAAGCCACGGAACAGTGGCGGTGGTTAGCTCTAAGGATTGATTGCCTAAACGCCACAGAGTGCAACAGCGAGCGTGGGTGGCTTGCCAGAGAAAGATTTCCGGTTGATGGGGGTTAAGG
>CAZTRW010000160.1:0-9142 GCA_964616725.1 uncultured bacterium
GTCTTTGCCGATGGAGTGCTCCATCTCAAGCGGAAGTACCCGTTCATATCCGCCCTCACTGTGAGCTTGTAGGACTTGGTCAATCTGTTCTGGACGGGTATGGCGGTAGTAGTAAAGGGTGTCAAAGCTTTCAGAGAAGGTTTGTTTGCAATGGGGGCAAAAATAGCGTTGATGTCCATTGGGCATTTTGCCGTGTTTGTGGGTTTTGGGGTGACCGCAGAGACGACATTCCATAGCTTCAGTTCAGAACTAGGGGATACTCGATTGTACTCCTACCACATCATTTTGACGCACAACCAATACATTACTAGATAAATTTCGTTATTTACAACTCAAATTAAGTGAAAAATGCTCCCTTATCCATTGGAGCTATAATTGGCTCCCAGAGACTCTTGTTTAGTTAAATGTAAAGTTTTATGTCGAGATTCAACACTTCTGCAAAAAAACGATTAAGGCAATAGGTAAAAATAAGACAATGAATACATGGGAATTGAATAACATAGCCTTACTGCAACCAATTAGATAAGTCACGGTTAATTAGGTCTTGAAGCTGGAGAATATCTTCTCGATAAACATCAACGAGCTGCTTCCTAGTTTTATCTGGGAGCTTGGGTTTACCTTGGTTACGTTGCTTGAGGTTATCGGCGAGACGCTTACGCATTCCAGTAGGTAAGAGAGGTTTTAAGATTGCTTTAATGGGATTGGGTCGATTGAGAAGTGTATTGACTATTCTATTTTTAGGAACTTCTGTTTTATTATGATTTTTAGTAAAATCTGGAGTAAAACTTTCATCGACACCCAAAAAAGAAAATATATCTTGAGTGACAGTTAACTTATTCTTAATTAGGTCTTCATAGAGATATACTTTGATTTGACTGGCATTAAATCGGTCAAAATAACGCTTGAGCTGAGTATAATAAAAACCTCGTTTGATATAATGCCAATTATGACTCCATCCTTGAGAAATGCGCGTCTCTTCTGCTTGAATGGCTTGATTAAAATCAAAATCAGTATCCGGTTCAAATCCCTGGGAAGCCCAGTATAAATAATGAGAAAAAGCTCGTTCAACAGGATCTCGAAGAATGGCAATAAGTTTGGTTTCTGGAATATAGTAGTATATTCGTTCCGGTGCTTTTTCACTGTAAATATATAGAGTTGATGCTTCACCGATCGCCTTTTGGGTAGTCACCTGATCAAAAAGAGAGCGGTAGGTATTCAGATCGGTAATTCGATCTTTCATCCTAAATATACCTTGTGGGCCAGGATATTCTAATGGCTCACCTTCTAGAGCAAAAAAGTCTGGTTCTTTATAATACCCTGAAGGAACGTAAATTTCCGGATGCTGTTTCAAATAATAGTACAAAGATGTTGTTCCTGCTTTTGCAGCACCAATAAGCAAAAAATTAGGCATTGTCATCACTTAAAATTCCTCATATCAATAGTAATTTAACCAGAGTTTAGCTGTATTATCCCAAGTTTCTGCTTGGGATAATTGCTGAAACTCATGACGAATTTCTTCTAATCGATCTTGATGATTTAACAACTCTACAATTTTCATTGCCACAGCCTCCTGAGTGGTTTTATCATAAGGGTTTCCCGCTGTTTTTATGCAATACTTCTTTTCCCTCAAGGCGTAGCAGTCAGTTGTAACTGGAACGCAACCTACAGCCGCTGATTCCCGGATCGAAATACAATCTATTTCTTGAAAAGTACAACCATAGTAATGAATAGATGCCGTGGATTTCTCTTGGATTAATTGGGCCACCCCAATTCTACCATGTTCACTAACACCCGGTTGATCCATCAATTCTATCATTTTTTCTTTCCAGACTTGAAGCTCTGGTTTACTAAAGTCATTTCCAGACCAGCCATAATAGATATGTAAATGAGCCTGAGGAATTTCTCGCTTGATGATCGGCCAACCATAGTGTAGCATTCTTTCTAATCCTCTAATATAATTGGATGCATAAATCAATTTATATGGATCTTTAGAGGCTTGACTATATTGAAAGTAAGTTGGATCAACTCCATTGGAGATAATCGCGATTTTTTCTTCTCCTATTTCCGGTAATAAACTTCTGTGGTACGCTGATTTCACGAACACGCGATCGAAATTCTTCAGCTTAGACTTACTGACTTGATCGGGCTGCATAACTTCATGCAAATCCAACCAAATTGTATTGGCTTTAGTTTGAGAAGATAGCCGCCAAGGATAGCGCCAAATAATTAATATATCAAATTGATCGTATTGATTGAACTCAGAATAGTGGCGATACTCTACTCCCTCATAAATTCCTGCTTGGGTTCCACAATTATTGTAAACCGTAACTTGGTATCCTAACTTGACCCAGAGTCTAGTTAGTTGTACGATGGCAATCTCCGATCCGCCTAATCCAGTTTTTAAATTTTCCGGTGTCCAGAGACAAGAAGTTGGCCCAGTATAATAAACAATAGATTTTTTTGGCCATGTATTCCGGTTAAACCAATAGTTGATTTGTGTGAGTTTATCCTGAAATCTTTTAATATTTTTTTTGATCCCACTTAGATCCATAAACACCCACTAAATATCTATAACTGGAATAGTTGTTATCATCAAAATGAATATTGAGTAGAATTAATTAAAGCTATATGCTTGATTCAGAAGAATTGGGTTGCATCAGATAACTGATCTGGGATATACTAGGTAAAGCAAATTGCTTTTAATCTTAGTTACACGGACTGACGCTCCATTTATGATGCACACAATTTCTCGTCTCGTCAAGCAGAAGTGGGGAATCTTGACATAAAACTTTACATTTGGCTAAACAAGAGTCTCTGGGAGAAATCTGGACAGATTACCGCTATCTAGACGATCCCAACCATCCCACCGATCCGCTCTCTCTTAAACGAGAAAGTCAATGGAAACAAACCCTGAGAAAAATTAAGAAAAAATTTGTGGGCTAATTGACCCTCTATAATTGAGAACAAATCTAGCACAAACCTTCTCTGAATAATGACTAAAGTAATTGTCACTGGTGTAGCCGGATTTATTGGCTCTACCTTAGCAGAAACCTTACTCAATCAAGGTCAACAGGTCATTGGGATTGATCAATTTAATGACTACTATGACCCTACTCTCAAGCGGCGAAATATCAGTAGTTTTGAGAATCATCCTCAGTTCCAACTCATTGAAGGAGATATTCAAACCTTAGATTGGTCTAGTCTACTCACTGATGTCGAAGTTGTCTATCATCAAGCAGCTCAAGCGGGAGTACGTGCCAGTTGGGGAGATGGATTTCGCGCCTATACAGAACGCAACATTAACGCCACCCAAATTATGCTCGAAGCAGCGAAAAATGTCACAACCTTAAAACGGTTCGTTTACGCTTCCACCTCCTCAATCTATGGCAATGCAGAAACCTTTCCCACCTCAGAAACCATTTGTCCGCAACCAGTTTCTCCTTATGGCATTACGAAATTAGCTGCCGAGCGACTCTGTGTTTTGTATTACCAAAACTTTCAAGTTCCTTTCACAGCACTGCGATATTTTACCGTCTATGGGCCTCGCCAACGTCCCGATATGGCTTTTCATAAATTCTACAAAGCGGTATTAGAAGATAAAGCCATTGATGTTTATGGAGATGGCCAACAAACGAGAGATTTTACCTTTATTCGTGATGCTGTAGCTGCCAATTTAGCAGCAGCAACGGCACCAGAAGCAGTGGGCGAAATTTTTAATGTAGGAGGAGGAAGTCGGGTGGTTTTGACCGATGTTTTAGATACCATGGAACGAGTTGTCGGACAACCCATTCGTCGCCATCATATTGATCGCGCGATGGGGGATGCTCGCGATACTAGTGCAGATGTATCAAAAGCAGGTCTGCTGTTAGGTTATCACCCGCAAGTCACCTTAGAAGAAGGATTGGCTTATGAATGGGAATGGGTTAAAGAATTATACCAATCTCACTAATTGTTTCGGGAATGGGTAATCGGTAATGGGTCATTAAAGTTTTTCCTAGTCTCCCGCTTCCGATTGCCAATTAGATTAACTCGAACACTTATTGTTAATCTTAACTTAAACTTAGTATTTCTCAAATTAGCTTGAAAATTTATGATTTTTAATTATAATAGTCTTGCGTTTAAATTTTAATCCCAAGGAGCGAAAATGAAATATAGTGTTTATAAATTTCCTTCTGGTATTCAGAACGAAATACTTGATTTAATCAAGTTGGATAACTGGCATTGTTGCCTAGCTTTATTAGAGGATTATAGTCTTATTTGTATTAGCATAGTCGCTACTTGCTGTATTTCTTGGTATTTGTATCCCTTAGCAATTTTAATTATTGGGTCTCGCCAGCGTGCTTTGGCAACCCTACTACACGAAGCAGCTCACCAAACCTTGGCGAAAAATAAACACCTCAATTTTGCCATCGGCACTTTTTTCTCCGGCTATTTGATTTTGCAGACTATGGGATCTTATCGGGAATCTCATGTACGTTTTCATCACGGACATTTTGGAGATATAGACCTCGATCCAGATTATAAATTTGCAATGGAACAAGGATGGTATGATCGGACAATACTTCGGCAAGACTTTGTCAGTAAAAATATTATTAGACCCTTTTTTTTAACAAAAGTGTGGAGTTATTTCCGTTATTTAATCCAGCATCGAATTCTTGACAGGAATTATGCAAAAAAAACAATAGTAATGATAGCTTATCTGGGAATATTGGTATCGCTCTTAACTAGTTTTGGATTAGGAAAAATTATCTTGTTGTTTTGGCTCGTTCCTTACTTAACTACCTTTCAAATTATTAGCTGGTTTATCGAAATGAGCGAGCATTATCCCTTAATGAACAATAGAGTTAACCTGTATATGAGTAGAAATAGGAAGAGTAATTGGTTGGAAAAATTCTTGACAGGAATGCACAATGAAAATTATCATCTCGTTCATCATTTGAATCCTAAAATCCCTTTTTGGAACGTTTATAAAGCGCATCAAATTTATATGGAAGATGAAAATTACGCTCAATTCGATAGCAAAACTGGAGGATTATTCTTTTCTGCTAATAATGCACCCAGTATCATTCAAAGCATAATTCTGTTTGAGGGATGAGATGCTTCAATTTGTTGAAGGAAAGCAGTGTAAATAAAACTTTCCAAGTCTGGGTATCTTGGTCAATAAATAGAGGAAATAAAGAGGAATGAAACTAGAGACATCCTTATTGGAAACTTGGTTGGAGAAGTATGAAACATCATCTTACAACCTGAGTGCAAGTGGTGTGACAAATTATTCACTTGCCGAACTGCTCAAACTAACAGAATGCGAAAAAGAGTTTTATGACCTAAGCTTAGGATATAATGAAACTTACGGTTCTCTGGGATTGAGGGAGGCGATCGCCTCAGTTTACGATGGAGTTAAGCCAGAAGATATCTTAATCACCATAGGAACAACAGAAGCAGTTTTCATCTACTTTCACGTCAGGTATGAAACTGGGGCGAATGTGATCGTTCCCACGCCGGATTTTCCTCTGTTGCACGAAGTTCCCGCATATCTCGGTTATGAGGTGCGTTACCTCCATTTACGACGAGAAGAACAATTTCGACCAAATTTAGCGGAATTAGCAAAATTGGTAGACGATAACACTAAAGTTATAGTCTTAAATAGTCCCCATAATCCCACGGGAGTTGTTTACTCTGCTGAAGAAATGCAAGGAGTTATCGAACTGGCAGAAAAATATAATGCAGAAATTTTGTCTGACGAGCATTATCGCTTCCTTCCCCACCAACAAAATATGGATTTTATTCCCTCATTATTCGGAATGTCTCCCCGCGTAGTTGCCTTGGGTTCGATCGGGAAATGTTTTGGCTGTATCGGCTTGCGAGTGGGTTGGTTAATTGCCCCGAAAGAAATTCTTAAAGCTTGTCACGACTTTAAAGAAAGAACGACTTATACCGTTTGTTCGCTCAATGATTTACTAGTTAAAGCTGCATTATTAAATTGGCAAAAAATCCAGCCAAAATATCGGGGATGGGTTGTTGAAAACTCCGCTTACCTTGGGGAAATGATTAGACGAAATCAGACTCTCATTGATTGGATCGAACCGGTAGCAGGCACGATCGCTTTTCCTTATTTAAAAAACGAAGCGATCAACAGCCAAGCTTTTGCCCGTAAATTAGTTGAAGAGACAGGAGTTTTTCTTTTACCAGGAGACACTTTTAATATGCCTGGTCATTTTCGCATCGCGTTAGGAGTCGAACCCCCCTTCTTTCAAAAGGCAATGAATAAATTTGAACCCTTTCTGATTAACTATCAATAAAAGTAGTTTATTTGTTCTAGTTAGGTTAATACTTTGGGATTGATCAAAATGGAAATAGATTTTTACTCCTCAGAAAAAACAGCCCAATCTGAAGAAGCGATCGCCATCATTGGCATAGCTTGTCGGTTTCCAGGAGCTAACGATTACCAGCAGTTTTGGGCAAATTTAGAGCAGGGAGTCAATAGCATCGCGGAAATTCCATCAAACCGGTGGGATATTGAAACGTTTTATTCTCCAACTCCTGGCACCCCCAACAAAAGCATCAGTAAATGGGGTGGGTTTATTGAAAATGCCGACAAATTCGATGCCGTTTTTTTTGGTATCTCTCCCCGAGAAGCAACACGAATAGACCCTCAACAAAGGCTAATGCTGGAACTAAGTTGGTCTTGCATAGAGGATGCTGGATATTCACCAACCAGCTTTTCAGGAAAGCCAGTGGGAGTGTTTGTTGGGGTTTGTAATTTTGACTATAAAGAGTTGCAGGAACAACACTCCCAGACAGTTGAAGGACATAACGCCACGGGAACTTATATCTGCATGATTCCCAATCGGGTGTCTTATTTGTTTAACTTTTGCGGTCCTAGCATTTCAGTGGATACGGCTTGTTCCAGTTCCCTTGTGGCAGTCCATCAAGCTGTAAAATCGCTTCAGGATGGGGAGTGTGAAATCGCTCTCGCGGGTGGCATTAGCCTGTTGTTTACTCCCACATCTTACATCTCATTTAGTCAACTAGGTATGTTGTCACCAGAGGGAAAGTGCAAAACCTTTGACAGTCAAGCTGATGGTTATGTTCGGGGGGAAGGCGCGGGAGTCATTCTCTTAAAACCTTTGGCAAAAGCGATTGAAGACCAAGACCATATTTACGGTGTAATTAAAGGGAGTGCAGTTAATCATGGCGGACACGCTCGTACTTTAACCTCTCCCAATGCTTACGCTCAATCAAAAGTGATTCGCTCTGCATATACAAATGCTGGGCTTAGACCTGATACGGTGTCTTATATTGAAACTCATGGAACGGGAACACCCTTAGGAGATCCCATTGAAATTAATGCTTTAAAACGAGCTTTTACACAACTCCAGCAAGAATACGGTATAGAAGGAACCTCGAAAGTTTATTGTGGATTGGGTGCAGTCAAGACAAATCTTGGGCATTTGGAATCTGCTTCAGGAATAGCTGGGGTGATAAAAGTTTTATTGGCAATGAAGCACAAAAAATTGCCAGCCATTAATAATTTTCAGGAGTTGAATCCTCGAATCAAATTGGATGACAGCCCATTCTACATCGTCAAAGAAACACAAGACTGGCAAAAATTAAAGACAAAAGAAGGAGAAGAAATTCCCAGACGAGCAGGTGTGAGTTCTTTTGGTTTTGGTGGGGTTAATGCCCATATCGTTCTAGAAGAACCACCAGAAACCCAACTGGGGAACAAGGATAGCGATCGCCCCCAACATCTACTCACTCTTTCTGCCAAAAATGAGAAAGCGCTGCGAGAACTGGCAAACCGTTATGCAGCATTTCTCCTATCCCAGCCAGAGATATCCCTGGCAGATATTTGCTTCACTGCTAATACGGGACGAGAACATTTTAAATATCGCCTTGCCGTAATAGCCGAATCTACGGTGCAGTTGCAAGAAACACTGAGCGCGGTTGCTGCTGGCAAGGAAACTGTCGAACAAGTAAGCTCTCAAGTGACTAGCGATCGTCCCCCGAAAATAGCATTTTTATTTACAGGTCAGGGGGCGCAATATCCAGACATGGGACGGCAACTGTACGAAACTCAGCCTCAGTTTCGTGAAATTATAGACCGTTGCGATCGCCTTTTGCGCCCCTATTTAGAAATGCCTCTGTTGGAAGTATTGTATCCAGCTAACGGAAAGCATTCTCCCATCAATGAAACTGCTTATACCCAACCCGCCTTATTTGCCATTGAATATGCTTTAGCCGAATTATGGCAGTCTTGGGGTATAAAACCAGATGTCGTCATGGGGCATAGCGTGGGTGAATATGTTGCTGCTTGTGTCGCCGGAGTATTCAGCTTGGAAGATGGGTTAAAGTTGATTGCCCAACGGGGAATGCTGATGCAATCATTACCACGGGATGGGGAAATGGTATCAGCGATCGCATCAGAAGCAGAGATAGCAGAGTTGCTAGTAGCAGAAAAGTTAGTAGCGATCGCTGCTATCAACGGACCAGAGAGCGTGGTAATATCAGGAAAACAGGAAGCTGTAGCAGCAATCACAGCGACCTTAACAGCTAAAGAAATCAAAACTCAAAAGTTAGCCGTTTCTCATGCCTTTCATTCTCCCCTAATGGAGCCTATGCTGCCTGATTTTGAACGGGTTGCCAGGGAAGTCGTTTACTCTCAGCCAAAAATAGATTTAATCTCCAATGTCACGGGAGGATTGGCGACTGATGAAATCACAACCCCTGAATATTGGTGTCGTCACATACGTCAACCAGTGAGATTTGCAGCAAGCATGGAAACACTGCATCAAGGGGGTTATGAACTGTTTCTTGAGTGCGGACCCAAGCCGATTTTACTGGGAATGGGGCGTAAATGTCTGCCGGAGGGCGTAGGGGTATGGCTTCCCAGTTTGCGATCGGGGCAGAAAGATTGGCAGCAAATTCTTTTGAGTTTAAGCGAGTTGTATGTGCGAGGGGTGGCGGTAGATTGGTTGGGGTTTGATCGAGATTATACCCGTCGCAAGATGGCATTACCAACTTATCCGTTTCAGGGAGAGCGTTACTGGATTGAAACAGATGCAAATAGCGATCGAACCATCAAGTCAGACTCCCAAGCAGCAATGACTCCAACCCTTAAGCTTTTGCACCAAGGCAATAC
>CAZTRW010000161.1:0-9132 GCA_964616725.1 uncultured bacterium
TGACTATCTTATTGCTGCCGCGCGATCCGAATGATGAGAAGAATATTATGCTGGAAATTCGCGCGGGTACGGGGGGCGATGAAGCGAGTATTTGGGCCGGAGATTTGTTGAGAATGTATTCTCGCTATGCGGAAATGCAGGGGTGGAAGGTAAAGTTGGTGAGTGAATCTCTGGCGGAGATGGGGGGATTTAAGCAGGCGATTCTGGAAGTTCAGGGCGATCGCGTTTATAGTAAGCTTAAGTTTGAAGCGGGAGTCCATCGGGTGCAGCGAGTGCCGGTGACGGAAACGGGGGGACGGGTACATACCTCGACGGCGACGGTAGCGATTATGCCAGAGGTGGATGAAGTGGAAGTACAAATTGATGCCAAGGATGTGGAGATTACCACGGCGCGATCAGGCGGTGCCGGTGGTCAAAATGTTAACAAGGTGGAAACGGCGGTAGATTTGTTCCATAAGCCCACAGGGATTCGGGTGTTTTGTACGGAAGAGCGATCGCAATTGCAAAACCGGGAACGGGCTATGCAGATTTTACGGGCCAAGCTGTATGAGATTAAGCTACAGGAACAGCAGGAAGCGGTGACGGATTTGCGGCGATCGCAGGTGGGAACGGGTTCGCGATCAGAAAAAATTCGGACTTATAACTACAAGGATAACCGGGTGACGGATCACCGTTTGGGTCAAAATTTTTCTTTAACTACTGCTTTAGAAGGCCATATTGAACCGATGATTCAAGCCTGTATTACCCAAGATCAGCAAAGTCGTCTGGAAGAGTTGGCGAGTCAAAGTTCGGTGAAAGTTTAGGGTTGATCGAGATTTTTATTTCTGTTTCGACTTTTTCTAAAGCCTGTAAATCAAGAGAAAATACCTGTTTTTATCGGGTATATCACTCTTCTGTCACTTTCCGACTTCAATGAATAGGAAATCTGCCAATTATCCGGAAGGATAAAAGGATTGAAATTGATTGAGGGTGTTGATCAATTTATTAAGTTCCCGTAATAAATAAGAACTCAGAAAAATATCTAACCACGGAACATCTGTAAATGGCTCCTGACTTTAATGTTCCTTTTGGCTGAAATACTTTACACACAAGTGAAAAGCGGCAAATGTTTTAAGATCTGTAACTCTACATCCATTACTGTGTCTCCCTTTCAGATCTTGATACTCTACGTTATGCTACTCTTAATTCTCGGAAAGTGACAGAAGAGAGATAGTGTGAAGATTTTAGTGGTTGAAGATGACGATCGAATTGCTAGGGCAGTAGCAGAAGCCTTGCGAGACCAACGCTACGTTGTCGAGATAGCAGACAATGGGATACTCGGTCTAAATCTGGTTGAAGCCGAACAATTTGATGCCATTATTCTAGATTTAATGTTGCCCAAACTTGACGGTATTAGCCTCTGTCGCCGACTAAGACAACAGGGAATAACCACCCCCATTCTAATGCTGACTGCTCGTGATACCAGTGAAAACAAAGTATTGGGATTGGATGTCGGAGCCGATGACTATGTGATTAAGCCGTTTGATTTGCCAGAGTTGCTAGCCCGCATTCGTGCTCTGCTGAGGCGAGGGACTGTAGCTCCTACGTCAATCCTGGAATGGGAAAAGTTGATATTTGATCCGCAATTGTGCCAAGTTGCTTACAATACAATACCTTTGACTCTGACTCCAACAGAATATCGATTATTAGAATTATTTCTGCGGAATGGTAGCCGGGTTTTGAGTCGTGCGCTGATTCTAGAGCGAGTCTGGGAATTTGAAGATCTGCCTGGTGAGGAAACAGTGAAAGTTCATCTACGTAGCCTACGGCAAAAGCTGAAACAGGTAGGTGCCCCCCCTAATTTTATTGAAAACGTCTATGGTCTGGGATATCGACTTAACCCAAATCTTTAAGCATCGCCGATTAAAGCACTGGCGTTATCGATTGCTGTGCTCTTACCTGGTGGCCACGGGATCAGTTTTAGGTATTTTTGCGCTCACAGTGTATGGCATTGTGGCGCGCGATCGCCAGCATCAGCTCGATCTCCATGTACGTCAACTGGCTATAGTAGCAGCGCTCAGTTTAGACCCTATTCAACACGAGCATGAAGAACTTTTCAGTGAAGAAGAATATGCGAACTATGTTACCAGTCAGGGATTGGAGCCATTTACCTTTATTTCACTATCCGATCTCATGGGAAAATATCAGTCTGGCCTGTCCCCTACTCCAACCACGGCTACACCGCCCCAAGTGCTTAATCCCTTGACTCCCAATGATCAAGGAGTAGAGTGGTTCGATAAGCAAAAACGGCCCCTGGTACGTGAAGGTGAGCGATTTCCCCTTACCCCTCTGCCTTCAAATATTAGCCCTGACGGGGCATGGTACCGGTGGAAAGACCTCCGGAGTTTTGTGATGCCGGTGTCAGCTAATGGTACTACTGTGCTTGGATATGTACGAGCGAGTGAATCCATGTCCCACCTAGCTGGAGAACTCCAAAAACTGCGACAGCAGTTGATGCTCGGTGTCTTACTGGTTTCCGGGTTGGTGACGCTAGCTGGGATTTGGCTAACACAACAGTCGTTGGAGCCAGTTTTAGACAGTTTTGAGCAACTGAAACAATTCACTTCTGATGTATCCCACGAACTGCGCAATCCACTTACAGCGATTCGGGCTTCCATTGCTGTGCTCCAGTGCCATCCAGAGCGCGTTCATCCAGCGGACATCGAAAAACTTCAGGCGATCGCCAGTGCATCGGAACAAATGAGTCACCTGGTCGATGATTTGCTGTTGCTCACTCGTCTCGATCACCACAAACTCACTTCGTCAGTCTGGCGACCCATTCCCTTGGATGAACTGTTAGAAGATCTCGGAAACCTCTATGGCGATCGCGCTGCCCAGTCAAACATTATCCTAACTGTAGAGAATCTCCCCTCTATAACCGTCCCAGGAGATGCGGTTCAATTACAGAGATTATTTACAAATTTGCTAACCAATGCCCTACAGTACACCCCAGCAGGAGGACGTGTCACTATTACTCTCCAACTCCAGGGTTCTCATGCACAGGTCAGTATTCAAGATACCGGCATTGGCATTTCTCCCAGCCAGTTGCCTCATATTTTTGATCGCTTTTGGCGAGCCGATCAAGCTCGGAACTATGATCGCGGTGGCACTGGGCTGGGTTTAGCGATCGCCCAAAGCATTGCCCATCACCACTTTGGCAGTATCACCGTTTCCAGCGAAGTGAACTGCGGCAGTTGCTTCCAGGTCAAGCTTCCCATCTGGACTGGATAATCTGGCTACCGCTACTACAGATCCTGGTTGTCGATGCCAAAATGCCAGTCCGTCTTTCCCAGATCTTTACTTTTTAGACATTACTATCACTCCTGTAGTCACAAGAGGTGAATCATTCATGAACTCTAAAGCTGTAGCCTTATTTCTCAGTTTGAGCTTAACCGCGACTTTGGGGGCCTGTAACGGTGCCAATGCCGGTGGTGAAGAGGGGGGAACCACACCTGCAACCCCCACTCCTACGAAACCAGGTGGTGAAGGAGGGGAAAATTCTAGTGCCTTACCCTCTATTGTCAAAGCAATCCAGTCAGCGATGTCTGTCGAAAAGCCTAATGTAATGTGGGTTGCCTCTGAACCTGGGGAATCTGGGGAGTCTGGAGAACTCCGGAGAGTCAGGAGTCTGGCGAATCCGGAGAGCGTAGGCGATCGCACCTAGCCCTGGGTAGCCAGGTATCTCCCATACCATTCCCCATGCCGATGGGGCGCCAACCGCGTCCCACCCATTAATTGGTCAGCTGACTTTTTCTAATTCTGTTGCCGCCGTTTTGCTCTTGCCTATGATTGTCCAGATCGATCAAGTATTGTCCTCTGAAGCACTGTACAGGATTATCGACCTGCTTCACCATGCCAAGTTTATTGATGGTGGTCTCACGGCTGGTACTTTTGCAAAAATCGTCAAACACAATGAACAAATTGATCGTGCAACCGATATCGCCGAAACGATCGAAACCACCATATACCAGGCTATTGTGCAAAATGCCTTGTTTCAATCCGTGGCTCGTCCCCAAACAATCCGCCCCTGTCTAATCAGTCGCTACGGCCCAGGCATGGCCTACGGTTGGCATACAGACAATGCCATTATGGGGCAGAACGGCCATCTCAGCCGTTCCGATTTATCCTTCACATTATTTCTCAGCGACCCTAAGACTTATGAAGGGGGAGAGTTGGTGCTGGATACTGACAACGGTGAGCGATCAATTAAGCTAGCCGCTGGTTCAATGGTTCTATATCCCTCCACATACCTGCATCGGGTGGCAGAGGTGACAGCGGGGCAACGTCTAGCCGCTGTTAGTTGGGTGCAAAGTCTGGTGCGTGATACCCAGCAGCGTAACCTTTTGTTTGAGTTGGATACCGTGCGGCGATCGCTGTTCGAGAAATACGGCAAAACCGAAGAATTTGATCTCCTCTCCAAAACCCATGCCAATCTCCTGCGGCAATGGGCAGAAGTTTGACACTACTACTCTCTTCAAAGGAACACTCTAAAAATGAATTTTCGCACACTACATCGTAAAACTGCCCCAGTTCTATTCCTACCCCTGCTGCTCACCGCCCTAACTGGAGTCGCTTACCGGATAGGTCGAGCCTGGTTTGGTCTGCCAGACAGTATTGCCGAGGGATTGCTGGCCATCCATGAAGGGCGATTTTTAGGTAAACCCCTGGTTCCCATCTATGTGTTATTGATGGGGTTAGGCTTAGTCAGTCTCATTGCTACTGGACTGATCATGCTGATTAAACGGCGAGCGACCACAGTAAAACCTCGATGGGATCAGCGATGGGTTCATCGACTGGTTGGTATGATTGCTATCCTGCCCCTAACTCTCAGCGCCACCACAGGGATTATTTATCGTCTAAGCCGCACCTGGTTCGGTTTGGAGACTGATCAGGTGGGTATTTTTCTGAGCCTTCATGAAGGCCGATACTTTGGGACTGTTTTACAACCTCTCTATGTCTTGCTCGTGGGGGTTGGGTTAATCCTTTTGTTGGTGACGGGCATTCGGATGACGGGGATTTTCCGGCGATCGCGCCCCACCTAAACTCGCATTCCTTCATGAAATCTCCCGATCACCGTTAAAGGTAAACAGGATCTTATCACTCTTTGGCAACTGATCTCGACCGAAAATCGACAATAAATTCTATCGGCTTATTTTGGCGATCGCCATCCTGATCTAATTGCCCGTAACTTCTCTACTACTCGCTCTAAACCAACAGAATGAGAGGCTTTAAATAAGAGGCGATCGCCCGGTTTAATTACCTCTTGGAGGCGTTCGATCAGAGCATCATGAGTAGAATACCCTTCATAGGGAATAGTCGTGATTCCTGCTCCAATTCCTGCGGCTATGGGGTCATCTGCCAGGACGAAGATCCCATCCAGATGCAACTGTTGAGCTAAGGCGCCAACTTGCCGATGATACTCAAACCCATTGTCCCCTAATTCTTTCATCGTGCCTAGCACAGCCAATCGTCGTTTTCCGGGAGTTTCTGCTAATAGTTCTAAAGCGGCTTTCATGGATTCTAAACCCGCATTGTAGGTCTCATCCAAGAAAATAATATCGTCCGGCAAAACATACCGTCCGGCCCGACCACCAGGTAGGGTCACCGATAAACCTGATTGCAGTTTTGTCCAATCCAATCCTAATACTTGGGCAACAGCGATCGCCGCCAAATAATTCGAGGCATTATGACGACCCGGTAACGGCAAAGGAAGGCGTACCCCTTCTAGATCTAGAGTTTGAGCATCAATTACCTTACCCTGACAATCCCCCGCGCTCAACCCATAGGTAACCGTTTTACCAGACCAAACTTGAGCCGCTGTGGTCAATAATCGGGGGTTATCTGCATTTAAAATAGCGATACTATCTGGCGGCATTTGGGCTAGTAATTCACATTTGGCTTCGGCGATCGCCTGCTCCGAGCCTAACAGACCGATATGGGCCGTTCCCACATTCACAATCACCCCAATAGTTGGTTGAGCAATATCCGATAATAAAGCAATTTGTCCTCGCCCGCGCATCGCCATTTCTACCACAGCATAACGATGAGTCTCAGATAACTCTAATAAAGTTTTTGGCACACCAATTTCATTATTAAAATTGGCCTGAGTTTTCAAAATTCCTGTCGCGGGAAAATTTTCAATTTGCTGTAAAACCGCAGCAATCAACTCTTTCGTAGTGGTTTTCCCCGCCGATCCAGTGACTCCAATCACCGGAATTGTAAACTGCTTGCGCCACCAAGCAGCGAGGGTTTGATAAGCTACCAAAGTATCAGGAACTTGCAACTGCAAGCCAGACGTGGTAAGCCGATGATCGACAATAGCTGCGATGGCACCTTTGGCGATCGCCTCACTCACAAACTCATGACCATCAAACCGGTCCCCTCGCAACGCCAGAAACCCCTCTCCCGGCTTCAACGAACGAGTATCAGTATTTATCCCTCTCACCTGCACCATGCCATCTAAACCAGCTCCCTCCTCTACCGTTGCACCCAAAATCCCCATTAAATTAGCCACACTCACCTCAAAAGTCATAAGCTCTTGAATCCCCTATTTGGTACCTCCATCGCCAGCATATCCTAGAATGACACCAAACCTTTACGAAAAATCAACGAAAAAAGTAGATAACTTTATTAAAACTTTAAAAAAAATACGGTTATTCCTTGCTAACTTATAGATGGCTCTTAGACAAAAACCGAGAATAAGTGTCCAGAGGATCGGGAAATTCCTGATCCCTGTCCCCTAAAATCGTTATCCCTATTGCCCCAAATTTCCTAGAATTAACGGATGCGGGGTTAACCCATTCAGGGTGAGAATAAGGAATAAAAGGGGTGAGGTAAACAACCAGAACAGCGGTCTTCAGTCTTCAAGACTCCAGCGCCTAAGTTTCGCTAAACCGACCAAATCACAGTCACCTGATAAATGTTCTGTTGTGACCATCAGACAAGGGGACAGCCCCCAAATCAAATTAACGAGGGGGATCAATAATGAACGGTACAACTATGATCGATCGCAGTCAACACGGCAGAATAGCACAAGAACAGGTGATTTACGATCATCTGCTTGCCTGCGTGCAAGCAGAAACTCCAGAGCAATTAGTTGATCGGTTTTGGCGATTGTTTATTCAAGGACTAGGCTACGACAATCAGCAAGTCGTCAACGCCTTAAACCAGCTAACCGCCCTGAAGAGCGCCGAAGAAGACTTTAAGTTCGTCCTCAATCGCTCTTGCCATATTTTAATTAACCAATGGAGAACCCATCCCCAACATCAAAGTACCATTCCTGACCTCGTTCATCTGTTCGAGCGTGCCCCAGAAATGAGTGGCAGCGGACTCACCCATATGCGCTCAGTCCGTCGCCTGCGTGCCCTCGTGCAAAACTTTACTCAAACAGAACAATACCTAACCCTCTCTCGACTGGCAGAAGTCTTCAGCAACTCTAAAGCCGACACAGATGGTCAAGTCCCCCTGAAACAGCTCATTCACCGTTATCCTTATCTGTATTCTCACTGTATGCTGAGTGACCAAAGTAGCCTAGAGCAACAGCATACCGTGAGACAGGTACAAACAGAAATGCAGCAAAAATTTGAGCAAAATCTTTCTCAGTATGTAACGTACCGCGTGCGTCAAAGTCAACTGGTTCGTCTCTCTTCTCCAGAAAAAGCACAACGTTTACTGAAACCCCAAGCGAATCCTACCCTATTGAGCGATCGCGAACTCGTCGGCGCTCTCAAACACTATGCCGGTAAAGTAGAAGGCTCCTACACCCATCAAGACTTAGCCCAATCCTTTATCACCCACACCTCTCAAGTGAGAACCTTCAAAGACTACAAAGATACCCTCTACGAATACCTCTCCACCTCCGTTGATCCTAGTTATGGTCAGCGCAAATTTAACAATCAACTCTACCAGCAATTAAGCAACACCCTATCAGATAGCGATCATCAAAAACCCACTGACTTTCTGGTGATCCGTACCTGTAGTCAATTGCTCAACTTTATGGTAGTTCAGAGCGCGCAAAATCTCCAGCACTACACCTTTGTTGACTTGCTTTCCAACAATGGCCCCACCGCCACCATTGGTTTATTACTGAAAATTGTCCTCATTTGTCGTAAAGTCAAACCCTACCTAGAAAAACGGTTAGCCATCCTCTATAACCACTACGAAAGCTCCACTCAATCTGCCGTCTCTTGGTTAGTTCATGCTCTAGAACACATGAATATCGCCCTCAGTACCAACTTCGGTAAAGTCGATCTCTCGATCATCCGCTAAACTCAGGAAAAGAGCATTTTCCCTTTTCGGCCCGATGCCGATGCGATCATGAGTTCAGACGACTTTGAGCAACAGCTAGAACAAACCCTTCTGAGCTTTGCGGATATTCAAGCGGAATTAAACTACAAACAAGCCACAGAAGCGCTTCAGTCCTTAGTAGTGAATTTAGATTTGAGTGCTTCCGAGCGTTTGGGACTGGAAACAGAGATCGAGAATTTACAGGGGATGCTGCAAAAATTAGAACAAAGTCGGATACATATTGCCGTCTTTGGTTTGGTAGGACGAGGCAAATCTTCTGTGTTGAATGCCCTATTGGGAGATGAGGTTTTTGAGACTGGGCCTACCCATGGAGTGACTCGCAGTATTTATGGGGCCCCATGGCAACTATCTCGCGAGGAGGTCAATGAGGCGGAACTGGTGCGTGTGACGATTGGCCATCAAGGACAGTCCCAGATTCAGCTAATTGATACTCCTGGAATTGATGAGGTGAATGGAGAACAGCGAGCTGTTTTAGCGCGGGAAGTGGCCAAGCAATCCGATCTGATTTTGTTTGTGATTGCCGGGGATATTCAGAAGGTGGAGTATGAGGCCCTGTCTCTGTTAAGGTCTGCCAGTAAGCCGATTTTGTTAGTGTTTAATAAGATTGACCAGTATCCGGATACGGATCGGATGGCAATTTATCACAAGATTCGGGATGAGCGGGTGAAGGAGTTGCTCTCTCCAGAGGAGATTGTGATGGCGGCGGCTTCTCCTTTGGTGGCGGAGGGGATACGTCGTGCAGATGGGAGTGGGGGGGGGCGGTTGGGGCGGGGAACACCCCAGGTG
>CAZTRW010000162.1:0-8920 GCA_964616725.1 uncultured bacterium
CGAAGGAGCCATTTCTGTTCACCTGGTGTGAGGGGTTTGGGGAACTCTACCCGTGGGGATGTTTAGTTTAGGCCCTAATGTCTATCCTTGGTATGGTGAAGGCCAAGGCCCATCTGCAGGGGTGTTTTTGGCGGCTGGCTATTCTCAATTATTGAACCAGTTATTGGGGGTTTTATCCGTGAGTTTTGCGATGATTGCCTTTAGCCTATTACTGTGGTTGGCTCTCAGTTTTACCGTGGGCATCCGGGTAACTGCTGCAGAGGAACAAGAAGGCCTCGATTTAAGCGAGCATAGTATGGAAGCCTATAGTGGGTTCCTGAAAGAACAGGAATGAAGGAGAGAATGGTGATGAATTCTATGGATTGGGATCTGCTGTTTCAAAAGATTGAAACCTTGGTTCTTCATCATTCTCCCAGTGGTGCTGAACGTGAAATGAATGAGTTTTTGCTCTCTGAGTTTGGCCAGATGGGGGTGAATGTTTATCGGGATTTAGCGGATAATATTGTTGCTAAAATTCCCGGCAAAGATTCTAGTCGAGCGATCGCCATTACCGCTCATAAAGATGAAATTGGTGCAATTGTCAAGCGGATTAAACCCGGCGGACGGGTGGAAGTGGATCGCTTGGGCGGATCGTTCCCATGGATCTACGGAGAAGGCGTGGTAGATTTATTGGGCGATCGCCAAACCATCCCAGGAATTCTCAGCTTTGGTTCCCGTCACGTTTCCCATCAATCCCCTCAAAAAAGTCAGCAAGAAACCACGCCCGTACACTGGGAAAAAGTCTGGATTGAAACCAAATTGAGCCGCGATCAACTCTCCCATGCAGGCATCCGTCCAGGCACTCGCGTTGTAGTTGGTAAACACCGCAAACGTCCCTTTCGCCTAGAGGATTATATCGCCAGTTACACCCTAGATAATAAAGCTTCAGTCGCCATTTTACTGGCTTTAGCCCAACAGATGACAGAGCCAGCCATTGATATCTACTTGGTAGCTTCAGCTAAGGAAGAAGTTGGCGCAATTGGTGCCTTATTTTTTAGTCAACGTCATTCTTTAGAAGCGCTTATTGCCCTAGAAATTTGTCCTTTATCCCCAGAATATCCCCTGGTAGATGGTGTTGCTCCGGTTTTGCTCTCTCAAGATAGTTATGGGCTGTATGATGAGGACTTAAATGCTCAGTTAGAACAGGCAGCTACTAGAGTTCATGTACCCATTCAGCGAGTTGTATTAAGTGGGTTTGGCAGTGATGCTTCCATTGCGATGAAATTTGGTCATGTGCCTGGCGCTGCTTGTTTAGGGTTTCCCACCCAAAATACCCATGGCTATGAAATTGCCCATTTAGGAGCGATCGCCAATTGTATTTCAGTTCTACACTCCTATTGCCAGGGATTGAGATAGTGAGATAATCATGGCTAAAAAACAAAAATTTCCCTTTTTAGTTGGATCTAAATGGACAGCCCAACAAACCACCTGGGGATGGCGGCATTTTCAGGTCGTCAATCGCAAAAATCAAGGAAAATTTGTCTTTGCGGAAATAGTCGCCTCTTGTGATGACACTGTACGATTTTGGTTAAACGCTCAACAACTACAAGATCGTGCGCTCTGGCAACCTGGATGGCAAACTCTTGCCGAGAGGGAAACCTGAGATACCTATAATCCTAGAGTTTACCGTTTTAAAGCCAAGGTTAAGCCATCTCCAATCGGTACTAAACTTAAATCAATCCGAGGATCATTTTTGAGCATTTCATTAAACTCTCGAATCGCTTCAGTTTGGGGATCTTGAACTTGGCGATCGCACACCTTCCCTGACCATAACACATTATCGATCGCAATCAGCCCTCCGGGACGCACCAAAGTTAAAGCGCGCTCATAATAATTGCAATAATTGCGCTTATCCGCATCAATAAACGCCAAATCAAACCCATTCACTTCTCCGGCGGCAATTAACCCATCTAGAGTTTCCAAAGCGGGCGCAAGTCGTAAGTCAATTTTGTGAGCAACTCCTGCTTTTTCCCAATACCGACGCGCCCTATTCGTAAACTCCACATTAATATCACAAGCAATCACTTTTCCCTCTTCAGGTAAGGCTAACGCCACCACCAAACTACTATAGCCCGTAAATACTCCCATCTCTAGGGTTTTCTTTGCCCCCATCAGTCGTACTAGCAACGCCATAAACTGCCCTTGCTCTGGGGAAATTTGCATTTGCGCCATCGGATGTTGTGCTGTTTCTGCTCGCAATTGAGCCAACACCTCCGGTTCTCTGAGAGAAACGGTTTGCAGATAACGATACAGTTCTGGTGTAAGGTTCAAAGTTTGAATAGCCATCTTTTCCAGTTCATACAAAGGATTTAGATCAATTTTACCCGATGGCAACCCATTATACTCTCTGGCGATAATTCAATTCCGCAAATTTCAATTCAAAGGTTGTGCCTCCTTCTCGATTCAGGGTAATTTCACCTTCTAGTTGTTCAGTTAAGGTACATACTAATTCCATCCCTAACGAATCGACATGACGAAAATCTAAATGAGCGGGAAAACCAATACCATTATCGGCGACTCTGACGATAATTTGATCCTTATTGTTTTGAGTCATCAGGACATTTACTTTACCTTTTCTACTTCCTGGAAAAGCGTGTTTCAGGGTATTTGACAATAATTCATTGACAATTAAACCACAGGGATGAGCGGTTTCGATATTTAAGAAAATGGGTTGTAGATCTAGTTCAAAGGTGACTCGATTGTCTTCAATATTATAGGATTCAAATAGGTTATGAACTAAATCTTCTAGATATTCTCCAAAGTTGATCGTATCTAAATTCATAGACCGATAGAGTTTTTCATGGATTAAGGCCATGGAATAAATCCGATTTCGACTATCCTCTAGGACTTTAACTAAGCCAGGGTCATTAATATAATCTGCTTGGAATTCTAGGAGATTAGAAACCACAAGCAAGTTATTTTTGACGCGATGATGAATTTCTTTTAAGAGAATTTCTTTTTCTTGTAAGGAGGTGACTAAACGACTTTCTGCTTGTTTGCGATCGCTAATATCTCGATACATCCATAAATGACCCCGATCTACGGAGTCAATAAAAATGGGGACATAATTTTGCTCTAATACTCGACCATCTTTGAGCACAATTTCTTGGTTGGTCACAATTTGTTTTCTGGCGATGATTTGCTGATGTTCTTTGATCGCGTGCTCCGCGTTAATGAATAAATGTTTAAACTCGTCTGCCAGAATACCAAATTCTTTACCAATGAAGCGATTAGAGGAATTATTAATCTCAAAAAGATCGCAAAAAGCTTGATTAATTAAGGCAATTTTACCATGCTCATCTTTGACTAAAACTCCCAATTGTAGATTGGAAATTAAGCTCGTCAGTCTAGACGTAGTTTCCTGCAATTTTTCTTCAATTTTTTTGCGATCGCTAATATCAATCCAATAGCCAATCACTTCCAATGGATTACCCTGTTCATCGCGAATCAAATTGAGTTGGTCATAAATCCAAATATAGTGACCATTTCGATGTAAAAAACGATATTCATGGCTATAATATCCTTGTTCAAATAACTGATTTAATCCTGCTTCTAAGATTCGCTTTCGATCATTGGGTTCTAAATGATTAATCCAAAATCCACGAGTCAACATTTCTGATTTATGATAGCCGGTTAAGTCATAAGAGTTATCACTAATAAAGGTGAGTTTAAAATCTCCTTGAGCACGAAAGCTATACAAAATTCCTGGACTAGAAGAGAGCAAGTAATGGAGTTTTTTTTGACTCATGAGTAAGGCATTTTCTATCGCAATTCGCTCTTGTAGTTCTGCTTGTAAGCGTTTATAAAACTGAGATTGTTGAATGGCGATCGCCAATTGAGAGGCAATTTGAGTTAATAGCTCAATTTCTTCATCCTGCCAATTTCTGGGGCGATTACATTGATGAACAATCAGTAATCCCCAGAGCAATTGATTATCAATAATTGGCACTGCAATTTTAGCTTGAATATTATAATTCCTGAGTAATTCTCCCAAACAAGAATTGAATTGATCCTCCTCTACATTAGAGATTACGTAAATTTTGCCCTGAATATAAGATTCATAATATTCCCGCAGAAAAGTTTCTTCTGGAAAGGTTTGTTTGCGGATTGATGGCCAACCTTCATTGACATTTTCCGCAATAATTTTAACAATATAATTGGGTAATACTCGATATACTAAAACCCGATCTGCTTCTAAAACTTGCTTAATTTCTCTGACGGCAGTTTGCAAAATTTCTTTTAAGTCTAAAGACTCTCTAATCCGTTTAGTGATTATGCCAAATAATTGCTCTTTTTTTACTTTTTGGAGAAGTTGTTCTTCCACCAACTTAATCTCAGTAATATTGTTTTGAATTCCTAAATAATGGGTCAGATTTCCCTGTTCATCATGAATGGGAGAAATGCTCAATCGATTCCAGAATAAACTTCCATCTTTACGATAGTTGCGTAAGACTACCGTACAGTTTTGATGACTTTTTAAGGCTTGACGAATTTTTTTTAATTCTGGTTGATTTCGATCCTTACCTTGCAGGAAGCGACAGTTTCTACCAAGAATTTCATCGGCTTGATATCCAGTCACTTGCTCAAATGCTGGGTTGACGGAAATGACTGGAAAATCAGGCTGTTGAGCATCTACAATCACGATCCCATTGCTACTGGCAGCGATCGCCCGCTCACTCAGTCGTAATTTTTCTTCTACTTGCTTGCGCTGGGTAATATCTGAAGCGGCTCCTAAAATTTGCTTGGGTTGACCTTGACTATTTCGAGAAAAAATGGTATCACGACTGATAAACCAATGCCACGTTCCTTGGCGATCGCGCATTCGATACTCAATTTCACGAATTGTATCATCGGTAGATTCTTGGATTTTTTGATGATATTGAGCCACCTTCCGTTGATCTTCTGGATGCATCAATCGGCTAAAAACCTCACTGCCCATTTCTTGAATTTCTTCAGGAGTATATCCCAAACGCAAAGCGATATTTTGATTAGCGTAAATATTACGCTTTTCCTCTAATTCATAAATATACAAAATATTGGGGCTGGCATCAGCAACTCGCTGAATAAATCGTTCACTCTCCTGTAAGGCTAACTCTGATTTTTTCCGATGGGTAATATCTAAAGCCGCACAAGTAATACCAATCACTTCACCATCTAAATTTAAGAGGGGATCGACCGTCAAATCATAGCACTTAAAATCACCGCGATACTCCGCAGGAGTATCACCAATCACCACCTCTTCTCGTACACTCACCTGAGATTTCAGCACCTGTTCCTTAATTTGCCTGAACTGTTTGGCTCCTTCCACTCCAAATAAATCAGCATCCGATTTACCGACCATCGATTCACTGCCATAATTAAGTCCGGGGCTATAAATCCAGGTATAGCGCTGATTTAAATCCTGATTAAACACGATAATCGGTGCATTTTTCAGGGCAATGCGAAATCGTTCTTCGGCATACCGTAATGCTTCATTCGCTGCTTGTAATTCGGCTGTCCGTTGGGTTACTTGTTCTTCTAGTGTTTGATTGAGGTACTTAAGGGCTTCTTCCGCTTGTTTGCGATCGCTGATATCGGTGATGGTTACCACATAGCCGCTGGCGACTCCCGGCTCTTTCTCTTCTGGCTCGGCTTGGATGATCACCCATTTGATTTTGCCGTCTCTGTGTTGGATTCGAGTTTCTATGGCGAAGGGATGCTGTTGCCGGGCAGCTTTCAACCAGGCGGGTATGACTCGCTGGTGTTCGTCGGGATGGAGGGTTTGCCACCATCCAGGGGCGTTCGCGCAGCGTCTCCGAAGGAGTCTCGCGCTAGGAGTTGGTAGGTGTTTGGCGGCGGCTGCGGTGATACCGGTGATGTCACTCCAACGCTGGTTGACATACACACATCGCCCGTGGGGATCAGTTTGCACGATCCCCACGGGTGAGGCGCTTGCTAGGGCGGCATAGCGCTGTTGACTTTGTTTGAGGGCTATTTCGATTTGCCGTCGCTCGGTTACGTCTCTGCCTACGGCGTAGAAATAGGGTTCGTCTGCTGGCATGGCTGTCCAAGCTATCCAACGATAGGTGCCATCGGCGCTCTGGTAACGATGCTCGATATTAACGGCGGGGGTTCCCCTGGCTATCTGTTGGATTTGAGTGGCTGTTGCGGCTCGATCGTCTTGATGTATGTATTGTAGCCATGAGGTGGATAGGATTTGGTCGGATGTGTAGCCTAACAGACTTTGGAAGCGGGGATTGATGCGTTTGATGGTGCTGTCTATGCCAACGATACAAAAGAGATCTAAGGAGAGATTAAAAAACTGGTTTAATTCTTCTGTGGCTTGATGGCGTTGGAGGGCTGTGGCGATTAAGTTGGCGATCGCTTCTACAAACTGTACCTCATCAGGTGTAAACTGGCGATACTCTGTGGTATGCACTCCCAAGATACCAAAGGGGTGTTTCAAACCGGGTATGATCGCAGTTACCCCGCTGATGATTCGTCTTTCATGTAATAGATACGATCCTTGAAATCGGGTTTCTACTCGCAAGTCTTCTACGACTACGGATTGTCCACAGTGGAGTGTATAACCAGCTTGGGTTCTCTTTCCGGCACTAATGGTTACGGGTTCTACTTTTTTGTGGGGTTTTTCTAGTCGGTGTGGTATGATACTTTTTTCTGCTTTGAGGGCAAAGGCGGCTTGATTGGGTAGGAGTTCCAATATTTGTACTTGGTCAACCTGCAGTGTTTTGGCGATGGTCTGGACAATTTCTGTCATGAGTGTGTTTAGGTCTGGTTGGGCGATCGCCGTATGATGCAAATAAGCTAGGGTCTGCTGCTGTCGATCGCGAAATTGTAATTGCTGTTCTGCTTGATCACGTTTGGTGATATCGATGCCTGTGGCGATCGCATGAGTAATCATCCCTTGGTCATTGCGGATCACTCGATTGGTCCACTCAATGCGCTTTATACTCCCGCGATGGGTTACCCAATGGTGATGGTGAGGTGGTACGGTTCCCCCCTGAAGTAATGTTTCAAACCTCTGTCTCACTTGGTTCTGTTCTGCTAAGGGGATGAGATATTCCCACACCTGTTGCCCAAAGCTCTGGCTCTGGGTATAGCCACTAAGCCGTTCGCAAGCAGGATTAAAGTAAACGATTTGACCATGGCGATCGACTACTATCACTAAGGCTTCAATAACACTGAGGATAGCCTGGGTAAAATTTCTTTCTTGCTCTAGGACGTAATGCTTCCATTGATGTTCTCGCTCTTGGGTGGCGGTATCTTGAAAGAGGAGTGCTTGTTTGAGGGCGATCGCTAATGCCTCTGCTCTGTGTTTCAGGAATCTTTCCTCATGGGGATACCAGGTGCGCCGACTTAGAGACTGTTGCGCCGCCATCAGTCCCCATAAATGTTCGTCTTGTACGATCGGCACTACTAAGTTAGCTCTTACCTGAATCTGACGCAGTAGTTCTACGTGACACGGGGTTAACTCCCCTGACTCAATATCGTCTGTCACTTGAGTTTGTCCATGTTGATAGGCGGTAAATAGATGCTGAGCAAAATGAGGGTCTGTAATCTGTTGTCCGAGTAAAGATTGAGATAAGGTATCGACAGATTCGGCGATGACTGTGCCACTGCCATTGGGTTCAAAACGATATATTATGGCGCGATCGCAGTTTAATTTCTCTCGGACTTCTCCCACGGTTCGATGCAACAGTGTGGGAAAATCCAGTGGCTCAATGCTGGTGCCCGCTAGTGTGGTTTCCTCCCGTTTTTTGTGACTTTCATGTCCGCTTGCGGAAAGCTCATAGTATAAGGCTACTGGTGAGATTGATTGTAAGCCTTGCCTGAGGGTATCGGGGGCGATCGCTCCTACCACCTGATGCTGTTCATCAACCATCACTAAATATTCAAGCTGATGGTGATACATAAACTTCACCACTGCTCTCACCTCCAACTCTGGCTCCCAGGTTAACGTTACCCTCTGGGGAGTCATCACCGCACCAATCAGTTCATTCGCATCCCGGCGCTCCATCGCTCTCACTGCTTCATGGCTGACAATACCGACGAGGTGATGATTTTCCATCACGAGTAGATAAGGTTGCACCTGATCATGAGTCGATAACAGTAGGCGTACGTCCCCGATGCTCATCCTGGCAGATACGATAATGGGTTGGCGATCTATAATCGCTTCCAGAGGTGGCAATTCAACTGAGGTGGAACCATCAGACATGGGAGATTAGACTTAAAGCAGATCTAATTTCATCATAGCCCGATTGCTCCAGAACCCCTCGGCATCGCCCAATCCGTATATTGTTTTCAGCCCAGTTTTGATTTGATGCTTTAAAATAAGCGAGTATACAGAACCCTCTTGGTACTATGGCTACGAAACAGACTCTTTGGGACAAATATCTCCAACCGGTGATGGAACGTTTGATTGATCGCGAAGCACTTATGAAAATAAGGCGTGAGATTGATTGGGAACAGGAAAGCGATCGCCTCCGCAACCCTAACCTCACCTATCCCACCTACTATGCCCGCCCCAATTTCCATGGTATCAAAAATGGCTACCTTAACATTGACGCACCCGTCACCTACGATGCCATTACCCAGTATGTCCTCTTGCCCCAAGAAACCTGGATTCGACAAAGCCTGATTGATGCTATTGAAGGGTATCCGGCGCGTATACTCGATCTCGGTTGTGGTACGGGTTCGGCTACCCTGATGCTGAAAGAAGCCTATGCGATTGCTGAAGTCATCGGGTTAGACTTATCCCCTCTCATGCTAGTGATGGCCAACTGGAAAGCTAAGAAAGCGAACCTAGATATTACCTGGTATCACGGATTAGCCGAAAAAACCCCTTGGCCCAATGAAAGCTTTGATTTAGTCACCGCTACCC
>CAZTRW010000163.1:0-8764 GCA_964616725.1 uncultured bacterium
TCATTATAGACCGCAGTCAACCCGATCCCATTCGCCTCATTGTCCCAGGAGACCCCTATAAAATTCTCGGCCTCATACCCAGCCACTTACATCTCTTTGGCACCACAGGAAAAGCCCGGATCAATCTCCTCGGCACAGATGCCCAAGCAAGAGACCAGTTTAGTCGTCTTCTGTACGGCGGTCAAATTAGCCTCAGCATTGGATTAGTTGGCATTTTGATCTCATTTCCCCTCGGAATGCTCGTCGGGGGAATATCGGGCTATATGGGCGGCTGGGTGGACGTGATTTTAATGCGAATGGTAGAAGTATTAATGACCATTCCAGGAATTTACTTGCTCGTCGCCTTAGCCGCAGTCATTCCCCCTCAACTCACTAGCAGTCAACGGTTCTTACTAATCGTGATCATTACCTCTTTTGTCAGTTGGTCAGGATTAGCGCGAGTGATCCGCGGTCAAGTCCTATCGATTAAAGAGCAACAATTTATCCAAGCCGCTCAAGCAATGGGGGCAAATCCTATCTATATCATTGTCCGTCATGTACTGCCCCAAACGGCCACTTACGTCATTATTTCCGCCACATTAGCCATTCCCGGATTTATTGTCGCCGAATCCGTCTTAAGTTTGATTGGTTTAGGTATTCAAGAACCCGATCCATCCTGGGGAAACTTATTATCAGCAGGAACCAACGCATCAATACTAGTTTTACAGCCCTGGCTAGTTTGGCCTCCAGCTATTTTGATTATTTTAACCGTCCTTTCCTTTAATCTTTTAGGAGATGGATTGCGGGATGCCCTTGATCCGAGAAGTATACGAGGATAATGACCGAAGTGAGAGCACTCGTTATACCATCCCCCAGAGATAGGGCACAGTAGCCGTGGTATCATTACCCCTGATCCCTTACTCACCCACAGTCCTATCTCTGATGACCACTCCCACCCATCAACCGAAACTGATTATTCATGGTGGCGCAGGCAGTTCTCTCCAAAGCAAAGGAGGAATTGCCGCAGTCCGTCAGTCCCTTTATGAAATTCTGAAAGCTGTTTATGCTACCCTCGAAGCGGGTAAACCAGCTCTAGAAGCTGTTATACAAGGGTGTCGCCTGCTAGAAGATGACCCTCGTTATAATGCTGGTACGGGATCAGTTTTACAATCAGATGGTCAAATTCGGATGAGCGCCGCACTGATGGATGGAGCGACTCAAACCTTTAGTGGAGTAATCAACGTGTCGCGAGTGAAAAATCCCATCGATCTAGCCTACGCTTTGCAGGGAAAAAGCGATCGCATCCTCTCTGAATCAGGCGCAATGGAGTTAGTCCGAGAACTACAAATACCCACTCATAACCCCCTCACCGAATTACGCCTCAAAGAATGGTTACACGATCGCCAAGATAATTTTAGCCGGAGTATGGCCAACGTCGTAGCGGATGCCCCAGGCACCGGCACCATTGGGGTAGTAGCACTCGATACCCAGGGAAAAATTGCCGCCGGAACATCAACAGGAGGCAAAGGATTTGAATATATTGGCCGAGTGAGTGATTCAGCAACGCCTGCCGGAAATTATGCCACAGCCGCAGCAGGCATCAGTTGTACTGGGATTGGGGAAGATATTATCAATGAGTGTATGGCAGCGCGAATTGTCGTGCGGGTGACAGATGGCATGTCTTTGGCGGCAGCTTTTGAAAAGACGATGGCAGAGTCGCAAGCAAACCGGCGAGATTTAGGAGCGATTGGGATTGATTATACCGGGGCGATCGCCTGGGGGAAAACCTCCGCAGTCCTACTGGCAGCCTACCACACCGGCGAAGTCCTCGGAGATACCCTAGAATGGACAGAACCTCACCTCACTGGCACCCTGTAGCCCCATCCCATGCATCCATTCAACCATTTACCCCCCTCTTTACCCCCCATGGGATGCGGAACTTGGGCATGGGGAAATCGATTACTCTGGGAGTATCACCCCAGTCGGGATGCTCAACTCCAGCAAGTTTTTAATCTCTGTGTCGCCAATGGGATTACCCTCTTTGATACGGGGGATTCCTATGGCACGGGAAAGTTTCACGGCCAAAGTGAAAAACTCCTCGGACGTTTTGCCCGAGAGTGTCGCACTATTCATCGAGAACACATCTGTATCGCCACTAAACTAGCTCCCTACCCCTGGCGACTCACCTCAGCCGCCCTGCTCAAAGCAGCTCAAGCCTCGGCTCAACGTCTACAACGCCCGATTGATTTAGTGCAGATCCACTGGTCTACTGGTAATTATGCTCCTTGGCAAGAATGGGATCTTTTAGATGGACTGGCACAGTTATATGCCCAGGGAAACGTCAAGGCGATCGGTTTGTCTAATTATGGGCCAAAACGATTGGCAAAAGTGGCACAATTTCTCCAGCAACGGCAGACTCCGATTCTAACGTTACAAGTGCAATATTCTCTATTATCTACCTATCCAGTTACAGAATTACATCTGCAAGAATGCTGTGATGAGTTCGGGATTAAGCTTATCGCCTACAGTCCTTTAGCTTTAGGATTATTAACCGGGAAGTATGGAGAAGATAGCTCTTTACCGAAAGGATTGCGCGGTGCATTGTTTCGTCACCTGTTGCCTCAAATTCGCCCCCTGTTAGCCACATTGGGTGAGATTGCTCACACTCGTGGTAAAACTCACGCGCAAGTGGCTCTGAATTGGTGTATGGGTAAGGGGACGATTCCGATTCCTGGAGCGAAAAGTGTGCATCAAGCCCAGGAGAATATGGGCGCTCTGGGGTGGTATTTGACAACCGGGGAAATGGAAGAGTTGGATCGGGTAGCGCGTGGTTTAAAACAGGGAATGGTGCAAAATATTTTTCAGACTCGGTAGAGTCGCTCCGCGTTTTCCGCAAGCTACCCTAAGCACCCATCCGCTATGCTAGAGTAGCTCACCTATTCTCAGTCTCCCTATGCACCGACTGTTATCTGGGCCGTTGACAGTAGAAAGGTTGACGGTTAAAGTAGATAATTTGCCTCAATCTTTGGTAGGCGTAACGATTACTCAGTTGTCAGATTTTCATTACGATGGTATCAAACTTTCAGACCGCTTATTAACAGAGGCGATTCAAGTCAGTAATGAAATTTATCCTGATTTGGTGGTGCTAACCGGAGATTTTATTACCCATGCACCAGAGCCGATTTATGGTTTGATGCCACACCTGCTGAGACTGAAATCTCGACAAGGGGTTTATGCTGTATTGGGCAATCACGATCTCTATTATCCTCATAGTGGGGCGATCGTCACTCAGGCGCTCACCGATATTGGCATTCAGGTTTTGTGGAATCAAGTGGTTTATCCGTTAGGAGAGGGATTGGCTTTGGTGGGATTGCCTGATTTTTGGTCCCCAGAGTTTAATCCGGCTGCGGTATTGGATGCTCTTGATCCGCTACTGCCGCGAGTGGTACTTTCTCATCAACCGGATAGTGCGGAAGTGTTACAGCGATGGCGCGTAGATTTGCAGTTGTCTGGGCATACCCACGGAGGACAGATTGTTTTGCCTGGCTTAGGACCGATTATTGCTTATCAAGAGCGGGCGATTAGTACTACTTCTGAGTGGATACAGAGAAGTGTGCCTTGGATGAAGCGTCAGTGCGATCGCGTGGTGAAACACTGGGAATGGTATCAAGGGTTGTATCATCTCCCCTCTTTCATGTCGAACACAGTCCGTTCATGTCGGACGCAGTCCGAAAACCGTCTCTATGTCAACCGAGGGTTAGGCACTTACCCACCCGGTAGATTCCTCTGTCCTCCTGAGTTGACGGTAATTACACTGGTTTGATTGGCTCCTGGATGCTGGTGTACGCGTGGGTTTTCCCTCCGGGAACATGAATGAACCCCCCTCTTCCATTTTTCCTGTGCCCAAAAGTTATGATTTCTTGATATTTGGGGGAATTTCCTAGAGATGACCGATCCGTAGTAAATTCCGTAATCATACGGACAAATTAAGAGAAATCTCTGATTCCCGGAAAGCGATCGCCGCAATTTTCAGAGAAAACGCGCAAGTAACTTTCCCTAATTAAGCCACTGTTCGGACTGCGTCCGACATGAAACAGAGTTTTCTACCAGTTCCAGCCATGGTATCTCCGGGATTTCACTAGTAAAATTGGCTTCCTAGTTCGTCTATTTTTTCATCAAAAAATCACAAAAAGGGGTTACACCCCACATCCCTTTTATGTAATACTATGGTAAGTAGATGCACCCTGATGGTAGGGAGGGTCTTCGGACTCTCCTTATTTTTTTTGATCAGAGAAGGAGTAAGGAGCGAAACGACTAAAGTCGTTACTACGAAAGGAGATATAATCGTCCTTTGTACCCATTCACAGCAGGGGAAATCAAAGGTCATGTCAGACTGGCAAGTTATTGAAGGCGGAATCACCGCGCCGAAAGGATATCAAGCAGCAGGAATCACAGCCGGACTCAAGCGTTCAGGTCAACCAGATTTAGCCTTGATTGTATCCGATGTGGAGGCGATCGCGGCCGGAGTCTTTACCACCGTTCAAGTGCGTGCCGCTTGCGTAGACTATTGTCGTCAACGTCTCCAGAAAAAACCAAGCGCCAAAGCCATTCTCTGCAATGCGGGGCAAGCCAATGCAGCCACCGGAGCAGCCGGATGGCAAGATGCCCTCGAAAGTGCACAAGCGCTAGGACAAGCCCTCAACATCGATCCCGATCTGATCCTCTTAGCCTCCACAGGAGTCATCGGACAACGGATCAAAATGGCAGAGCTGAAATCGGGAATTGGGCAACTGGTGGCTAGTTTATCAAACCAAGGATCAGATCAAGCCGCCCAAGCCATTCTTACCACAGACTTAGTAACCAAAACCATTGCCCTTGAAGGATATTTTGGCGATCGCCCCGTGCGTATCGGAGGCATCGCCAAAGGATCGGGCATGATCCATCCTCACATGGCCACCATGCTGGCCTTCGTCACCTGTGATGCCACCGTTTCCCCCCATCTGTGGCAAGAAATGCTCGCCAGAGCCGCCAACCGGAGCTTTAATCAAATTACCGTTGATGGCGATACGAGCACCAACGACAGCCTCATTGCCTTAGCCAATGGAGAATCTCGCACCCCTGCCATTACCACGATGGGGCCAGAGGCAGAAAAATTAGAAGGAATGCTCACCACAGTATGCCAGCATTTGGCTAAGGCGATCGCCCGTGACGGCGAAGGAGCCACCTGCCTCATCGAAGTCGAAGTATCTGGTGCCGATCACGAATTAGCTGCCAGTCAAGTCGCCAAAACCATCGTCGGCTCTTCTCTACTGAAATCAGCCATTTTTGGGCGCGATCCCAACTGGGGACGCATCGCCGCCGCCGCTGGTCGCGCGGGCGTGCGCTTTGATCCCGAAAACCTGAAAATTACCTTGGGTGAATTTACCCTCATGGAAAACGGCCAACCCCTCCCCTTCGATCGGGACGCTGCCAGTCAATACATGAGAGCAGCAGCAACAGGAGCCTACCTCCAAGCTGATACCGTTCATATTAGGGTATCGATTGGGAATGGCCCTGGTAAAGCCAACGCTTGGGGATGCGACCTCAGTTATGATTACGTTAAGATTAATGCTGAATACACCACTTAATTGCCAAGATGAGCGATCCCATCTTGGGATCAAGGGAAAAGAGGATTTAATTTAGCTTAAACCGACTACTAACACAATGGGAGTGACAAAATTCACTCCCATTGTTACCCTGTTTGTGGGGAAATAAAGACAACAATTGATCATTTATTTAGCTAGGCAACTGATACATTTGCATCTCTTTCTTGGCTATCCCAAGCAACTATTTCTGTCTCACTTGGATTTTTATAGTAACCGTGGAAGGCGCAATTAATCATTTCCCGCTGATCGCTCATAACCAATTTAGAAGCGCGAGCCGAAAACAGTTTAAACCAATCTAAAAGCTCTTTTTCATCTGGGGTAATGCGACCATCGTCATGCAAACAAGCCATATAGAGCAAGGTAGAATCCTCATTGAGTAAGCTATCCACCATCATATGGTAAGGTGCTTTAGCTGCTCTGAACTTCTGCCCCACTATTTCTAACTTTTGTTTGTCATTCATGCTTAACATGGTTGCCTCCAGCAAACTTTACTAATTATTTTCATATTCCCGCAGGGATTCATGTCCCGAAGGGAAAACAGTTGAGAGTAATTTGCCTCCACGAGTGGAATAAAAACAGATTCTTGTACAATCGTAGTCATCTCATAGGAGCAAGAGTGTTATACTCATTACAAATTAATTCAAAGTTAATCTTTTCATGAGTTAGTTAATTTTCTCTGACAAGCCACTTTTTAGGGTGAATTATTTACAGAATCTTAACAGAGATTAAATGATTGTGAAGATTTGATGTCCCGAAGGAAAACCCCCTAAATGAGTCCGGCAGACTCATATAATCGCCGCAAAATCGACAAAATCCGTTGACCATATTGGGGATCAGCAGACCAACGACCACTTAACTGATCAATTAAAGGGGCAATTCCACGAGTAACGAAGCGAAACCGAGGAGCCACTAGCTCCTGCACTAAAGGTTCCGTACTTGCATAAGCTTTCAGTTGTTGAATTTGGGCCCTCACCCCAATTCTCGCACTAGGGAAGGAAGCACCAGCCGCCTCTGCACCCACACTCCCCAAACCGGCGAAATTATTCTGACTGGCTTGAATATCTCCGCCAAATCTGAGAAAGCTAGTTTCCAAGCACATTTGGGCAAAGGCAATGTCATAATTAACTCCTTCAATTGTTCCTTCTTCGCGGTATAGACGCGGCAAATCGGGGAACTGCTGAAGTCCTTTTTCATGGTTAGCTTTGAGGAACATCATCAATTGGACTTCGGAAGCCTTACCTTGGCCCATAATCCGGTCGAGATCTCCCGGACAAATTTTCAGAATCGATCGCAAAACTACAGTACGAGTAGGAGATTCCCAACCGACAGAAATATTATGATCTCGCAGTTCGATCGCCTTCACATAAACAACATTGCGATAGTTAATGCGGCGCACTTCCGGGTTTCGCGTCAGGTCAATCCCCAACTGATCGACCAAATCAATGGGAATATAGGAGTTACCATTGATAATCACTCCCTGTTCTCCATAAATTTGCCCATTAATATTAATGTTAATCGGGGCATAGGTTGGGGCAGGGGGACTCGGAGAAGGGGTGGGAGAGGGATTGAGGCTACGCACCCAAGCGGATAACCCATCAGAAATCCCTAGAGCCATATCCCGACGACGGTTTTGAATTAAGCTGCGATCTTCCGGGTTAGTGAGTAATCCTACTTCCATCAGTAGGGAAGGAATATAAAGATTGCGAATAAAGGGGAGTTTACCCAGTCCACTGGCTGTATCGGCTTTGGCTCCTCTGGTGGGGAGTTGGGGGACACGGCGCAATAGGGCCAATAGGAGCAATTCTGCATGGGTACGACGTTGATCGTTATTGGCAATGTAGAAAACACCAGCCCCCCGTAGAGATGGGTTAGCAGAAGCGTTAGCATGGAGTTCTAGGGCCACATCACCGGAGGTGGCGCGAGAGTTAATCCAGTCTAGGGTTTGTTGTTCACTGAGTTCATCGGGGACACTGAGAACTTCCAGATTACGCGATCGCAATTCGGCAACCACTAAATCCCGTAGTTGGATCATCTCTCGTGCTTCAGTAGTACCGCCAGCGATCGCCCCTGGATCGCGGACTCCATTTTCAAGTCCTCCATGACCAGCGGATAGAAAGATTCGTCCCATCTCCCGATTTTCGCTCCTAGACAGTTGATAGTAGACAGTTTCTCAGACAGTTGTATCGGACTGCGTCCGACATGAATAAGATTATCCTGTGTTTTCTGATCCATGACTAGCCCACGACTTCATCCTGATACGATTGAGGAAATTAAACAACGAGTTGATATTGTAGAGGTAATCTCCGAGCGGGTTGTGTTGCGGAAGCGGGGACGGGATTTGGTGGGGTTGTGTCCGTTCCATGAGGAGAAAACGCCTAGTTTTACCGTCAGTCCAACGAAGCAGATGTTTTATTGCTTTGGTTGTGGCGCGGGAGGAAATGCGATTACGTTTTTGAAACAGTTAGATCAGCGCTCTTTTGGGGAAGTGGTTTGGGATTTAGCTCGGCGCTATGAGGTGCCAATCCACACCCTGGAGGTCGAGGAACGGGAAGCATTTCAGCGCCAGTTGTCTCTTCAGGAACAGTTATATGAGATTGTGGCGATCGCTGCTAGTTTTTTCCAGCACGCTCTACGTCAACCAGAAGGGGAAGGGGCGATGGCTTATCTTCAGCAAGAGCGAGGGTTGTCTGTGGAAACGATTCAGAGCTTTGGGTTGGGATACGCGCCATCCGGATGGCAAACACTCTATCGCTATTTGGTTGAGATGAAGCGCTATGCAGTGAAACTGGTGGAGACAGCGGGGTTAGTAGTTGGTCGTCAGTCTGGTTCTGGATATTATGATCGATTTCGCGATCGCCTCATGATTCCAATTCGTGATCCTCAAGGGCGAGTTGTGGGATTTGGGGGTAGATCCCTCGGTGATGAACAGCCTAAGTATCTCAATTCTCCTGAAACGCCGATTTTTGAGAAAGGGAGTATGTTGTTTGGGTTAGATCGAGCTAAACAGTCCATTTCTAGGCAAGATCAAGCGATTGTGGTAGAAGGGTATTTTGATGCGATCGCCCTTCATGGGGCAGGGGTTTCCCAGGCAGTGGCTTCCTTGGGCACGGCGTTAAGTGCCAATCAAGTGAAGAAGTTGG
>CAZTRW010000164.1:0-8741 GCA_964616725.1 uncultured bacterium
TAGGCTCTTATGTCAACCTAGTGCTCTCTGGCTTAATGGTAGCCGTTTTGTACCTAGGAGGTTGGGAGTTTATCGTTCCTATAGAGGCAGTGGCTAATCTTTTCGGAATTCCTGTAACCACAGCCTGGTTACAGGTGATAATGGCAAGCCTAGGCATTACTATGGTGATTTTCAAAGCCTATTTGCTCGTGTTTATAGCCATACTGTGTCGGTGGACTCTGCCGCGGGTGAGAATTGACCAACTCCTGGATTTAGGCTGGAAATTCCTATTACCTGTTTCTTTGGTTAACCTATTACTAACGGCTGCTTTAAAGTTGGTATTTCCGTTTGCCTTTGGAGGCTAGAAAGGCTAGACAGAAAGTTTTGCTGTACTTTTCATGTCGGACGCAGTCCGAAACTCGGAGAGAATCATCATGTTGAAGTTCTTAAAGCAAGTGAGTGATTACGCGAAAGGAACCGTAGAAGCAGCGAAGTATATTGGTCAAGGACTATCGGTAACCTTTGATCATATGCAACGCCGTCCGATTACGGTGCAATATCCCTACGAAAAACTGATTCCTTCGGAACGGTATCGGGGACGGATTCATTTTGAGTTTGATAAGTGTATTGCCTGTGAAGTGTGTGTAAGGGTTTGTCCGATTAATCTCCCTGTTGTGGATTGGGAGATGAACAAGGAGTCGAAGAAAAAACAACTGAAGCACTACAGTATTGATTTCGGAGTCTGTATTTTCTGTGCCAATTGTATTGAATATTGCCCGACGAATTGTTTGTCAGCGACGGAGGAATATGAGCTGGCGGCTTACGATCGCCATGAGTTGAACTACGATAGTGTAGCTCTGGGTCGTATTCCCTATAAAGTGACTAATGACCCCATGGTGGAACCGATGCGTGAATTTGCGTATCTTCCCAAGGGAGTGGTTGAACCTCATACAGTCTCCCATACGGAACGCCGCGCGGGACTACGGCCAGAAGAAATTCTGGAAAAATCGGAAACACCTGATAAGGACTAAGCAACGTGAATTTAGCTGAAGGAATTCAACTGGTATCATTTGGGCTATTGTCAATCATGGCGATCGCCGCGGCTCTAGGTGTGGTACTCCTAGAGAATATCGTCCGCTCTGCCTTTTTGCTGGCGGGAGTGCTCATTAGCATGGCAGGGATGTATATCCTGCTCAATGCTGGGTTTGTCGCTGCCGCTCAAACCCTCATTTATGTCGGTGCCATTAATGTCTTGATCCTATTTGCCATCATGTTGGTGAATAAACAAGAAAACTTTCAACCCATGCTACGCGGCTGGATTCGCAAAGGAGCTACCGCAGCCGTTTGCGTGGGTTTATTTGTGCTCCTGGCAGTGATGGTGATGAAAACTCCCTGGCCTATCTCCACCGGAGCAATAGCCGGAGAGTCCTCAACGACAATCATTGGGTTACATTTCTTTAGTGACTTTCTCTTACCCTTTGAACTGGCCTCGATTCTATTGCTGATGGCCCTAGTAGGGGCTATTATCTTAGCACGTCGAGAAGAGCTTCCAGAGCATCACACTTCAGGTTTGGCTATTCCTGATGTCCTGACGTTACCAGAAAAGCAGCGAGAACTGGTTTCCTCTGGCAAAACACCAGAATCTTAAGGGAGGAGTGAAAATCTGATGATCTTACACCTAGAATACTTTCTGCTAGTGGCTGCCGCCCTGTTTTGTATCGGTATCTATGGACTAATTACTAGTCGCAGTGCCGTACGAGTGTTAATGTCTATTGAGTTATTGCTCAATGCTGTGAATCTAAATTTGATGGCGTTTTCTAATTTTTTAGATCCTCAAGCCATTCGCGGTCAAGTATTTACGGTATTTGTAATTACAGTGGCGGCAGCAGAAGCGGCTGTAGGACTAGCGATTGTGCTGGCCATTTATCGTAACCGGAATACGGTGGATATGGAGCAGTTTAATTTGCTGAAATGGTAAGAGGAAAAGTCCCTATCCCCTCACCGGCTGGGTTTCTGGGTGAGGAGATGGGGAAGTGGGGCAAAACACTAGAGTGAGAGTACAACCTAAATTCCCCATTAATTTTGACCCCAGAGCTAGGTGGCGATCGCCATCAGCTATGGTATAATGACAAAAACTTGCGGTTCTGGTGGAGAGCAGCCATCAGAGGTAACGGGGAAAGTCTGGTGCAAATCCAGCGCTGTCCCGCAACTGTAAGGAGAGCAAAAACGCGCTTTCTAAGTCAGGATGCCCGCCGCAAACTCTCTAAACCACAATTCTGCGAGGTACAGAATGATGTTATCTTTCATTGGTGATTACCTGGATTTGATTTCTCTGATGGCATGGTCTTCAAGATAAGGTGAGCCATCATGAGCAATTACCGACGTTGGGGACTGATGGCGATCGCCTTCAGTATACCCCTCATTAGCTCCCTCATCGCCACACCCGCCCAAGCAATGCACATTATGGAAGGCTTTCTTCCCCTCCCTTGGGCGGTATTTTGGTGGGCAATATTTCTCCCCTGCTTCAGTATAGGATTGTACCGCATCCATCAAACCGTTCAAGCCTATCCCCAACTCAAACTCCTTCTTGCCTTATCGGGAGCCTTTGCCTTTGTCCTTTCCGCCTTAAAAATTCCCTCAGTCACTGGTAGCTCTTCCCATCCTACAGGAGTTGGTCTCGGTGCCATCCTGTTTGGCCCCTTCACCATGACAGTATTAGGCGCACTGGTGCTCCTATTTCAAGGACTCCTCCTCGCTCACGGCGGCTTAACCACCCTCGGCGCCAATGCCGTTTCCATGGCAGTGGTTGGGCCTAGTGTCACCTTTGCTACCTATCGCCTCATCATGCTTATCAGTCAACGGCAATCCCTCGCTATTTTTCTCGCCACTGCCTTGGGAAACCTAGCCACCTATGGGGTAACTTCCTTGCAACTGGCTTTAGCCTTTCCTGCGCCAGCAGGAGGGGTGTGGATGGCGTTCCTCAAATTTGCCGGGATTTTTGCAGTGACTCAAGTTCCCCTCGCCATCATCGAAGGAATGTTAACGGTGATGGTATGGAATGGGTTAATTTCCTATTCTCAACCAGAGTTAAAAATACTGAAGTTAATTGACTCTAAAAATCTATGAAAACATCTGTAAAACCTTGGTCTACCGGTTGGCTATTGGGAATAGTGATTGCCTTAACCGTGTTGCCTTTAGCGATTGTTAAAGAGAGTGATTTTGGGGGAGCCGATGGTAAAGCGGAAGAAGCAATTACCGAACTGCATCCCCAGTATGAACCCTGGTTTGAGCCTGTGTTACAACCACCGGGTGGGGAAACAGAGGGGTTATTGTTTGCTCTGCAAGCAGCTTTGGGCGCAGGGATCATGGGTTATGTGATTGGGTGGTATCGAGGGCGTTATTGTTCTTCTTCTACTCAAGAAAATGACAGAATGGATTGATACTTGGGCGTATACTAATCGGCTCAATTTTTTGCCGCCCGTGCAGAAGATGGGGTTTGGGTTGGTGATGTTAATTTTAGCGTTGGTGAGTCAACCGATGACCCAAGTGGGTATTATGGTGTGGATGGCGGTATGGGCGATCGCCTATGCTCAAATTCCCCTCACCGTCTATCTGAAGCTGCTGCTGGGTGGCTCAACCTTTATCTGCATGAGTTCCCTAGCCTTGTTAATCGATATCCCACATTGGTCTATTTCTCTAGAGGCAGTGGATATCTTTCTCCAGCTAGGATTAAGGGCCCTCTCTAGTTTAACCTGCTTTTTCTTTTTACTCCTCACTATCCCTTTAGTGGAAATCGTTCGGGTATTGCGTCAGTGTCGCTTCCCAGAAATTTTACTAGAGTTGATGTTACTGATGTATCGATTTATTTGGAGGTTGCAAGATACGGTGATGCAGATCCAACTGGCTCAAAAAGCGCGCGGAGGTTATGATACCTTTACCTTAAAATTAAAGAGTCTGAGCCTGTTAATTCGTGAACTTTTGCACCGCACCTTAAGAGAATATCAGCAATTTTCCTGGGGGGCGATCGCACGGGGATTTGATCATAAATTTCGATTTTTGTCAACCCAAAAATATTGGCGATCGCTCCGTTACGAAATAGAAGCCGCGATCGGAATTTTTCTCCTAGTAATCTTAGATCTGTATCAAAATAAATGCCTCAGACCCTAGTAGAACTAAAACACATTTATTATCGCTATCAACCCCAATCTCCCTGGGTATTCCAAGATCTCAATCTTAAACTCAACTCTCACCAAAAAACTGCCATCCTAGGGCATAACGGCTCAGGAAAATCCACCCTATTTTTCATCATTGCTGGACTATATCCACTCAATCAAGGCACTCTTCTTTGGCAAGAAATCCCCTTAAAAAATGATCCTCACGCCCTCAAACAATGGCGACAGCGCATTGGATTAGCCTTTCAAAACCCCGAACACCAATTAGTCGCCGGAACCGTATCCGAAGATATCTCCTACGGACTGTGCAACCAAAACCTCTCCTCCCCTGAAATTCACCACCGCGTCACACAAATCATCACCGACTTTCACCTTGAAACCATCGCCCATACCCCCCTCCATCATCTCAGTTTAGGACAAAAACGCCGCGTTGCCTTAGCTGGAGTCATGGTCTTAGAACCCCAACTTCTCCTCCTTGATGAACCCACCGCCTACTTAGACTCCCAACAACTCCAAACCCTCCATCAAGAATTAACCAAAATCCACCACCAAGGCACCACTATTACCATCGCTACCCATGACGTAGACTTCGCCTATCAATGGGCAGATTGGTTCATCATCCTTCACCAAGGTAAACTCATCCTTGAAGGCAGCGCCGAAACTATTTTTTCCCAACCCGAAATCTTGCACTCCCTAAGCTTAAAACCTCCCACTCTCTGGGTGGCATGGTACAGTTTACCCCTCACCTGCCGTCCCCCAGAAACCCCTGTTCCCCGCAGCCTAGAAGCGTGGAAAACTATCTTTGCTAGGTAAGGGCGTTGCTAATCATCAGAGGAGAATCCATATTTGCCAATTTTGATCATCAATACAGTGTCAAGGGCTGTATTCGCTTGCAGAAGTTATCCCCAAAATTTGAGTTAAAAAAGCCCATTTATCTGCCACTTCTTCGATTTGTTTGGTGGTGGGTTTCCCGGCTCCATGCCCAGCTTTAGTTTCAATCCGAATTAGAACAGGTGCTTCTCCCTGATGGGCTGCTTGCAGAGCAGCGGCAAATTTGAAGCTATGGGAGGGAACGACGCGATCGTCGCGATCGCCTGTGGTGATTAAGGTGGCAGGATAAGAAGTGCCGGGTTGCAGATGATGTACCGGAGAATAGCGATATAAGGTTTCAAAGTCTTCTGGAACTTCGGGTGAGCCGTATTCTGCACACCAAGCCCAACCAATGGTAAATTGATGAAATCGGAGCATATCGGTGACTGCGACGGCAGGGAGGGCAGCGGCAAATAGATCGGGGCGTTGTGTCAGACAGGCACACACTAATAAGCCGCCATTACTGCCTCCGGTGATCGCCAATTTTTGCTCACAAGTATACTTTTGAGCAATTAACCACTCCCCTGCGGCAATAAAGTCATCAAACACATTCTGTTTTTGATGTTTCATGCCCTGCTCATGCCACTGTTCACCATATTCTCCACCACCACGTAAGTTGGCAACTGCATACACTCCTCCCCACTCCATCCAGACTAAATTACTGACGGAAAAACTAGGCGTTAGCGCAATACTAAAGCCGCCATATCCATAGAGTAATGTGGGATTATTCCCGTCTAAAACGATCCCCTTTTTATGGGTGATAAACATGGGAATAATCGTGCCATCTTTGCTGGGATAGAAAACTTGCTTGGTTTCGTAGTTATCCGGATTAAAGTTAACGTTGGGTTGGCGATAAACTTGACTTTTTCCAGTCAGAAAGCTATACTGGTAAATAGTCGTTGGAGTAGTATAGCTAGTAAAACTGTAGAAGGTTTCTGTATCTGTGGATTTCCCTTCAAATCCACTGACCGATCCGATTCCTGGTAAGTCTACTGCTGTAATCCAGAAACCTTTGAGATCATAGACATTCACTTGAGAGTAGGCATCTTTTAAGGAGATGACAACAAACTGATGGTTGAGTACGCTCACTTGGGCGATCGCCTCTTCTGATTCGGGAATAACTTCTTGCCAATTCTCTGGTTCCTGATGTTGCAAATCGATAGCAATTACACGCCATTTGGGAGCATTACAGTTGGTCTTAAACCATAGAACTGAGCCTTGATTCCCAATCAGTTCATAGCTGTGCTCAAATTCAGTGACTAATTCTACGATGGGAGATTTCGGTTGACTTAAGTCTTGATAAAATACTAAGTTTTTCAGTTCAGTAGAGCGCCAAACAGTAATGACTAGGTACTGACCATCTTCCGTAATTTGAGTGTTAAATCCCCATTCTTTTTGATCAGGACGTTCATAGATTAGCTCATCTTCCGATGGGGAGGTTCCTAACCGATGATAGTACAGTTTTTCATAATAATTTTGTTCCTGATATTCTTGACCTTCTTTGGGTTCGTTGTAGCGATTGTAATAAAATCCTTGGTGATCTTTTGTCCAGGTGACGGTAGAAAATTTAATCCATTTCAAATGATCGATCAGATCTTCTCCACTGTCGATATGTCGCACTTTCCATTCTTGCCAATCTGAACCGGATTGGGATAATCCATAGGCTAGATATTCCCCATTGTCAGACACGGCGACTCTGGATAAGGCAATGGTACCATCTGGGGAGAGACTGTTGGGATCGAGGAGGATTTGGGGTTCTGCTTCTGGGGTTTTGAGGGTGTAGAGTACAGATTGATTTTGTAGACCGCTGTTCTTAAAATAAAAGGTGCGATCGCCGTGTTTGAACGGAATCCCATATTTCTCATAATTCCACAGTTGCTCTAGCCGCAACTTCAGTTGCTCTCGTTCTGGAATTTGATCGAGAAAATTAAAAGTCACACGATTTTGCGCTTCTACCCAAGCTTTAGTTTCCTCAGACTCTAGATCCTCTAGCCATCGATAGGGATCGGGCACAGGAGTTCCATGGTAATCATCAATCTGGTCAACTTTACGACTTTGAGGATACTTAAGCAAGGACAAAGAGTCAGACATGGACAGAATACTTAGTGAGAAAATGTCAAGATAAAAGTAGTAGAGAATGATACTCGTTGAGGATTCTCTCTCTGTATTGTAGCAACCTCTGGACGGAAAAACCTAGTTTATTAATCAAACTTGATGACTTTATGAAAACATAACGATAAAAAGACTTAACATAAAATTAAGGAAAATCCTAAAAAGTTTGCCAAAATATGAGAAAGTTTGATAAAATTTAACATAATCACTATCTATCCAATGGATAAGTAATCTCCTAACCTATGGCTCAAGACTTTTTCCTTCCTCCCGATGATGCCAAAACCCTTGGCAATATTGACTTCATGCGGACTAAGCAATCCATCAAAAAGACCTATCCCAAAGGGAAGCGCCCAGATGAGATTGTGGAAGTGTCAGCGATGGAAAGGCAAACCAAATCGGGCGATCGCATGATGCAACCAAAACCCACCAGCGTTGAAACCCCAAAATCAGTAGAACCTGCAGTACCTCAAGCACCTACCCGTCGCCCGGACAAAGGCATGGATATGTTCCGTGCTATGGCACGGGAGATTAAGAAATAAAGGGAAAAACCGCTGATCTGCCCACAGCAACGTTGAGAAAAGCTCTTTCGCCGCTCAGGGAAAGAGCTTTTTTTTCAGAGGCAGAACAAGAAAGGATCAAGCTTTGTTAAGCTAAAAGAAAACTCTGTGCCTTCAGCTCCTATGGATTCGTCAACCTTTCGTGCCAAACTAACCCTGATTGAAACCAAGCGAGAAGCCCTAGTCAGGTTACTAGAAAAACCGAATTTAGGGAGCCTGCGAATTGATGTCAATCAAGCCTTAGAAGAAATTGATGACCTGATTGAGGAATTTAAGCAAACTTTCCCCTCTTCAGCATCCGATCAGGCCTAAAAGTGGCACTGTCCCCTTGGTTACAATTAGCAAGAGTCTTTGTCATTCCCGACCTTTAGCAAAGTTAACTGAATCCCCCTATGAGTTCTAGCCTTCTGGTAGAAAAGAAAAAACTCGATCGCCCTCCCCTAGACATTCACACCCTAGGCGATCGCGTGCTGCGGACTCCCGCCAAACGGATTGCCAAAGTGGATGACAGTATCCGTCAACTGGCCAAAGAAATGCTGCAAACCATGTACAGTGCCGATGGTATAGGACTAGCGGCTCCCCAAGTAGCGATCGCCAAACAAATTGTCGTCATCGACTGCGATCCGCAAGAAGCAGCGAATATCCCCTTAATCCTGATCAATCCCACCATCAAAGCCCACAGTCGCCAAATCTGTACCTATCAAGAAGGATGTTTGAGCGTTCCGGGAGTCTATATGGACGTACAACGGCCAGAAGTGGTAGAAGTAAGTTACAAAGATGAGTATGGACGGCCCAAAACCCTAAAAGCGGATGGATTGCTGGCTCGCGCCATCCAGCATGAACTGGATCACCTTCAAGGGGTTATGTTTGTAGATCGGGTAGACAACGCGATCGCCCTGACAGAAGAACTACAAAAGTTTGGCTTCTCCACTCAAGACGTAAAACCCTATTCTTAAACTCCTATGGCTTTAACTCCCAAAAGTGCCTTACTCTTAGGACTGTGCTGCCTAGCAGCGATCGCCGCCATTGGCTGCCTCTTTGAACTCTCCTC
>CAZTRW010000165.1:0-8727 GCA_964616725.1 uncultured bacterium
CTCCAGGGATGGCTTTGAGGGGTGGGGGGAAGGTGATGGGGGGTTTGAGTTGAGAAACTTCCCGCAGCACTTGTAAAATGGGGATATCCGGATCAGGCGTTTTGGCTTCAGCCCCTTTGAGCCAAGGAGTGACTTTACTTTGTAACTCGTAGGTGACGTTTCTGCCCTGTTGTACTAGCCAGTAGAAGGGATAGAGGATGATTTGGGCTGTCCATTGAGCAGCTACTTTAAAATACCGGAATCTACGGCTTCCCTGATCAAACCATTGCCCAGAAGATTGATTTAACCAGTTCAGAAGCCGACTTTGATAGCGATCGCCTACAGCCACGGTGATTTCGCCCCCACTCAACCCAAACGCCTAGAAGATGGTGTTATTGTATCAAACATTTTCTACTCTCTGTATGATGGATTTTTCTGGGATTTTGGCGAAACTGCGATCGCTCACTCAGTTCGATCTCCAACCCCATTGGCGTTATTGCCCTGAGGATTTGGCGATCGCCCACACCCTCGATCCCCAATTGAACCAGAATTGGCCAGCCGTGACGCTCACGGCTACAGGACAAATTACTTGGGAGGCGGGAACCCCCCTCTGGTTAGCCCAAACTTGGACAGTTCCTACCCACCTACAGGGGTTTCCCCTAGAGGGATATAGCCTGAGATGGAGCCTATTGTGGTGGGCAGAAACTGTCCAGGTATTCGTCAATGGAGAACTAGTACAGACGGGGGATTTGTTTGATTGTGCACCACGCCTGTGTTTGACAACAGCAGTGACTCCAGGAATGGAATTTAATTTAGCCCTACGGCTCGTTAGTCCTCGCCACGATCCCGGCGCTGTGGTGCGGAGTTTAGCCCTGTTTGAGGGGCAGCCAGGGGTCGATCCGGGGATGATTGCTGATGAGCTGGAATGCTTGGCGATCGCCGGAAAACCAGACCCAGAATTTTTGACCGCTTTGACAGCAACAGTAGCCGCGATAGACTGGTCTGAGGTTAGCTCCCGTGAAGGATTTGAACGTCAGTTACAGGCGTTGGGCGATCGCCTATTGTCTTTGCCCCTGCCACCTCGTGCTCAGGTGTTTCTACTCGGTCATGCTCATTTAGACTTAGCATGGTTATGGACGATCACCGAAACTTGGGCAGTAGCCCAACGGACGTTTAGTTCTGTCTTGCAGTTGCAACAAGAGTATCCAGAGCTTACTTTCGGCCATTCTACTCCGGCACTGTACGCTTGGCTAGAAACCCATCGCCCCGATTTATGGGCTGCCATTCACCAGCAAGTCCACCGCGGGAAATGGGAAATTATCGCCGGCTTCTGGGTAGAGCCAGAATTGAATCTAGTCAGTGGAGAATCGATTATCCGTCAGGTTCTCTACGGACAACGCTATGTGCAGCAACACTTTCAGGTGCTGAACCGGGTAGCGTGGTTACCAGATACCTTTGGATTTTGCTGGCAACTTCCCCAGATTTTGAAACTGGGCAAAATTGATTATTTTGTCACTCAAAAGCTGCGCTGGAATGATACGACGGTGTTTCCCTACGAGGTATTTTGGTGGCAAGGATTGGATGGTACTCAGGTGCTCAGTTTGATGTCTGCTCCCCTGGGGCAAGGGATTGAGCCGGTGCAGTTAGCTCGGTATGCCCAGCAGTGGCAAGAGCACACGGGTAGGGCTGACGCGCTCTGGTTACCTGGGATAGGGGATCACGGGGGCGGGCCGACGCGCGATATGCTGGAGGTGGGGAGGCGATCGCAACTATCCCCTTTTTTACCACAACTCAAGTTTACCACTGCCCATGCCTATCTGGATCGTTTGGCCCAGGGAGAGGGGTATCCGGTTTGGCAGGATGAGTTGTATCTGGAATTTCATCGAGGCTGCTATACGACTCATGGCGTTCAGAAAGCCTACAATCGGCGATGCGAGCAATTATTATATCAGGCAGAACTTTGGTCTACTTGTGCTACATTGTTAGGGGGTTTTTCATATCCCCATTTAGCTTTGGAAACCGCTTGGCAGTCGGTTTTATTGAATCAATTTCATGATATTTTACCGGGTTCTGCCATTGGGGCAGTGTTTGCCGAAGCAAATCAGGCATGGGAAGGAGTAATTGAGGTTACTCAATCCATCATTGCGGCAGCTTTCAGGGCGATCGCTTCTCAGGTTACTCTCCCCGAGTTTAGCACCTCAGCCCAACCGATTCTAGTGTTTAATTCTCTCAACTGGTCTCGCTCAGAAATGGTTTCTGTTCCTTGGCCAGATCCCAGGGTTTCCGGGAGTATCTATACTGTAGCTGGGGAAAAGTTGACAACCCAGGTTCATCGCCAACATCTCTTTTTTTTGGCGGCAGATATTCCCGCGATCGGTTATCGTTTGTTTTGGCTGGTTCCTGGGAATGAACCGCCCGTTTCTCCCTCTTTTCCTGAAGCCTTTGTTTTGGAAAATGCTACCATGAGAATTGAAATTGATCCCGAAACGGGAGATATTAGACAATGGTGCGATCGCCTCCATCACCCAGAAATTCTCAATGGTTTGGGCAACCAACTCCAAAGCTTTCAAGATCAAGGACAATATTGGGATGCTTGGAACATTGACCCCCACTATCTCCACCATCCCTTACCCCCAACCCAATTAAGACAAATTACCTGGACAACCTATGGAGAATTACTCCAAGAAATTCAGGTAATTCGACAGCTAGGCAACTCAGAATTTACTCAGTATTATACCTTATTTGCCGATAAAAATCAACTTAAAATTACCACCCACGTCCATTGGCGAGAACGGCATACCCTAGTCAAAGTCAGCTTTCCCCTCACCCTCCACTCCTCCTATCTCACTCAGGAAATTCCCTGTGGTTCTATTCGTCGTCCCACCCTATTTACCAACGATCAAGAACGCGCTCGGTGGGAAGTCCCCGCCCTCACTTGGTCAGATTTAACAGACGAATCTCAAAACTATGGTGTAAGCATCTTTAGTGATTACAAATCTGGCTACGATCCCCAACCCAATCAATTAAGATTAACTTTATTAAGAGGTTCCACTTGGCCCGATCCAGACGCTGATTTGGGAGAACATCACTTTAGTTATGTTCTCTATCCCCATCAGGGAAATTGGCAGTCCGCAGGCATTGTCCAACGGGCACGAGAATTTAGTTTTCCTTTGCAAATCTATCAATTACCCACCTCAGAATTCACCTCTCCAGGAACCCTTCCCGATCGGATCAGCTTGTTACACCTCTCTCCCTCCTCTCTCATTTTAACCGCATTCAAACCCACCGAAAACGATCCAAATTCCTGGATTCTTCGCTGTTATGAATCCGAGGGAAAAACGGCTCTTCTAGAAACAGCCAATCATTGGGGCTTAACCATCAGCGATCGCCTCAACTTGCTCGAAGAACCCCTATCAGAAAATTCCCTAGAAATTCGCCCTTGGGAAATTGTCACCATCCATCTGAGAGACTTCCTAATAAAACCATGATCGGTTCTCACACAAACCCCTTCTCACTTGCTTTTCAAATCAGTGAAGTCATTTAGTCAAAAGATTGGGCGTTTCTATTGTTGTCATCCATCTTGGGAACTAGAGCTAATTTTCTTTATAAATTTGACTCTGGACGATTTTGGTAGTCTGTTACTTTTTGCCTTTACGATTTGTGATCGCTGAGGGTTTGCGCCAGTATCCGATTTAGTTTCCCACTGACAAATCCTTCGAGATCGAGGGTAACGTAAAGGAACCCAAAGTCTTGAAAGGTTTTCACCAGTTGGGGTAAATGGGTATGGAGAATAAAGTCTTGAATTTGGGCGGCGGGAAGTTCAATTCTGGCGGTTTCTCCTTCGGAGCGTACTCGCAGTTGAGTGTATCCGAGTTGCCGTAGATATCGTTCTGCTCTGCCGACTCGTTGTAATTTAGAAAGGGTAATTTCTTCGCCATAGGGAAACCGGGAACTGAGACAGGGTTGAGCGGGTTTGTTCCACCACGGGAGATGGAGGAGTTGGGAGATTTCTCGTACTTCTGCTTTGGTGATACCTACTTCGGCTAGGGGGGATCTGGCTCCTCGTTCTTTGGCGGCTTGAATTCCGGGACGGTAGTCTTGTAAATCATCGGCATTTACGCCGTCTATGACGTAGGGATATCCCCAGTGTTGGGCGAGGGGTTTGAGAGTGTCGTGGAGTTCGCTTTTGCAGAAGTAGCAGCGGTTGATGGGGTTGGCGGTGTAGTTGGGGTTGTCCATTTCGTAGGTAGGGATGATTTTATGGGCAATCCCGATCGCCGCTGCTTGGATTTTGGCATCTTCTAGGTCTTCTGGCAAGAGGGAGGGGGAGGTGGCGGTGACTGCGAGGGCGCGATCGCCTAGACTATCATAGGCCACTTTAGCGACTAGGGTGCTATCAATGCCTCCTGAATAGGCAATTAGGGCACAATTCATTTCCCTAAATAAGGTTTTTAAATTCTCTAGTTTTTGAGTAACTGTCATCGGTTTTACCTCCCTTTGATTGCCGAGATGGTGAATAGACAATTTAGAATTCTCTTTGAGCAAAAATGATGGTAGAGAGGGCTAATAAGGCCATCATATATATGATACCATATCCAGCATTAATCAGGAGAGTAATGGGGTCAGGCAGAGAGTGAATCCCATATACAGCTAAGTTTTTCACATCTAGTCGCGAGAGATCGGGGACAATCACAAAGAGACCTTGACTTAGGCGGAAAAAAGTGGGATTGTCTACTAAATTATTGAGTTGAATCATTTCCTCGCTGAGATTGCCCATAAAATATACTCCAAAAGTTAGAAATAGAGCTACCAGAGAGCGGGTAAAGGTACCAAAGAGAATGGCAACTGCGGCGATTAGGGAGAGTTTCAGAAGCAAAAATCCTGCGGAAATAGCTAGGGCAAAGAGAGGAAGATCAAGGGTTTGATGAAGGGTAAGAATGGCTAGAAAAATGGCCATCATACCGGTGATAAGAATGATCAGTACGGCGGTAATTCCCCCATGTTTACCGACGATAAATTCTGCGGTGCTCATGGGTTTAGCAATGAGGAGATAAATGGTGCGCTGATCGATTTCTTTGTTGATCAGTCCGGTACTGATGAATATGGCGATCGCGACTCCTAGAATCTCCATTAATCCTAATCCGACATCGAGAAGAATTTTGTCTTGTACGGTAGCAGCTACTTCTCGAATTAAGGGAATAGTACAGAGGAAGATCAGAGCAAATAGGGCGAGCACATAAAGGATGCGATCGCGCAGGGTTTCCCAAAATACATTATGAGCAATAACGCCCAGACGATTCAAGTTCATTGTTCGATCGCTTTAACGCTGACCAGGGATAATTTCTTCTGATTTTAACACAAAAAGGCTTTTACTCATGTCTTTTTGTGCTAGTTTAGAATCATTTAATATCCACTGATCGATGACAAAATAAAAGTTGATCCAACAACTGACTAATAAACTACTGAAGATCACAATCAGATCTTTCTGAACTTGGAGGCGAGGCGGGATCGTGATCCTCAGTTGAGGTGTGACAAAATCAGGTAAGATTGAACTCAAGCTAATTACATAGGGATAGGTAATCCAAATAGCTTTTATCTGCCATGGAGTTGGATGGATATCTTTGATAGACTCTTGGATTTTGACCGTAGATAATATACAAATAATCAACCAAATAATCACGATCTTAAAGTCAATTCCCCAGAATTGTACTGGATAGGTTGAAAGAATAATCCATAGGGCTAAAATTAAAGTTCCAAATCCTAGTATCGCTAGAGGTTCTTGCCATTGTTGCTTTAAGAACGCGCCGATGCTCCAGAACGAGAAACTGACAAAAAATAGCAGATTCCAAGGTTTTTTTGCTTTGGAAAATAGGATTTTTAACCAATTGATTAGAGAGCTCATGGTTAGGGTTTAAATGTTAATTTTGATAAATTGAATTAAGATCATGATGAAAATCACAGTATTACTGCTCAAATGAGCGTTAAAAATAGTGCGAGAAATAGTTTTTTGAATAAACGCTTCACTGGCGGCGACAGAAAATCCTCCTTCTCCGCGCTTTCTTTCGACAATGAGTTTACGAATATTGCGTAAAATAGCTAATCCTCGCCGTTTCACAAACCAACTGATTAAAAATCCAGCAATTCCGCCTAATAATACCCAAGATAGACTATATTTATCCCAATCTCCGAGTATAATGAAGTCAATTAAGGTTTGTCGGAGGCGATCAGGCAGTAGCCGTTCTAAATTGAAGAACAGAAACCAACCCATGAGGTTAGCAACGAGGTTTAATGTAGTGGCATAAAAGATGCTAAACCGACGATGGAGGTTGAGTTGAGCATGGAAAATGTAAGATTCGATCGCAATGGCTACCCATAAAAACAGAGTTTGCAGGGCGATCGTGCGTAGGGGCAGGATCATGGGACAATAGATAGCAAAGGAGAGACAGTTGACAGTGAACAGTTAACAGTGAGCCATGGTCAACCATCAACTGTCAAAGACCACTAACTTTTATCGAGTTCCCGACGCAGTTGTTCAAGTTCATCGTCCACTTCTGGAGTTGAACGAGTGGATGAAACTCCTTGAGGAAGGGCTGCTTGGGTGGGAGAGGCACCGCTTAACTGAGCTTTCAGTGCCAAAAGTTCATCATCCACATTCGCCCCTTCTAGGGCAGCAAATTGTTGATCAATCCCTGTGCCTCCGATTTCAAAGGCAGCTTGAGTTCTCGCTTCCATTTGTAGCACTTTTTCTTCCATGCGATCAAAGGCGGCGAGGGCGCTACTGGTGCCCATATTGGAGACGGTATTCTGCAAGTTTTCCTGTGCTTTGGCGGCTTGCATCCGTGCTTTGAGCATATCTTTTTTGGTTTTGGCTTCAGAAATTTTAGCTTCTAAGGCCATGAGATTTTTCTTGAGACTATCGACTTGAGCAGTTTGAGTATCGAGAGAGGCTTTGATCGTGGCAGCGCTGTCAGCTTGAGCTTTTTTGCGGACTAAAGCTTCCCGTGCTAGGGCTTCATCGCCCTTTTCTAAAGCAAGTTGTGCTCGTTGTTGCCATTTGTTGGCTTCACTTTGAGCGGTATTGTACTGCTGTTGGCTGCGTTTTTGACTGGCGATCGCACTCGCCACAGCTTGCCGGAGTTGTACCAGATCTTCCTGCATATCAATAATTGACTGCTCTAGGATCTTCTCCGGGTCTTCTGCTTTGCTAACGAGATCGTTGATGTTGGCTCTAAAAAGGCGACTGATCCGATCAAATAATCCCATAGTTCTGGCTTCCTGTCAGGTTCTATTTACCAATTATAATTCGATTACTGAGTTGGTTCATCTACTGTTTTAGTAGTAACATATCCGGCTCATTCCTGACTGAGGTCGGATGATGGCTTTACAATTCTTTGAGGCGCGATCGCAACTGTTCCAACTCTGCATCGTATCCTTGTAGGGTTTCCGTTGGTTGCTGGCTTTTCATCGCGGTGAGTTCCCGCTCTACCGAGTCGAGATTGCCCCCTTCTAAACTTTGGAACTGCTCCTCTAGAGAATCGGCTCCTGACTCCATCGCTAGTTCTGCCTCCGCTTCTAGTTGATGCACCTTATTTTCTAGACGCTCTAAGGCAGCCGAGGTACTGCTGGGGTTTAGTTGGCCAATAATTTGTTGGAGTTGAGCGGAAGTTTTGGCAGCTCGCATCCGAGCCACATAGAGTTCTTTTTTCGTTTTAGTTTCCGCCAGCTTGGCTTCTAGAATGTGCAAGTCATGTTTGAGGCGATTGATGATACCCTGTTGCTGTTTGAGGTGTGCTTCCAGGAGGTGAGCCGTTTCTAGGTAAGGTTTACGGCGAGTGAGGGCTTCTCTAGCAATCGCCTCATCCCCTTTTTGGAGGGCAAGATAGGCTCGTTTTTGCCAATCTTGGGCACTGATTTGAGCTTGAGTACATTGTCGCTCCGTGCGTCGCTGGAGGGCGATCGCCTGGGCTACCGATTGTCGCAGGCGAATCAAATCCTCTTGTAATTCAGCGATCGCCCTCTCCAGCAGTTTCTCTGGGTCTTCTGCTTGAGCGATCCAGGCGTTAATATTAGCACGAAGAGCACGCCAGAGGCGATCGGTCAGACCCATAAACTCACTCAGTTATCTGTTCACTATAAATTCTGGCAGAAATACCCTCTCTTTCTAGCTCATCGACCAACGCTTGAGCCATCATCCCATCAGCAAACGCACCCAATTGAACATAAATTCCCCCTGGAAAATTCCGCAAGTAGGCATCGGGAATCAAAGCTTGAATCTTAGCTAAAGCACTACCCTCTTCATAATTGGCAATCACATAGTAGGTTTCACCCAGCTCTGGGGGGACTGTCGCCACCGGTTCTGGCATCCATTCCTCTTCTGGAGGAGTGTGAACTGGCATCGGCATCGGTCCCACAAAACCCTGGAGATAGTTCGGGGCAGTTGGGCTAGGTTGGACTGAAAACGAGTCGGGTGCTCCCGGAGGCATCGGAGCCGGTTGTAGCTGAGGTAAACTTTCCACCATCCGGGAACTGGGCGGTGCAGGAGAGGGTAAAATCCCTGCGGTGGGAACCTCTTGGGAGGGGGGATCTGACTCAGGCTCGACTGTTTCCGCAGAAAGCACCGGTAAGCTTAATACCCGCAAATTTAATCCTGATGGGGAGGGAGCAGGAGGGGTAGTTGGGGCAGGGACAGTAGTTTTCGAGACTACTGGGGCAGCCTCTGGAGCCTGTCTCGGTTTGAGGGTACTGAGT
>CAZTRW010000166.1:0-8721 GCA_964616725.1 uncultured bacterium
CAATCATCGTCCCCGTAGAAATCCCCTGAGCAGCAGCCATGATCCCATTTGCCCCAGTTGCCCGCATCGCCAAGCCCCAGTCCGTCATTAACAGGGCATCTAGCGCCACCTTGATCGAAACGACAATTCCCAACAAAACTAGAGGAATTGTCACTTGGCGAGGCAAAGAGAGGTTGCTCAAGGGACTCAATAGAGTCGATTCCCCCAACAGAGGAATGTTGGGCCGGCCCATAATCCGCAGATTCAGGGAATAGAGCGCAATCATCGTCAGAATACTAGAGAGCAGATTGAGAATCTGGCATCGCACCGTTAGCCAAGCTGTACAAGCCCCTGCCAAACCACCTGCAGCACAAGCAGCGATCGTTGCCATCCCAGGATTAACCCCATGGACAATCAATGTAGCTACCACCGCCGCCCCTAGAGGAAAACTGCCATCCACCGTTAAATCAGGAAAATCCAATACCCGAAAAGACAGATACACCCCTAGACCCACTAAACTATACACCAAACCTAATTCAATTGCCCCTAAAATCGCCGCTGTTGTCATCAGCCCACCGATTTACTCCACATCGATCACCCTCAATCCTATCACATTCTTCCCAGCTTTCCCCAAATTCTTGACTAAATCCATTAATTGTAGTACAATATAATTCAAGCTAAACTCTGTCTCCTTTTTCCTGTAGTAAAAGTTATTCCCATGCCTTACGAATCTCTACAATTTGCCCAAGCCAAACCGGTTCTTTCCTGGGCTAACCACCCCTTAACCCACGAAGAAAATAAAATGGCCAAAAATGTTGCCTCCTTACCTTTTGTTTTTAAGCACGTCGCCTTAATGCCTGACGTTCACTTAGGAAAAGGAGCATTAGTGGGTTCCGTGATTGCTACTAAAGAAGCGATTATTCCTGCGGCTGTCGGAGTCGATATTGGCTGTGGCATGGCGGCTGTCAAAACCCCTTTTATTGCCGATCACCTCGAAGGTAAACTCAAGAAAATTCGCCAAGACATTGAAGCAGCTATTCCAGTGGGATTTAGTGAAAATAAAGATCTTGAAAAATCGGTTACCAACTGGCAAGGATGGCGTGAGTTTAAGGATCTTCATCCAGGGGTACAAAAGCTAGATAGTAAAGCCATGAAGCAAATGGGATCTTTAGGAGGAGGCAACCACTTTATTGAAGTGTGTTTAGACACGGAACAACAAGTATGGCTCATGCTTCATTCTGGCTCGCGCAATATTGGTAATCGATTAGCGGAAAGCCACATTCACACGGCTAAAGACTTAGCAAAATTAACTCAAACCTCTCTACCCGATCCCGATCTATCCTATTTTGTCGCCGGTACTCCTGAATTTGCGGCGTATTGGCATGATTTACAATGGGCACAAAACTATGCCCGATTTAACCGGGATGTGATGATGGCGCGAGTGCAACGGATAATCGAAAAATACCTGAATGGAGGTAAATCGATGCAGCCGTTACTGGAGGTGAACTGTCACCATAACTATGCGGAAAAAGAAACCCATTTTGGTGAAGAAGTGTATGTGACGCGCAAGGGAGCCGTGCGATCGCAACCCAATGACTATGGTATTATTCCTGGATCGATGGGAGCAAAATCCTATATTGTCAAAGGCAAAGGCAATCCCCATAGCTATTGCTCTTGTTCCCACGGTGCGGGAAGATTGATGTCTAGAGCCAAGGCAAAAAAAGCTTACACTCTAGATGATTTGATTGCCCAAACCCAAGGCGTTGAATGTCGCAAAGATCCGGGAGTTTTAGATGAAATTCCCGGAGCCTATAAGCCCATTGATGAAGTCATGAAACATCAATCCGACTTAGTGGAAGTGGTGGCGACTCTCAAGCAAGTAATTTGCGTCAAGGGTTAGAAGTAATCATCAGATTCACGAAAAAGAGGGAAAGAGTATTTCTCTTTCCCTTCTGTTTTACCAAGTCACTCGCCCTTCCAATCGCTTTAACAAACTTGGACCAACTCCAGGAACTCGATCTAAATCTTCCAGAGAAGTAAAAGGTTGTTTTTGACGGAAGGTAATGATGTGTTGTGCCAAGGTTTCTCCCACTCCCGGTAAGGCTTCTAATTCTGCTTGCGTAGCAGTATTGAGGTTGACTAATTTGCCCCGAATCGGGTGTTTTGTGGTGGAGGCAATAGTCGGACAGTCTTGGGCTTGTTTTTCCAGTTGACGAGTCACTTTTTCCGGAATACCTAACTGGGCATGGCGATAAAGTCGTTGAAATTCTCGATCGAAATGGGCAGCTATGGTAGGATTTTCTAGGATTAGGAGAGTTTCATCGTTTTGGTAATTGGCAGAATCTGACCAATTGTGAGAGCCAGTGATGATGGCTTGACGATCAATAAGGGCGAATTTGTGGTGTAACTTATCTCCTGGCGGTAAGGTGGGAACTCCCACGGTATTGATGGCAGGTTGCCAGGGGCGATTATCGGGTTCATATCGACATTTTTCTGCTAGGGCAATGCCTAACATATCTAAGGCTTCGCTGTAGTAACGATAGGCAAAGCCAGGATCGATCAGGGCGCGAATTTTGACTTGATTCTGAGATTGAATTTGGAGAATGTTAGCTAAGGTTTGATCGGAGAAGACAAAGAGGGCTAAATCGATGGTGTCTTGAGCGGTTTTGAGGGTTTGACTGATTAAGCCGTTGGTAGTGTCTACCCAGGGTTGGGAGGGGGAGGAGGGGGAGAAGTAGACGGATAGGGCGGTTCCACCGATTTGTAACTTTTGGGGTTTTCTGGTGGGTTTTTGTAATCCAAATTGGCTTTTTTGTTGACCTTCTCCCCACATGATCTGGAATTCTTGGCTGAAGATTTGAGCGAGGGCGGGACTGTCTATTTTGAGGAGATGATTAGTATTACCTCGACTGGAGGGGGATTGAAAGTCACCATGAATATCGCTGGGGGTAAAGTTGGCTGAGGTGACGATGATCCAACGCTGATCGATAATGATGAATTTGTGGTGCATGAGGCCGCTGCCTTGAGAGCCATTGGCGGTATCATCGATCACGGGAATTTGAGCGTTTTTGAGGATAATGAGGGCATCCCGTTGGTTAATTTCGTCGGTAGAAAGTTGACCGTCTTGATTGAGATCGATCAGGTGAAAGGATTCGCGATACCGGTTTTGGCGTTCTTGATCGAGTTGGGCAAGTTGGGTGGGAGTAATTTGGCTCCAAGGGGTGGAGTAGGTGTTTTCGAGGATGATGCGGATTTTGACTCCGGCTTTGGCTTGGGTGGCTAGGGCTTGAGCGAGTTGGGGGAGACGAAATTCTTGTACGGCGATGTCGATGCTGGTTTGAGCGGTGGCGATCGCCTCGATCATGATAGCTTCTAAATTATCTCCTAATCGGGTTACCGAGCGATCGCCTTCCGTATAACTGGAGGCTTCGGAAGAGTTAAAATAAACTTGAATCAGAGGATCTTGGGGAAGGGGAGCCACTGGGATGGGATTAACCGATTTAGGTGCGCATCCTGTCAATCCCCAGATGAGAAAAACTCCCCAGAGACTAAGCGGGGGAATCACTGGGGGTTTGAAGTTTAGCCACCAGTTCCGGTAAGGAAATTCGCTCATAGATTTCAAACGGTTGATGAATCCAAGGGTTGTCAGGGAGATAATCGACGTAGTAATCTGGAGTAGTCACAGAACAAGCCTTGTACCAGAGGACAGCGGTGCGAAGCTCTAGAAGGCGATCGCCAGTATAGGTTTTTAACCAGGTGATACTTTCTTGCAAAGAAACTCCAGAATCAACCAAATCATCTACTAAGAGCACAGGGGAGTCTAAGGTTTCTGTCGTCATCCCTAAGTGACGAGAAAACCGAATAGCACTACGAGTCTGATAACCAGGCCCAGTATAGGAGGAAGCTACTAGAATTGCTAAGGGTTTTTCATATAACCGACAGAGAATATCTCCGACTCGCAATCCTCCCTTAGCAATACAGACAATCTGATTAAACTCCCAACCTGATTGATAAATTTGGGCTGCCAGTTGCTCAATCTTGTGGTGGTATTCTGACCAAGAAACAAATAAATCAGACATAACCTGTACAAAGCTTGTGATGTTTCCCCATTTTGCCATTTTCCCATGACCTCTGAATTGCGATCGCCCAACGGACAGCCATCCTTAACCTTTTTACAAAAATTAGCCTATGGAGTGGGGGATTTAGGCCCAGCCATGACCGCGAATCTGGTGGTATTCTTGCTCTTACCCTTTTTAACGGATGTGGCAGGAATTAACCCCGGTTTAGCCGGCCAGGTACTGATGATTGGTAAGATTTGGGATGCTATTAACGATCCGATCATTGGGGTTTTAAGCGATCGCACCCAATCCCCCTGGGGCAGACGACATCCTTGGATGATATTTGCTGCCATTCCCTTTGGGATCTCTTTCCTCCTCTTTTGGCTTGTTCCGCCCTGGAGTGAATGGGGAAAGTTTTGGTACTATGTTATTGTGGCGATCGCCTTCCATCTCTTCTACACTATGGTGAACTTGCCCTACGCCGCCCTCACCGCCGAACTAGCCACCGATTACCATGAACGCACCACCCTGAACAGCTTTCGCTTCACTTTCTCTATTGGCGGCAGTATCCTTTCCCTGCTCTTAGGATTAGCCCTCTCCCTCCTGATTAAAGATCCCATCAAACAACATCTGATTCTCGGCGCTCTCGTGAGTGTCTTATCGATTATTCCCCTCTATCTCTGCGTTTGGGGCACTCGCCAACCTGTTGCTCGCCACGAACAACACCGCCGCCCCGCCCCGGAAACTGCCCTTCCCCTGCTCAGGCAAATTCAGATAGCTTTGACTAACCGCCCCTTCCTATTTGTGATGGGGATTTACCTGTGTTCTTGGTTAGCCGTGCAAATCACCGCCACTGTTTTGAAATACTATGTGGTCAGTTGGATCGGACTGCCTTCGGAAGGATTTTATTTTTGTGCTTTGGCAGTCCAAGGAACAGCGATCATGATGTTATCTGTGTGGAGCCAAGTGAGCCATCGGTTAGGCAAGCAAGCGGTTTACTATCTGGGATCGGGATTCTGGCTCATTGCTCAAGGGGGATTGTGGATTTTACAACCCGGTCAAATGGGGTTAATGTATAGTTTGGCAGTGATCGCTGGTTTTGGGGTATCCGTTGCTTATTTGATTCCTTGGTCTCTGCTGCCTGATGTGGTTGATTTTGATGAACTCCAGACAGGTCAACGTCGAGAAGGGGTATTTTACTCGTTCATGCTACTGTTACAGAAAATGGGTTTAGCGGTAGGATTGGCCTTAGTGGGTCAGATTTTGGGCTGGTCGGGCTATCAAGGGGCGATCGCCAACGAACCAGTGGCTGTACAATCTGAGTCTGCTCTTCTGGCCATTCGTCTGTGCATTACCCTCGTGCCCACCTTATGCCTCCTAGGGGGAGTAGTCCTTGTGTATTTTTATCCCATTACTCGTGCCGTTCATCAAGAAATCATCCTGAAATTACAAGAGAAAAACCGGTGATTTCCTTTCTCCCCCCGAACCCTAGGAATTCCTACGGGCTATTGAAATAAAAGGCAGCAGCGGCTCATCGACGATCATGGGGAGATTTACTTGGGGATGGAGTAAAACACTCTGCCAATCTTTCTTCCCCTGCTCTCTCTCGGCACTGGCAAGATTACTCTGAGCGGCTAAAGTAGACAGTAGATCATACCATAGACCAGATTGGGCATAGATTTTCGCGCGATCGCGGTAAGATTTGGCCAAGTCCAATTCCCTTTGAATTTTCTGTTGATCGCCTACACTTGCCACTCTCTGAATCCAGCCTTCTGCAAACAGGGTAGGATCGCCATTACAAACTAACTGAAATGCCCACAGATAAATCTTGCCCGGTTCCAACTGCGGTAACTCGGGATATTCACCCCAGGGTAAACCCAACACTCCGGAATTCTTGGTGAGTGTCACCCGGCTTTGGGCTTCTTTTTTGAAAAATTGGTCTTTATTACTATTTTCCAAATCTGCTAAAGTTAACCCCGCTGCGGCTAATTTTTCTTGATCCAATTCTTGGACAATGATCAAACCCTCTGGAGTAGTTGTCTCATATTGGGGTAAATACACAAAAACCGTAGGGGAAGCGCTTAAAGTGCGTCCTGAATTCGATTGAGGTACCAGAGAAATCACCCGACGAGTTTTGTCTTGCAAACAGACATCACGAGTTCCCCCTGCTTGACGGCGACTCGGTAATCCCACATCTTGTGGTAGCTTGAGGTCATCTAGGGCGAGGCAGGGTAGGGGAGAAAAAACCATCGCACCCAGCCAAGCTGCTAAGGTTCCCCCCAGGGAAGGGCGAGAAGGGGAAGAAAATCGGGAAAATAACATACCAATTCTATCCTGATTAGACAAAACAAAATATCACCAACCACAACCACATCTATTCTTTTCTATTGTAGACAAGGGAGGTGAGGGATCGGGGAAATGTTTTTAATTTTTAATGGGATAGTTTTCCGGGAGAGGAGTGAGGGAGGGCGCTTGCCGGACTAAGATGACGGTACATTCACAACCGGCAGCGATCGCTTCGGGAATATTACCATTCATCACCTGTTTGAGCAAACCTTCTCGTGAAGCCCCCATCATCACCACCTCAATCTGCGCTTTTTTAACCTGATTAATAATCGCTGTACTGACTTGGGCAGAGACTAAATGCACTCTTTTCAATGGGTAACTCTCTTGACTCCCTAGAGGATTTAAACGCCCCTGTAAAAACTGCTGCACTTCTTCTAAGACTCCAGGGATTCTCATACCTTCTTCAGGAGAATAGACTTGACACAATTGAATTTCCGGCTCACCTCTGGGGAATTGGCGTCCAGGAGCGTTCTGAGGCAGGTCTCTCAATCGCAGGAAACCGGGTAATAATTCCGCTCCGGCGATCGCATTTGGCCCACCAGCTAAGGGCAATAGCCACCGATTAAAGCGCCATTTCGCCCGCTGTCCACAAGTTGCCCACTTCACCAGCACCACCTCACAAGGAGCCAGACGAATCACCGTATCTACCACATCCCCAAAAATGCGACCCGGAGTAGTGGTTTTTCCCTTCCATCCCATCACCAACTGATTGATCCGACGTTGCTTAATAGTCTCTAAAATAGTTTTAGCCACATCATGGGAAACACGCACCTGAGTATGCACACTAATCCCTAAGCGCTTTCCCAGAGTTTGGGTATATTCTGTCCAGCGATACAATCGATCTAAGTCTACTGGGGTTTCATCGGGAGGAGTGTGGCGAGAGACCAGAATCACTTGTAAACATTCCAACTCATAACCCTGGGCTGCTGCCATTGACCCTGCCATTTCTAGGAGCAGGGCGGCGGTACGAGGATTGGCAATGGTGACCAACACTCGCCCCTTGCCAATAGCAGGCCCGTGAGTTTGATAGACAACATAAGATCCTTGACCAGCGGGCCCAAGGCCTTCCTGTACGGACAAAATCGGGCTTCTACCACTGAGCAATTCGGACTCAACCCGAATGATATCGCTGCGAGTAATAATTCCGACTAATCTTTGTCCTTCTGTAACTGGTAAACGACTGAGTTTATATCGGTTTAAGCGATAAACCACTTCACTTAAGGGATGGGTGGGCTTGACAGTGACTGGATCGGCAGTCATAATTTCGCGGAGTATGGCTTTTTGGTGGCGATCGCCTGAGTCGATCTTCTCCAAATCCGATTGTGTCACAATTCCCACCAGCCTCCCCTCATTCACCACCGGAAAACCCCGATGATGGGACTGGGAAAATGCCTGCATCACCTCCTCTAGAGTCAGTTCTACATCCAAAGTTTCCACACGAGACTGCATCACATCCTCAGCCATCAACTGATCAAATCCCTCTGGAATTTTACGATAGGGCTGGGACGGCTCCATCCCATTCCAAATCAACAACCGCTGATAGAGAGAATTTTTCTCGATCAAACTCGACACAAAATAAGCCACCACCGACACAATCATCAGGGGCAAAACCAAATTAAAATCAGCCGTAATCTCAAACACAATCACAATACTCGTCATGGGTACTTTTCCCACCGCACTGAAAAAAGCACCCATTCCCGCCAGAGCATAAGTATCTGGCGATACCCCAAACGTCAAGCCCAGAGAATGCCCCACCAAATAGCCCAAAGCCGCTCCCAAAGTCAGTGTTGGCGCAAACAACCCCCCAGGTGTACCCGCCCCATAAGCCAAACAAGTCAGTAAAAAATGAACCACAAATGCGACCAGTGCCTGACGAATACCGAGATCCCCAACTAACAGCAGGTTTCGCAGCCCGGCATGATTGGTGAAACTCGAAGGCAACAGAGCAATACAAAACCCGGAAATTAAGCCCGCTAGGGCCATGCGTGCCGGTAAACTTAGAGGCAAACGACGATTAATCCTTAAGCTGGTAATAATGCTTTGATTAAATAGAGTACCGAGCAGTCCTGCCAGAATCCCTAGGATCACAAAGGCAGGAATTTCGGGAGCAGAAAAGTGGGCAATGGAGGTTTCCACCACGCGATTGAGTGCCAGATTATTGGTTTCACCAAACAGGCGAGAGATGACAGCGCCAATAAAGGAGGCTCCAATAGCGGTTTCTATGGTTAATTCGGAAACATCATGGAGCAATTCTTCCAGGACAAAGAGCATTCCGGCAATGGGAGCATTAAACCCAGCGGCTAACCCGGCGGCGGCTCCAGCGGCATCTTCAATGCCG
>CAZTRW010000167.1:0-8506 GCA_964616725.1 uncultured bacterium
GTTGATCGAGAGCATCGCGATAAGTCAATAGCGATCGCAGCAAACCCTCCCGATTATACTCCGCCATCATCCGCCCCAACTCCGGATTGCCTCCCCCCACCCGACTCGTATCCGCAAACCCAGAACTAGCCAAATTTTGCGCCAACTCCAGCACCTCCGACGGAATCGATGGCTCCATACAACTCCGAATCAGAGCCGCACTCACAAACACCGGCAAATGGGAAATCAACGCCACCGCCCGATCATGGACTTCCGGTGCACAGCAATACACCCGACTGTGCAGACGAGACACCAGAGTAGTCACCCCCTCTAACGACTCAGAAGGAGTAGTTCCTATGGGTGTAAGCACATAAGGACGATTGACAAACAACCCCAACTGTGCAGCCCCTAACCCCTGTTCCGCCGTTCCTGCCATGGGATGTCCCCCCACAAAATTCGGCCACAATCGGCTAACAGACTCCACAATTGGCGTTTTAACTGACCCAACATCCGTTACAATTGTGGCCGGAGACAGAACGCCAACCAATTGTTCTACTGTCGGCCGAATTTTGTCGATAGGCGTACAAATAAAGACAACCTCCGCAGGAGTTAATTGGCTTAACTCTGTACTGGCATAATCGGCAACGCCTTGAGCCACCGCCAACTCACAAGTGCTGGGATTGCGGCTAACTCCGAAAACTTCCATCCCTAGCGATCGCCATGCTAACCCTAACGATCCCCCGATTAACCCCAAACCAACAATGCCAATTTTCATCTATCCATCCCTTAAACTCATTCTGTACCCTGCTAGACTATGCCAAGTGTACAAGAGTAGCCCTCTGGTTTCGCTAGAGTGTTCCCCAATACACACCGCCCTCATCCCCCCAATCACCAGATGAAGCGCGATTACCCACCCATCATCAGAGTGTCCCCAACCCAACCCTAGGAAATCACCATGGAAGAAGAGGAACTGCTTAGTCGGTACGAAAACGGCGAAAGAGATTTCATGGGCATCTTGCTCCCAGAAGCGAACTTAAGCGGTGTCAACCTCAGCGAAGCCAACTTGAGCGGGGCTAATCTCTGTGTCGCTAATCTCAGTGGAGCCAACCTACAAGGAGCCGATCTGAGTAAAGCCAAGCTCAATGTGGCTCGCCTGAGTGGTTGTAATCTCACCAAAGCCAACTTTAACCGTGCCATTCTTAATGTCGCTAACTTAGTCCGGGCGGACTTAAGTGGTGCTACCCTCATTCAAGCCGGATTAATTCGGGCAGAGCTAATCCGTGCCCAACTCAGTAATGCCAATTTAAGCCGTGCTAACCTCACAGGAGCCGATCTCCGAGAAGCTACCTTACGTCAAGCCAATCTCAGTGGCGCAAACCTCAGTGAAGTCGATTTGCGCGGCACTTCCATGATTGCGGCTAACCTAGAAGGCGCTAATCTACATGGCACAGACTTAGCCAGAGCTGACTTAAGTGGCTCCGATTTACGCGATGCCGATTTGCGACACGCTAACCTCAGTCGTGCCAATTTGAGTGGTGCGAACTTGAGTGGTGCGAATTTACGCTGGGTGGATCTCAGTGGCACTAATCTGAGTTGGGCGGATTTAAGCGAAGCAAAACTGAGTGGCACTAATTTAATTGGAGCGGATTTAAGTAATGCGAATTTAGTCAATTGTAGTTTGGTTCATGCCGATTTGACTCAAGCCAATTTAATTCAAGTGGAATGGAGTGGAGCTGACTTAAGTGGCGCAACGTTGACGGGAGCAAAACTTTATGGCGTGTCTCGGTTTGGCTTGAAAACCGATGGCATGGCTTGTGAATGGGTGGATTTGAGTCCCGATGGAGACCATACCTTGGTCTATCATTTTAGCCCGGAAGAGTTTCAGCAGTTTTTTAATCCCACTCCCCCTACCATTAGTATTACGGTTGATGCTCAATTAGACCATGCAGCTATTTTTGCCTTGTCCGCGTTTTACTATCACATTTCCCAGCAATATCCGGGGATGAATCATCCTCCGAGTATCAAAGTGGGGTATCGGCGCACGACTTTGGTGTTTCGCTTAGATCGAGATGAGGAGCTATTGCCGATCGCCTATTTGGCTATTCTACCCTTCAAGGATTCCGTCGCCACCCAAAGAAATATTACTGAAGTGATGGAGATTATTCGGACTCCAGAGATGGAAGATTGTCTGTCCATTAAAGATCGCAAACGGATTAAGCAAATTAGTAAAGCTCTTAGTCAAGTGATGAGCCGGGTGATGCGGGTGAAAGTCGGTGATGATTTACCGAAACCTCCAGGAGCTGATGAGTTTTTCGCGATGCCTACTCAGGTTAGTCTGACGAACTCTAGCGATCAATCTCTGAGTATCTATTATCATCCTTCCTTTGGCAAACGGTTGGTAGAGTCAGCCGATTATTTTCAAAGTGGTGAGTCGGCAACAATGAAAATGCAGCAGTTGGCGGTACCTTCCGTAGAAGTGGTGGCGGATTTTATTCGCGGGTTTTATATTTTGGAGAAATTAGCTAATAGTTAATATGACTGGTCAAAAGATGACAAAATTAGGCGATCGCCTCGCCTATCAAGAATTTGGCTCAACTCCTACTCCTGAGCCAGAAACTGCCTCCGAGATTGACTTGCCCCCAGAGAAGCAAACTCTGAAAATTGAGGTGTCTCGTAAAGGACGCAAGGGAAAAACGGTTACCTTGATCCAGGGATTTCAACAGACTCAGGAGCCACTTCAGACGCTCTTAAAACAACTCAAAACCCATTGCGGATCGGGAGGAACTCTTAAGGAGCAAACCCTAGAAATTCAAGGAGATCATGGTCAAAAATTAATGGAGTTTCTAGCACAAAAAGGATATAAAGTCAAGCGATTAGGAGGCTAGAGGGTGAGATGCTCCAAAGCTAAGGTGGCTGCTAGAGCCACATGAGGATGGGAATCCTTAGCCAGATATTTGAGAGCAGAGTAACTTTGGGTACAAGGTAAATTGCCTAAAGCCTCCGCCAGACGCTGGCGGACTAACCAATCCGGCGATCCAGCAAAGCGGAGAAGGTCAGAAATAGCACTGAGGTCTTGGATTTCTCCCAGGGCGGCGATCGCCGCCTGTTGAATCACCACTTCTGGGCTATTGAGGGCTTGAATCAACACATCATGGGCCCGTTGATCTCGGAGATTACCCAGAGAAACCGCCGCACTAAAGCGCACTAACCAATCCGTATCTTCATAGAAGGCACGCACTAAAGGCTCAAAAGCCCGGAGATCGCGCAAATAGCCTAATGCTCCTGCCGCATCTGCCCGAATGCCATAATCAGGATCGGTTTCTAGCAGATTGACTAACAGGGGAAAACATTCCTCCGTAGGCTTCACCCCCAAAGCAAAAACCGCCATAGAGCGCACCTGCTGATTCGGATCATGCAGGGCTTTTTTAATCAAAGGCAGGGCTTCTGTGGGGGAAACCTCTCGCAACGCTAACAGGGCTAACTTGCGATCGCGCAGATTATCACTCTCCAGTTTACGCTCCAATGCTTTGATCTTCCCAGAATCCATAGCCTTGTCTCAAAGAATATCCAAAAGGTGGTTACATTATAGAGCAGTGGACAGTCAGGTCATACCCATGGGTGTAACCAGTCCGTTCACCTCTTCTTGAATTCCCCATTATCCAAACCCATGGCAATCATTTTAACCAACGATGACGGGATTGATGCACCGGGACTGCGTGCCCTTTGCCAAGCCTTAGAACAGGAAAAAGTCATTGTTGCTCCTCAACGTCAGCATTCTGGCTGTGGACATCAAACCACCACTGATACTCCTCTACAAATTAAACAGCGATCGCCCCAGGAATATGCCATCACAGGCACCCCCGCCGATTGTGTCCGCTTGGCGATCGCCCAACTCAACCTCAAAATAGACTGGGTAATCTCTGGAGTCAACGCCGGAGGGAACCTCGGCATCGATATCTATATGTCAGGAACCGTCGCCGCCGTGCGAGAAGCCACCTTTCATGGCATTCCTGGCATTGCCATTTCCCATTGGATTAAACCCCCTCAAACCATTGACTGGGAACAAACCACCCAATGGACTGCCCACATCCTCTCTCGCTTGCTCACATTACCCCTCCAGCCAGGATGCTTTTGGAACGTGAATCTTCCCCATCTCCCTTCAGGATCGCCTCCACCAGAAATAGTATTTTGCCCCTTAAGTACCGAACCCTTACCCATCAGTTATCGCGTAGAAGGGGAAAATTACTTTTATACAGGAGTGTATGAAGAGCGGAAACGGAAACCTGGCACGGATGTAGATATTTGTTTTGCCGGTAAAATTGCTATCAGTCAACTTCACCTTTAGCACCATTACCTCTCATGGCACAATGGAGAATAACACCATGATTAAATACACCCATGAGGTCTTATGACAATTCTTCCTCAACTTCAACCCGCCTTAGCCCAGGGACGGGCCTTAAAAGTGATTAGCGGGTTAATGAATTTTGATGCTCATCAGGTAGCGAGGGTGGTGACAGCAGCTGATCGCGGTGGCGCTACATTCGTTGATATTGCTGCCGATCCCTCCCTAGTACGGATGTGCCGAAATTTAACCTCTCTACCCCTATGTGTTTCTTCCGTAGAGCCAGCGAAATTTGCCGCCGCAGTAGAGGCGGGAGCCGATTTGATTGAAATTGGGAATTTTGATGCTTTCTACGCCCAAGGACGGCGATTTGAGGCGGATGAAGTATTGGCACTCACCCAAGAGGTGCGATCGCTCTTTCCAGAAATCACCCTCTCAGTCACCGTTCCCCACTTTCTGCCTCTCCACCAACAAGTACAATTAGCTCAAGCCCTAGTCGCTGAAGGCGCAGACCTTATTCAAACCGAAGGAGGCACCAGCAGCCAGCCAACCCATTCCGGCACCTTAGGCCTCATCGAAAAAGCCGCCCCTACCCTAGCCGCTGCCTATGAAATTTCCCGTGGTGTACAAGTCCCCGTACTCTGCGCGTCAGGATTATCTAGCGTCACCGCACCCCTGGCTATTGCGGCGGGTGCCGCAGGCATCGGAGTCGGATCGGCTATTAACCGTCTTGATCATGAAGTGGCGATGATTGCTGTCGTTCGTTCTTTAGTGGCAGCTCTCCCATCGGCGATCGCAGTCAACAGCTAATCATTGACCATCAGAGCGTTTGGCACCATAACACCCCTATAGGGCGAGCCGATATCTCCCATAGCTCAGATTAGACGGAATTTTTCCGTCTAATACATAATACAGTGAATGCGAATGGCAACAACTAATGTCGCTAAAGTTCTTACCTTTGACCAGAAAATGACCATAACAATTAACAATCAACTATCTTCTGTTTCCTGTCCCCCTGTCCACAGTCATACAGATATTGTAATTATTGGGGCAGGAATTGTGGGCGTAACCTTAGCCTGTGCTTTGAAAGATTCGGGGTTAAGGATTACTTTGATTGAGGCTCGACCTCCAGAAATAGTTGCCTCTAAGCGCCAAGCCTATGCCCTTACATTGCTGTCTGGAGAGATTTTTGATCGTTTAGGGGTTTGGGGAGAAATCTTGCCGCAAATCGTCACTTTTAAGGAGATTCAGTTATCGGATCTCAATGAATGGATTGTGCGGTTTACTCCTGACGATTTGGGTCGGGAACAGTTGGGTTATGTGGGTGAACATGGGGTGATTTGGAGAGCGCTGGCCAAGCAGATTCATGATGGCCGATTGATGGAATGGTTGTGTCCGGCGACGGTGGAGGCAGTGGATTATGGGCCGGATGATGCGACAGTGAGAGTGAGGCGGGAAGATCCGCAAGGAATAGTGATGATTAAGACAAGGTTGGTGATTGCTACGGATGGTGTGCGATCGCCCATTCGAGAAGCCGCTGAGATTCAAACTCAGGGATGGCACTATTGGCAATCTTGTGTCGCTACCACCGTTACCACAGAAAAACCACACCACAATGTCGCTTTTGAACGATTTTGGCATACGGGACCGATGGGAGTCTTGCCCTTACCAGGGAATCGAGTGCAGGTGGTGTGGACGGCTCCCCATGCAGAAGCGCAAGCCTTACAAACTTTAGAAGCCTCAGAATTTGTAAGACAGTTGGAACAGCGCACCGCAGGTATTTTAGGACGGTTAGAATTAGCGGGGCCTCGGTTGGTTTTTCCCGTACAATTAATGCAGTGCGATCGCTATGTTAGTCATCGCCTTGCTCTCGCTGGAGATGCCGCCCACTGCTGTCATCCCGTCGGCGGACAAGGTCTAAATTTAGGCATTCGTGATGCTGTCGCCTTAGCCGAAATTCTCATCACCGCCCATCATCAAAATCAAGACATCGGCACTCTAGAAATTCTCCAACAATATCAACAATGGCGCAAACCCGAAAACTGGTTAATTTTAGGCTTTACCGATTTATTAGATCGTCTCTTTTCTACCCAATGGTTACCGATCGTTTTCGTCCGTCGTTTGGGATTAGTGAGCTTACAAAAATTAAGACTCTTTCGCTATCTCTCCCTGCGATTAATGACGGGTTTAATCGGGCGGAATCCCCTGGTAAATTAGACTCTCATACTGCTCGAAAATGGGATAATTTAGCTAAATTGGCGAGCATGAAATAAGGCATAGCGATCGCCTTTTTCTAGTAACTCTTGATGGGTTCCTGATTCCACAATTTGACCTTGTTCAACTACCAGAATACGGTGAGCACGGCGTACCGTCGCTAAACGATGGGCAATAATAAACACGGTTCGATCTTTCATCACCCGCTCTAGAGCCTCTTGTACCAAGGCTTCTGATTCAGAATCTAAGGCGGAGGTGGCTTCGTCGAGGATTAAGATCCGAGGATTCAAGAATACCGCCCGGGCGATCGCCACACGCTGTCGCTGCCCTCCTGATAAAGTCATGCCTCGCTCTCCCATCCAAGTTTGATACCCTTCCGGTAATTGCTCAATAAACTGATGAGCATTGGCAATTTTTGCCGCCGCTTCCACCTCTAAGAGATCAAATTTATTTTGTCCAAATGCAATATTTTGGGCCACGGTTCCCGAAAATAAAATAGTTTCTTGAGGGACAATGCCGATTTGTCGTCGCAGAGAATGGAGCGTGACTTGGCGAATATCACAGTCATCAATTAGAATTCGACCATTTTGAACATCATAAAACCGTAAAAGCAGATTCACTAACGTAGTTTTTCCTGCTCCCGAAGGGCCCACTAAGGCAATGACTTCACCTGGTTCAACCCCAAAAGTGATTTCATTTAAGACCAGTTTCTCAGGATCATAACCAAAAGTTACCCCTTGATAGTCTACTTTCCCCTGGACTCTGGATAAGCAAAAAGCCTCTGGAGATTCCACAACTTTGGGTTCAATCACCATTAACTCAAAAACCCGATCAACAGAAGCTTCTGATTGCTTAAATTCATTAAAATTACTGGTTGCAAAAGAAATCGGATCGATTAACATTGCTGTTGCTACTACATAGCGCAGAAAGCCGTTTCCCGTGAGATTCCCTTCTCGAATTTGCCATCCTCCCAGAAAGAGTAAGAAAATGATACTCATAGCTTCTAAAAAACCCACCACAGGAAATTGAATGGCTTTCAGACGTTCGGCATGATACTTGGCGCGTCGATTGCGCTCCGCTTCTTTTCCAAACCGCTCAATTTCATAGCTGCGAGCATCAAAGGCTTGTACTAAGCGAATGCCACTGAAGACTTCTGTGATTAAAGAGGCTAAGTCAGAAACGCGGTTTTGGCTACGACGAGAATAGCGTAACAGTTGCTCACCAAACCATCCTACCAACAGGGCCATTAAGGGGGCAACGATCGCCACAGCCAGAGTTAGTTGCCAATTGATATACACCATGTAGGCAATGACGACGATCAGTTGTAAAATGCTAGGAATAAATTGGTGAAAGATTTTGTTAATCGCTTCGCCAATGCGATCAACATCTTCCGTAAGACGGTAGGACAGATCTCCTGTTTTGGCACTTTCAAAATAATCTAAACTCAGTTGATGGAGATGACTGTAAATGTCCTGTCGCAAATCACGAGCAATCTGAAAAGCAGCGTTAGCCATCAGAGCATCTTGGCCGTATTGTACCAAGCCTCGCAGCAGAAAAACTCCTCCGGCGATCGCCCCCAGTTGAGCTGTCTGCATCACCAATCCCTGGCTAATCAACTCAGCAATTTGTCCCGCTAATTGGGCTAAGATCGGCCAAAATGCTGTAAATACTAATGTACAGACTAATGCTTGGGCGATCGTCTGCCACTGTTGGCGCAGATAAGGAATCAATTCATAATAGCTTGAACGTAATTTCACCCTCAGTCTACCCTTCCATAGTCAAGCAACAATTAGCAAATGTTACTACACCATCTTCTGACTACCCAACTTAAATCCTTGAAAGCTTGAACTCCACAAGACTACACTAGGATCAAGTTTAGATCCACCCAATCCCTTGGCCTACGACAACGCCTGCAAATACCTCGCCGAAAAATTTCCCCAAGACTTCATCCAATGGCTCCTTCCCCCAGCC
>CAZTRW010000168.1:0-8432 GCA_964616725.1 uncultured bacterium
AGTTTGGCCTAGGCTTCTTATGGCAAAGTGCCTGGAACCCAGTGAACCATCAATATGGGATTTGGCCCATGATCTATGGAACGCTGATGAGTGCAACGATCGCCCTGGCGATCGCTGTACCTCTGGGATTAGGAACGGCAATTTTCCTGAGTGAAGACTTTATTCCTGTAAGCATCCGCACCATTCTCGTGTTTTTGGTAGAACTGCTCGCAGCTATTCCCAGTGTGGTATATGGTTTGTGGGGAATTTTTGTGCTCATTCCTCTGATTCGCCCCTTCGGGAATTTCCTGAATGCTCAGTTTGGCTGGATTCCCCTGTTTAGCACTCCCTTAGCCGGTGTGGGAATGTTACCGGCGGGGTTGGTGCTATCGATTATGATTTTACCGATTATTACGGCGATCGCCCGCGACTCCCTCGCCAGCCTCCCCCCTGACTTACGCCAAGCCTCTCTTGGTTTAGGAGGAACTCGATGGATCACCATTTTTCGAGTATTGCTCCCCGCCGCCTTCTCTGGCATCGTTGGCGGCATTATGTTAGCCCTGGGGCGAGCCATGGGAGAAACTATGGCTGCCACCATGCTCATCGGTAATTCCAACCAAATGAGTTGGTCAATTCTGGCTCCGGGAAATACCATTTCTTCCCTGATGGCGAACCAATTCCCTGAAGCCTCTGGACTGCAAGTCTCTGCCTTGATGTATTCCGGTTTAGTGTTAATGATTCTGACTTTGGTGGTTAATATCCTCGCTGAATGGATTGTCAACCAGGTCAAAGCCAAGTATGACTAATTCTTCGTTTCTCCGAATTTCCCATGACCCATTCTTCAGAATCTCCTTCCCTAGGGAGTAGTCTTATCCGTAATAACACTAGTCCTAGAGCCTTGTTGGAAATAACCATGACCACTATCTCTGGGATTTGCATTGGCATAACGGTTTTGCCTTTGTTTGCTGTTCTCATTTATGTGTTAATCAAGGGCGGCTCACGTCTCAATCTTGACCTGTTTACCAAATTACCTCCCGCTGCTGGACAAACGGGAGGAGGCATTGCCAATGCCATTGTCGGTACATTTATGACCGTTGGTATTGCCAGCGCGATCGCCGTTCCCATCGGTGTCCTTGCTGCCGTCTATCTGTCCGAATTTAGCTCCGGTAGCCCAGTCGCCCGGTGGATTCGTTTTGCCACTAATGTCCTCAGTGGTGTCCCCTCCATTATTGCTGGGGTATTCGCGTACAGTTTAGTTGTAATTACGACAGGAACCTTCTCCGCTCTCGCTGGAGGGGTGGCCCTCTCCGTCTTAATGCTACCCACCATTATCCGCACCACGGACGAAGCGCTGCAAATTGTGCCCAAAGATATTCGCTGGGCTTCCGTAGGCATTGGGGCATCAGACTATCAAACTGTCCTGACGGTTGTTCTCCCCGCTGCTCTCCCTGCCATCTTAACCGGAGTTACCCTGGCGATCGCCCGTGCTTCAGGAGAAACGGCTCCCCTCCTGTTTACGGCTCTCAATTCCAACTTCTGGCCGAGAGGATTGATGGCTCCTACCCCTTCTCTCGCTGTTCTTGTGTACAACTTTGCCAGTAGCTTTGATCTGAAACTTCAGGAGTTAGCTTGGGCAGCCTCCTTAGTTTTGGTGCTATTGGTGTTATTGACCAGTATCATCGCCCGATTAGCAACCCGTCAAAGTCAATTTTAATGCCCCATCTATTCTGAAGTGAATTAGGAGTAATACCATGGAAAATGTGAGCGATCGCCAGCCAGAAACCCCAATGGAAGCGGTTTTAAAAGCAGAGAATGTCAGTATCTTTTATGGCGACTTTAAAGCCGTTCGAGATGTCTCCTTAAAAATCCCCAAAAATCAAGTCACTGCGTTTATCGGCCCCTCAGGATGCGGTAAAAGTACCATTCTCCGATGTTTTAATCGCCTCAATGACCTCATTCCCTCCTTTAAGCTAGAAGGGCAAATGTCTTACCACGATCAGAGTTTGTACCACAAGAACGTCGATCCAGTAGAAGTGCGACGCAAAATTGGCATGGTTTTCCAAAAGCCAAACCCCTTCCCCAAGTCCATTTATGACAATATTGCCTATGGAGTCAGGATTAATGGGCTGGCCAAATCTAAGGCAGAGATGGATGAAGTGATTGAGCGCTCTCTCCGACAAGCGGCTTTGTGGGATGAGGTAAAAGATAAACTCAAACAAAGCGGATTTGCCCTCTCTGGAGGACAACAGCAGCGCCTCTGTATCGCCCGCACCGTCGCCGTAAACCCCGATGTGGTGTTAATGGATGAACCCTGTGCTTCCCTTGACCCAATTTCTACCCTCAAAGTGGAAGAGTTGATTCACGAACTCAAGGAAAACTATACCATTGTCATTGTTACCCACAATATGCAACAGGCTTCGCGGGTATCGGATATGACTGCCTTTTTCAATGCCAAGGCGATCGAAGGCGGCAAACGGTTTGGCTATCTCGTGGAATATAACCATACGGAAGATATCTTTCAAAATCCCCAGGAGGAAGCAACTCAGCAGTATGTCAGCGGACGGTTTGGTTAAAACGTCCCCATCCACGATAGGATCATCCTAATTTGCATTCCTAATCACATTTTGATGATCCTTTCATGATGAAGCACTTTTTTCGCCGATTGTTACCCTTAATTTTGGTAGCAATTATCGGTCTTGTCGGCTGCGCGACTACCCCATCTTTGATTACAGGCAATTATGCTCAAGATACCTTAGCCATGGTAGATAGCCTGCGAACAGCAATTGAATTGCCAGAGAGTTCCCCGGATAAAGCTAAAGCCCAAGCCCAAACAAGGGAGTTGATTAATCAATATGCTTCTCGGTATCGTCGGGATAAATCGGTATTGACATTAACTTCATTTACTACCATGCGAACTGCCCTCAATAGTTTAGCGGGTCATTATAGCTCTTATCCGAATCGTCCCTTGCCAGAAAAGCTGAAACAACGACTAAATCAGGAATTTCGTCAAGTAGAAGCGGCTTTGCAACGGGGCGCTTAAATGAGGTGATTGGGTTTCTGTAGGGGCGAGATTGCCCCTACGGGGGTTTATCCCGCCATTAGCTGAAAGCAGCTAGTAAGGGGGGATTGTGTTCAGTTTGTAACAGTCCTGTCAGTAAGGAAGCGGGTCGTTCGGGATGAGGCCAAGCAAAGGCATGACGGAAAGAGGCATCTTGACAGGCTTGTAGTTGTTCAAAGCTAATGATATCTAGGGTTAAGAGGTTTTCATATTCAAAGGGTAAACGGACATTATGAAGTCCGGCGTTATCGGTACAGATGGCAATATCAACTCCGGCCTCAAAACACCGATCAAAGACAATTTTGAGTTCGGTTAAGTCTTGGAGCGTTCCTGTTTTTAGGTAGGTGGTGGGACAGACTTCGAGACATTGACCTTGGCGAGCCAGTTGAGGCAGAAGTTCGGGATAATGTAAGGGGATTTGGATGCCATGGCCAATTCGCATTAGGAAAGGCAATAGTTCTGGGTAGCATCCGGCTGTAGTTTCGTAGAGGTGGCCGGTGGTATTGAGACCGAGCGATCGCCCATACTCATAGAGTTGGATTAATTCTGGCAGGCGATCAGCATAATGAGCATCTCCTCCGGCAATATCAATGCCACAAACATATTCAGGCATTTGGGCGGCTAACTCGACAATGGCGCGATTAACTTCATAGGGAAGACGGGAATGCATACAGAGAATCTGACTGGTAATAATCGCATAACGATTCTCTTGACTGGCTTGACCGACGGCAGCGACTACTTCTGCCATTTGATCAAGGCGATCGCTCTGGCTCAACTCTTCTGGAGTCCGTAGATAGGGAGTGTAGCGTAATTCTAGGTAAGCCAAATTCTCAAACACATAGGCCCCTCGAATCAACCGATAAATAAAATAAGGTAGAGTTTCTACCGTTTGTGTTTTTTCTACCAGGGTATGGAGTTCTAGATACTCATCTAACGTCTGGCGAGGACGGGTATAGAACTCCTCAAAGGCTGGATATTCTGGAAATTGATTCGCCCAGGAAGATTCGCTCCGATGAAAATAGCGCCATAGGATGCGGGGGACAACCGAACCACCTAAGTGTCGGTGGAGTTCAGCATAGAGAGCCACAGGAAAAACCTCACAAAACAGTTGACAGTTGACAGTGAAGTTGACACTTAGATTCTAGCGAATCGCGCTCTTTATGCATCTGACCCATCCCGAAAAAACCTACTGTATACTTGACCTATTTCTTGTTGCCTAATTGCTGCACCCTTCAGGACTTAACTGGGGGAAGCAGAATCAACCCCTTGGTTCCCCACTCTTGAGCTAATGGGTTACTTCTACTCGCTTTAAGCGGGCCCCAACTTGTTGTAGCTTGACTTCTAGCTGTTCGTATCCTCGATCTAAATGCTGTAGATCTTGAATAATCGTGGTACCTTCTGCGGCTAACCCCGCTAAAACCAAGGCAGCAGAAGCTCTCAAATCGGTCGCTAAAACCGGCGCACCTGATAAGAAGGGAACCCCTTTGACAATGGCAATATTGCCTTTAACCCGAATATTTGCGCCCATCCGTTGCAACTCTGCTACGTGACGCAGCCGATTTTCAAACACGGTTTCCGTGACCATGCTATTACCAGCCGCCAGGGTGAGCAAGGCCATAAATTGGGCTTGCATATCCGTCGGAAATCCTGGATAGGGAAGGGTTTCGATATCAGTTGCTAAGATAGTTTCGGCGGGGAGAACGCGCAATTGGCGATCGCCTTCTGCCCTCACTTGAGCACCCGTTGCTGCCAACTTCGCCATCACCGGAGTCAGGTGAGCCGGAATTACTGGATTTAAGACTAATTCAGACTGAGTAATGGCCGCTGCCACCAGAAAAGTTCCCGCTTCAATGCGATCGGGAATAATCTCATAATCGGTAGTATGGAGACGGGGAACCCCCTCAATCCAAATCGTTTTCGTTCCCGCCCCCTTAATCCGCCCTCCCATCGAGCGGCAGAAATTGGCTAAATCAACCACTTCCGGCTCTTGAGCCGCATTTTCAATACAGGTTTCCCCCTCCGCCAACGTCGCTGCCATCATCAGGGTTTCCGTCGCCCCGACACTGGGATAATCGAGATAAATTTTTGCCCCCTTCAGTTTTCCCCCAGGAGCATAGGCATTCACCACCCCATGTTCAATTTGCACATAGGCACCCATCGCTTGCAGCCCTCGGACATGGAGATCCACGGGACGCGCCCCAATGGCACAACCGCCAGGGAGAGGGACTTGAGCCGTACCGAGACGGGCTAGTAAGGGCCCAATGATAAAGAAACTGGCTCGCAGTTGACTGACCACCTCATAGGGGGCTTGACCTTGGCTAATCTGAGTAGCATCCAAGTCTAAAGTATGACCTTGCCGCTGGACTTTTACTCCCAAAGCTTCTAGGATTTGTCCCATACGGGTAACATCAACTAGATTGGGAATATTTTGCAATCGACAAGTATCGGAACACAGTAAAACTCCTGCCATGATTGCCAGGGCAGAGTTTTTAGCTCCACTGATTTGAACCTGGCCGCTCAGGCGGGATTTTCCTTCAATCTGAAGCATAGATCGAGTGGTTAGTGCTTCAGTGACAGGAGTATGAGCTAGGATTGAGGTATTAATTGCCGTATCCTCCAGAAATTAAGTAATTCTTACCATTGTTCCCAATTTGGTTTTGATTGTACCGGAAACTTTTATCCTGTGCTAACAAATTGTCATATTCATGTCGGCGACAGCCGAATCTGGAGACCGGGGGGCATGAAGGCAACCGGTGAAGGAGAATCACGGATTTGGGCAGGCTAGTGCTGCTCTGTTAGGCGGGAGGTTTTGGGGAGGAGCGAGATTCTAACCAGGGGGGAATGATCATCCAGGCGATAAAGAGTACCAGAGCGATGATTGCCATTTGGCCAACTCCAGTAATGAGTTGTGCCAGGGGAATTACTTGCCCGACCAAGAAGGCTAAACTGACCATCACAGTTGCCCAGAGGGTGGCTCCCGCCAGATTGCAGAGGAGAAATTGGGGATAGGGCATTTCAACCATACCAGCGATGGGGCCAGCAAAAATGCGGAGAAGGGCGATAAAACGTCCTAGGAAGACGGCACGAGCAGCGTTGTCTTGAAATTGGGTTTTGGTTTTTTCTAGTTGGGTTTGGGGGAGGCGAAAAAGTTGACCGACTTTGAGCAGTAAGGGCCATCCTCCTAGTCTACCGAGCCAATAGCCGAAATTGTCTCCGATCGCGGCTCCAGCGATCGCGCTCAGGAGCACTCGCCAATACACCATCTCCCCACTGCCCGCTAAAAACCCTCCTACGAGGGTAATAGTTTCTCCCGGTAGCGGTAAGCCCGTGTTTTCTAGCATAATTCCGAGGAAGATAGTCCAGTAGCCATACTGACTGGCTAGGGATTGCAGGGTTTCGAGGGAGAGGAACTCTAGGGACATGAAACGAGATGAGTGGCGTTGAGGGTAAGTTTTCTTGATCTTGACTTGGATTGGGGGGGCTGTCAATTAGGGAAATTTCTGGAGGTTTCAGGAAAATCTGGGAGTCAATGTGAAGTTCTGGTCAAGTTTTAGTCCTAGGGCTGACAAGCCCAAATTTCTCTGTTTATATTAAGAGCATAGCGAAGGGCGATCGCCAGGGTAGGTTGACCTAAGCTAAGGTAAGATAACTGAGGGAAATACCTACATTTCGTAGGAAACCCCATTTCGTTCACCGATTTTCGCCTCCGATGGACTCGCCAACAAGGATAACCACGATGACAAGCACAGTAATGGGTCAGTTTACGGTTCTTTACCCTCAAGGACGTTTGGATGGCCCGGGGGGAGAACACCTTGCCACACAGATTGCCGCCATTGCCCCTCAAACCCCGGTCATTTGCCTCAATTTGGGTGGGGTTAATTTTATGGATAGTGCTGGTTTAGGAAAGTTAGTTCATGGACTCAAAGCGGCTCGGCAGAACCAGTGCCGCCTGATTTTTTGCCACCTGCCTGGCCAGGTGAAGCTAATTTTAGAAATTGCTAAACTAGAGCGGGTGTTTGAAATTTATGAGAACTATGAACAAGTGCTTCAGGTTCTCGATCTCCAGAAGCCTTTAAGTTTGAGCGCTGCTTAAGCAGGGGGGCAAGACGATCAAGTCTTTGAGGGGAATCCCCAGTTGACAATACCAGTAACTGGTGAATAAATCTGGCTCCTGAACGCCTACAGTGGCTAGGGCGGGAGTATCAGGAAAGGGAATGATCCGGTCGAAGCGAGGAGGATCTGTTCCCCCAAACTGGAGCAAGTATACCCCTGGAAGGGCGGCTATTTCCTCCAGGAGCCGGTATCCCAATCGGTAAAGGGTTTGCCGTGTTGTGTCTTGAAGATGGAGGGGTTGATAGGGGGTTGGATGGGCGGTGGCGATCGCCTCTGCGTATAATGGCCCTTTCTGTGTCAACACTATAGGTAACCAGCAGTTTCCCTCCCCCACACTATATCCCCACTCACTGACCCTGTGACGAACCGACTCCACCTCCCGACAATGGTAGTAAGTGTTTTGCCCCGGAAACGCCAGAGAATTAGGCAGGTTTAGGGTTAAAGGACAGATCCAAGACTCATCAGTGAGATCTAAATCCGTGAGGGATTGAATGGTGACCTCAAGAGAGGGAGAAAGGCGTTGGATAGTTTGTTGCAGGTGGACTGCAAGTAAAGAAGACCGTTGATCTTCTGAGGCAACAACAAGGACAACCGACTGATGAGGCATAGGTGAGAGGGAGGAGCAAGACCTGCACAAGCAGCAGATTTTTCTATTATCCTATAAGATTGCTCCCACGAATTATGCTTAAGCTTAACTACGGATTTCCCCTGCTGGAGAACAGAGAACTATGCTCACTGTGCAACCCAAACAAACGGTATCTATGACGACTCGTGATGGAGTGAGACTGGATGCGGATCTCTATCAACCAGAAGGGACAGAAAAGTACCCGGTTTTGTTAATGCGACAACCCTATGGTCGAGAAATTGCCTCTACCGTGGTGTATGCCCATCCTCAATGGTATGCAGCCCATGGATATATAGTCGTGATTCAAGATGTTCGGGGTCGAGGGACTTCTGAGGGAGAGTTTAGTCTCTTTGTTCATGAGGTCAATGATGGGATTGATACTGTCAATTGGGCGGCTCAGTTACCCAGAAGTACGGGAGTGGTGGGGATGTATGGGTTTTCCTATCAGGGGATGACTCAATTATATGCTGCCTCTGGAGTGCCACCCGCCTTAAAAACCATTTGTCCGGCAATGGTTGCCTATGATTTATATGGGGATTGGGCTTATGAGGGAGGGGCATTTTGTTTAGCAGCGAATTTGGGTTGGGCGTTACAATTGGCAGCAGAAACGGCGCGTTTGCAGGGAGATGCGATCGCCCACCATATTCTCTACACTGC
>CAZTRW010000169.1:0-8270 GCA_964616725.1 uncultured bacterium
GGGTAGACCAAATTACGGTGGCGTTTATCTACAAAAAGGGAGTGGTGGAAGCGAAAGGGGCTGCGGCGGTGTTAACTAATCCGGGATTCACCGATCCTAATAATACGGGAGAGCAGCGCAGCCGGCCGGCGATCGCCCAAACTTTCCGTGTTATCGACAGCACCAACCCCGATTTCCAAGAATCCTTTAATGTCGTCGTCAATCACCTCAAGTCTAAGGGTGCTACTGGTGCCACAGGTGCTGATTTAGACCAACTTGACGGGCAAGGCGCATGGAATGATACTCGCACCAAAGCTGCCAACTATCTGGTCAATACCTGGATTCCTACCGATCCTACCGGACAAGGTGACCCCGATTTCCTGATCATCGGTGACCTCAATGCCTACAAAGGTGAAACTCCTATCACCACCCTCAAAAATGCAGGTTATACTGATTTAGTCGCAAAGTATGGCGGAAATAACGCCTATGGCTATGTCTTCAATGGGCAACTGGGTTATCTCGATCATGCTCTCGCTAACCCTTCTCTAACTTCCCAGGTGACGGGTACGGCTGAATGGCACATCAACGCCGATGAAGTTCCCGTCTTTGACTACAACAATACGATTGATGATGGCGCTGGGGAACAATCCTTTGAAGCCAAGCCTACCGGCAATAATCTCTATGAACCCAACGCTTTCCGTACTTCCGATCATGATCCCGTGCTGATTGGGTTAAATTTAGGAAATAATGCTCCTACCCCTGTCCCCACCCCCATCCCAGAGCCAACTCCTACACCTACCCCAGCCCCCACACCAACTCCCACACCCACACCAACTCCCACACCTCCTCCTACTCTGATCCTACCTCAACCCTGTGAAGTCCCTGAACCTTGGGCAACAGAAGTAACTCGTATTGGCAGTAATAATGCGGATGTTTTCTTGGGAACGAATGGGGCAGAACGGATGGAACTGCTCAATGGTAATGATTTGGCGATCGCCATGGGAGGAAATGACGTCATGTTCGGCTATGGCGGCAACGATATCTTACTGGGTAATGAAGGCAGGGATTATATCAATGGCGGCACAGGAGCAGATCTCATTCATGGCGGCCAAGGAAATGATATCCTGCGCGGCGGCCAGGGAGATGATGTGATCGCAGGAGATCTCGGTGATGATTGTATTCATGGAGACTTAGGCAATGACACTCTGTTCGGAAAACAGGGAGATGATAAGATTACTGGCAGTGCCGGTAATGACTATGTTCTCGGTAATGAAGGCCAGGATGTCCTCCATGGTGAGTCAGGAAATGATACCCTCCATGGCGGTCAAGGAAATGATACCCTCAGTGGGGGAGAGGGTGATGATGTCCTCTACGGCGATTTAGGGAATGACCTGTTGATTGGAGGAGCCGGAAAGGATATTTTTGCGATCGCTCGGCTGACGGGAACGAATCGGATTTGGGATTTCACCCAGGGGATTGACAAAATTCGATTGACAGGAGGATTGCAGTTTAATCAACTCACGTTTACTATTCAAGGGGGGGCGATCGCCATTCAAACTAACAATCAAGTCTTAGCCACCCTGGATAACCTGAGTAACGTCACCCTTACCACTCAAGACTTCATCGTTTAATCCCCATTTCCCTCCCTCATTCCTGATCCTACTGGCACTGACCAAAGAAAAGAGGGGGCCGGTTTGTTCCACCCCATTAACCGCTAAATCACTATGACAGAGATAGAGCCGCTCTTCTACCCGACTCAACAGGTCTAAAAGAATACGTCTGAGTCGTTCTTGATCGGTTTCAAAGCTCTCATCAACCGTCCCAGGTTTCCCTTTCAGGTCGGAAGCAGTCCGCAAGCGGTGGCGTAGAAAGAGGGGCGCAGCCAATAAACTGGCCGCCCCTCCTTTCAGCCAGAGCGGAGAACTGGCATCTAGCCAAAAATGCCAGCGGTGTGAATGACGATGGGAACGGTATTGAAAGATAGTTGCTAGGGTAACGGCGTTGTGTTTTGGGTTCGAGGTGCGAACCGGATAGGGGTTAGCGGTAATGGTGCCTTGCCGCAAAAGCTGAATAAAGTGAGGCAGGGGAGAGCCGTTAGGATGAAGACGACGATCTACTGTCCAATAGTGATGGGCCGTTTCCATCAGTTCTCGAATGGCGGCGAGTTGATCGTAGGGAAGGGCGTAAGGGAGGAAAAAACGGTTGATGGCTCGGTCAAGAAAGATGGGGGGACTGGAGAGAAGGCGCTCCTGGAGGTCTTGTTTTTGATCCCTAATCCAGGCGCAGATTTGGGTGTAGGCGGTGCTGGCGCGATAGCCAAGTCTATCCCATCGGGGAAAGGCTTGAATGGGGAGCAGATGGGGATGGTGAGGATCGGGCACGTAGCAGTGGTCTGCGATTAAACCGGCGCGTACGGGATCAATCCAGTAAGGGGGGGGTTGGTTAGGTGAGGTGAGTCCGAGGAGGGGATGACTGAGGAGGATGAGCATTTCGGCGATCGCCTCACGGTGGATCAGTCGCCCTAATCCTGGATACACTAATACTATCAGGGTCAGTAGAGACCGAATTAAGGGGGAAGCCGCGAGAGGACGCTGTTCATTTAAAGGTCTGAGGGGAATATGGGCAGCCTCTAAAAGATGAATGAGGGTATAGCGGGCAATGTCATCTAATCCTGGCGCAATGATGGCAATCTCTTGGGGTTCAATTTTTCCCTGGCGAATAGCATCGATGATGGTGTTGGCTACCTCTCGTAGCAGTTGCGATCGCGATATCGTTTGAATAGACTGGATCTGTTCTGGTGCTTCCCAAGACGTTTCGGCAAATAAGGGATTGAGCACCAGTTCGATACAAGGGGTGCTCAGTTGTACTGCCAGACCTTGGAAACGCTTTTCCCCTAAAGATTCTACCACACAGCGCTGGGCTAATTCTGCCAGATATTGGGGATCGGCATTTAAGCCAACCCGAATCCCTCCCTCTGGGTTATAGGTGAAATATCCTGGTAAACCCCGATCAAGGAACAGTTCCAATAGGGGGCGCATCAGGGCAGGATATTCATCTACATCATCGGCACAGACTCCACAATAGTGTTGGGTCAGATAGTCTTGATAGCGGCGATCGCCTAATAGCCATTGTCCATACAAATCCAACCCTAGTCCATAGGTCAGCAACCCATAACTTAAACACCATTGTCGCCATCGTTCCAGCACCTCACCGATCACACCGCACAAAGTAGCCCCTGGTGTGAATATTCCCAATTCACCTTCAGCCAAAATTGTAGGAATCTCAGCTATCCCCACCCCACTCGCTGCCGCTAACGCCCAAATATCCAGCACTTGCCGCACCAAACGAGATTCCGGGACTCCTTCAGCCCTTAAACGTCCCCCCTGTAACTCCGGTTGCCACAGGCGAGTCGCTAACTCTTGTTCTGTCTCTGGACGCAGACGGATGGGAAATTGGGAAGGAGTTTCCAGTTGGCTGATTAACTGGGGCCAAAATAAACTGACTTGATGGAGACAAAAGCCTAGGGGGGTAGTGGTTTCCGTCTCGGTTTGCCCTTTCCTGTCGGACGCAGTCCGAAAAGCGGCTAGGCGATCGTCCAAATCTAGACGATTATCCCCTGTGGCTGCCAAAATTAAGAGAGGTTTGACCGGTGCGATCAATACGTCAGAATCCACAACCCTAAATTGACTGACATACTCAAGCAAGCGGGTCGTTTTACCGCTCCGAGATGAGCCAATAATCCAATGAGCCTCTGAAGACACGCTATACGACTCCCCCATGAATTTGATAAGATACTCCTTAATTCCTGACCAGAAGATTCTTCGTCTCGGTTTTTACCCATCCCATGGCTAAAGGTTCTCCCTGGCAACAGTTCCAAGCTTCATTTAAATTCCTAAATTGGTGGTTTTGGCAAACTCCCGAACGCGCCTTAGAAGATGCCTATGAAGCAGTGCTCAAAATTCAGGCCATAGAAGATGAGTATTTTCAGGGACAGAAAATTATTGTTAATTCCCCTCAATATAATACCACAGTTCAGACCTATTTCCAGCGAGAATTAACCAATAATCTCAATGTGGCCCGCATTCGTTTATCTGAGTTCAACACTAGCCGCTTCCTGGTCAATTCTTCTTCTCGCAAGTTAGCGACCAGTTTCTGGTCATCTTGGCAAGGCAATCCCGTGGAAAATTCCCCAGAAGATCGAGAGGTGATTTTAGAGAAATTGACGACTATTGATCGGGTGTTAAATCGATATAGTCGCTCAGAGAGCGAAGTATCCAAATCTCAGGCGATCGTTCCTTTAACCCCCAAACCAAATACCCCAAACCCTGCTCCTCCCACCGTCGAAGAAATCACCAATGCCGAAACCATTTCCGATCAGTCCAGCTTTCTCCCCCGCACCATCTTAGGAACCTTTCGGCGAGTCCAAAAAGAACTTGATCCCAAAACAGAAGCAGAGCTACTCAATCGCTTTAGAATTTCTAAATATAAAACCATTATTTCTCTGCGCTTTATCTTATTAGCCTTCCTCATTCCCCTATTAACTCAGCAAATTGCCAACAATTTCATTGTCGGGCCAATTGTAGACAAGTTTAAACAAAACAGCGAAATTCCCATCTTCCTCAATGAAGATATGGAAATGGAAGCCTTAACGAAGTTGCAGTCCTTTGAAAATAAACTGAAATTTGAAATATTGATTGGGGAAATTCCTGCGCTCAATCCACAGGAAATAAACGAAAAGCTTCAAGAACAAGCAGAAGAGATTAAAGAAGAGTTCAGAACTGAAAGTTCTGATGCCGTTAAAAATATCTTCTCAGACTTTTTTGGTTTTCTTGCCTTTGGTTGGGTAATTTATACCAGCAAACGAGAAATTACCGTACTAAAGTCATTTATGGACGATCTAATTTACGGACTCAGCGATAGTGCTAAAGCCTTCATTATTATCCTATTTACGGATATGTTTGTTGGCTTCCACTCTCCCCATGGTTGGGAAGTGATTTTAGAAGGGTTATCTCGCCATTTTGGGCTGCCAGAAAGTCGAGAGTTTATCTTCTTGTTTATTGCCACCTTTCCTGTGATTTTAGATACGGTATTCAAGTATTGGATTTTCCGGTATCTGAATCGGATTTCACCGTCCGCCGTAGCCACTTACAAGGAAATGAATGAGTAGCGCTACTTGGCTAATTCAAGGATTCCCAAGCCAATTTTGCTGCGCCTACCATACCTGCTTGATTGCCTAATTGGGCGACTAATAGTTGTAATCCATCGCGAGAAGTGGGTAGAACTCGTTGTTCAATTTCTGCAAGAGTGGCGGGTAGAAAAAACGGCGCGCTTTCACTGATCCCACCGCCAATAATGATGGCTTCTGGGGTTAAAATATAGATGAGATTAGCCAATCCGGCTCCTAAGCGATGACCATAATCTTGCCAAAATTCCAGAGCTTGTTGATTGCCTGCTTTGGCTAGTTGTCCTAACTCTTTTGGCTCCACATTGGCGCGACGACGAATGGCAGGAATGGATACCTGTTGTTCTAAGGAGCCGCGATTGCCGCTATTGCAGGGATGGCCATAGAAATCAATGGTGATTAATCCCAGTTCTCCAGCGGTTCCGTTGCGCCCAGTAAATAATTTACCATTGAGGATGATGGCACCACCGACTCCGGTTCCCAGGGTGAGTAAAATCAGGTCTTGATAGGGTTGCCCTGCGCCAATCCATAATTCTCCTAAACCAGCACAGTTAGCGTCATTGGCGAGAATGACAGGTTTGCTGGTGCGTTGTTCTAGCCACTGGGCGAGGGGGACATCTTGCCAGTGGGATAGGTTGATGGCAAGGCGAGAAATTTTACCGGTTGTATCTACGGGGCCAGGGACACCGATCCCGATCGCCACGCAATGTTGCTGAGGATCAAGTTGTATAATTCCTTGAGTTACTCTATCCATTACGGCTGCAGGAGTGGCGGGTTGGGGAGTGTCTAGTTTCAAGGAGGCTTCACAAGTGCCATCGGCCAAAAACCGCCCTAATTTAATGGCTGTACCACCAATATCAATGCCGATTACTGCTGTCATATTCCATACCCTTTAGGGGTTGCTTCGTAATTTGGGATTGACCCATTCATTTAAGCCTTCTCCGACTAGAGATAATCCTACAACCATCAGGGTCATGGCGAGTCCGGGAAACAGGGCTGTCCACCAAATGCCTGTAGGGAGGGCATCTAGGGCTAATCTGAGATCGTGCCCCCATTCCGGGACTTCTTCGGGTAGTCCTAAACCCAAAAATCCTAAACCGCCTAGGGTGAGGATGGCATCGGCTCCGTTGAGGGTAAACAGAACGGGTACGCTTTGAATAACATTGAGGAAGAGATAGCGGGTGAGGATGTGCCAGGTGGAAGCGCCCATGGCTTGGGCTGCTTCTACATAAAGTTCCGTTTTTACACTGATGGTGTGGTTGCGAACGACACGATAGTATTGAGGAATATAAGCGATACTGAGGGCGATCGCCGCATTGAAAATCCCTCGACCCACTACAAAAGCTAAGGTAATCGACAGTAACAGCCCCGGTAAAGTATACAGAGTGTCCATAGCAAATAGGGTGAGGCGATCCAGATTTCCTCCCTTATAGCCACTGACCAATCCCAAAGGCACACCTACCACTAGACTGAGTAAAGTAGCTAAAATCACCACCTGCCAAGCCACTTGAGACCCAAACAAAGTCCGCGAGAAGACATCATAGCCTAAACGAGTCGTTCCCAACCAATGCTCTGCGGAGGGGGGGGCTTGGGGGGGATTGCTTAAGGCTTCTGTGGGATCTTGTAACCATCCCCACGCTTGAAAAAGGGGAGCACCCAAGGCGACTATCAAGAAAAACAGAGTAATTCCGATGCCGATGATCATTAAGCGCCGGGAGAGATGAGAGGATTTGTTGCTCAACCCATGAACCACATCCATGATTATCCTACCGTATGACCAACCTCAGTAATACTGGCTTGAATTTGTGCTAGAGAAGCTTGGGTTTCCACGGTAGCGACTTTTGTCTCTAGGGTAATTTGTACCTCAGCACTGGCATCGACTTTCTGAATAGCTTTGGTAACGATATCGACACATCCCTGACAAACCATTGAGGGAACTTGGAATTCTAGTTTCATGGTAGTTGATTTTAGCTGCACTTTAGTATTGTGTCACTCTCAGGGTCAGTAATCAAGAGAGGTTTTGTTTGGCTTGTTGCCAAAGTTGATCGAGTTCCGGTAGGGTGTATTCAGACAGGGGGCGATCGCTAATGGCTGCCATCGTTTTTAATCGGGTTAAAAACTTGAGATTAGTTCCTTGTAAGGCTTCTGAAGGATCTAACTCCAACCAGCGCGCCAGGTTAACTAGAGTAAACAACAGATCCCCCAGTTCAGCTTGTTGATCAGCCTTGTCTCTCTGAGCGATCGCCTCTTGAAACTCCCCTAACTCTTCGACAAACTTCTCCCATACGCCCTCAATAGTATCCCATTCAAAACCCGCCGCCGCCGCTTTCTTCGACATCTTCAAAGCTGCCATTAAGGGCGGTAAAGTAGAGCGATCGCGATCCAATTCCGTCAGCAAAGAAGGAGCCTCATTTTTTTCTGCCGCTTTAATCTCTTCCCAATTTTGTCTAATTTCTGCCATACTCGCCACTTGTACCGAGCCAAACACATGGGGATGGCGACGAATCAACTTTTCCGTAATCCCCTCCGCCACCTCTTTCAAACTAAACTGTCCTCGCTCTTGAGCAATTTGTGCTTGTAAAACCACCTGCATTAATAAATCCCCTAGCTCTTCCACCATCTCTGGGGGATGATCGCGTCGCAGAGCATCCGCCGTTTCATAGGCTTCTTCAATCACATAGGGAATTAAAGATTGGGGAGTTTGCGCTAAATCCCAGGGACATCCCCCATCCGGCGATCGCAACTGGGCAATCACCTCCACCAATCTCTGGATCGCTGCTAAACTGTCAGCGATCGATCCTTGACCATCCCTCATCACTTATCTCCTTCTTTTTCTAGGCGGCAGTGAACGACGAGCCAGCAGCTTTCGAGTCGGGCGTTTTTCCCATAAACCTTGCCATCCATACTTTTGCCAGCGCTTATAACTCGAACCCAGACCATCCCCCACAATATGGCTGATCGCTCCTAATTCTAAACCAATCAATAGCGCTAATCCCAAAACACGGTACTCGAACAAAATTCGCCTCACTTGTTCTCCCAGTTCCCACCAACTCGGAATCCTGGGGAACACTTGCTTGGCAATCAGCACAGCCATCACCCCCCCTCCTGC
>CAZTRW010000170.1:0-8270 GCA_964616725.1 uncultured bacterium
CTTCCCCTGCCATCGATCTCTCCCCCACCCCTATTCACGCTCCCGCCCCTCCTTGGTGGGATCGGCTCCTGCTAGTGAGTGTGGGTGCGGCGATCGCCATTCCCCTAGGGTTAGGGCTCGCCAATCAATGGCACAGACAAAACCTCTACCCCTTCTGGCTGGGTTTATCAGCCTCCGATCCCTCCTTTACCACCCCCTCGGTAGCTCAGGTGAGTCCCTCTAATCAACAGTTGGCTGATGAAGAGTTTGCTCAATATATGCAACGCTCCCTCAACCTGCGCGAAAAATTAGCCCAGACATCTCCTCCCAGCATCGCCAGTGTCTCTAGTGAATCATCCTCCCCAACGGCTCCGGCTTCTGCTCCCCAGGCGGTGCTGGAACGGGTGTATATTCCCCTCTATGAACCAACTCCTTCCCCATTCCCTGGGGGAAGGACTCTAGAATCCCCGGCTCCTGGAGAGGCTCCAGTTTCCACGGCTCAAACCCCAGCGGTAGCTCAGGAACAAGAAGCAACTATTCTGCTCACAGGGATTGTGGAATTAGAACGGAATGGCTCTATTGCCTTGTTTGAAGTGGAGGGACTCTCGCGACGTTTCCAAGTGGGGGAAACCATTGGTAAAAGTGGTTGGACTCTAGTGGCGATCGCCAATCGGGAAGCCATTGTCAGCCGCAACGGAGAGGTGCGATCGGTGTTTGTCGGCGAAAAATTTTAATCTCAACTAAGGAGTTTGAGTGGTGGGTATATTCGATGATGTTAGCCGCTTTTTAGAAGACCGCCTAGATGAATTCTTGGCCCAACATCCCCAATTAGAGCTATCTATATTGGCAGACCAACTCCATGAGCAACAAGAAGATACCCTACGTCTGATCGTCGATCTTCAACGACAGGAAAAACAAGCTCAAGAAGAGATTATGGCTACGGCTCAGGAAATTCAACGGTGGCATACTTGGGTGCAAAAGTCAACTGCGAAAGGTCGCCCCGATTTAGCTCAGGCAGCTCAAGATCGGGAAAATGCCCTCTTACATAAGGGCAATCAACTCTGGGGCAAAATGCAAGGATGTAAAGAAAGAATAGCCAAAGCGAAAGAACTGTATCAGGAAATTAAGAAGCGCAGGGATCAGGTGCAGGCGAGAGCAACACAACTGGCAGGCTCTCAGTCTCATCGCGCGGCGGCTAACCCACCTCCAGGTTGGAATCAAACCTATACACGGCTGGGCAGTCATCCCGATCCACTAGAGGAAGAGTTCCGCCGTTGGGAAGCGGATGAGGAGTTACAGGAGATGAAAGCAGAGTAGAGAAATTAATATTTTGTAAAATTCCCTTCACAATGTAAAACTAGGTAATGAGTATTCCTTGCCTACTTTGTCTATCTCCTATTCATTTCCCGATCTAATCTCTATGCACCCTTCTGGAACGACACCTGATTCCCATGGCTCTGTCCATCCGCTCAAGATTGTGGCTATCGGTGATAGCCTCATTTACGGCTTTGGCGATGTGGAGGGAGGTGGTTGGGTAGAGCGTCTGCGTCGGCGGTGGATGGCTCCAGAGAGTGCTGGTCATGTGGTGTATAATCTGGGAGTGCGGGGCGATCGCCTCCCCCAGGTGGTACAACGGCTAGAATGCGAATTTTGTCGTCGCGGAGAACTGCGCAATCGACTCCCGGATTTGGTGATTCTGTCGGTTGGAGTCAATGATTCGGCAGGAGTGGGTCGTCCAGAAGGACGGAATTATACTGAGTTTAGTAAGTTTGAAGCAGATTTAGCCTATCTATTGGAGCGATCGCAACAACTTTGTCCCGTACTCTTTGTGGGCATGATTCCTGTAGATGAGTCAAAAATGCCCTTTCTGGATTGTTTATACTACACCCAACCACAGCAATATCGTTACAAAGAAGCAACTCGCCTCGCTTGCGGCGATCGCCAGATCCCCTATCTAGATTTGTTTGACCAATGGATGGATAAACCAACCAGTTGGCGACGAGAACGCCTAGGACCGGATGGACTTCACCCCAATGTGCTCGGTTATGAGACGATTTTATCTCAAGTGAGGAACTGGGAACCAATTCAGCAATTAGATCGAGGCTACCCTATCCGACGCGGGCGGATTTTTAACTCACCCCTACGATACACTGCCTAAGAAACAGAAAAACAAGGTACAGATAAAGATGGTTACACTTCTCGATCAGTTCTGGCGTTGGCTTCGCACTCAAGTAGAAACTTCTGCCTCTGCCCATTCCCTTCCTGCTCCTGTGCCAGAACCAGAGATTGGGCTGGTATTGCAACGGGGAGGAGAAGCACTGATCCTAGAGAAAGTGGACGATCGCTTTACAGTTGCCCCGAAATTCCCAGACTCTTCAGACTGGGCAACCCATCTCCCCTCTAAAACCTCTACCCCTTTGGGAAATAGCCGTTTGTCAGAATTAACCGTAGAACCAGAGAACCTGGAACCAACTATGGCAATGGCTCGCAACTTAACGGAGGTAGCGTTTGCCAGTCATGTGTATCAGATTAAAAATTCTCCTGGAACTTTCACTTATCTGTCTAACGAGATTACTATTCAATGGGCAGAAAATAGCGATCGCCAAACCCGCGCTGCTCTGATCGATCGTTTTGGCCTCCAAGAGATCAAACCCGTGGACTTACTGCCTCATACCTTTGTTTATCGACTGACTGAGGAATCTACGGAAAACCCGATCAAAATTACTAACCGACTGATCGCCGATCCGGCAGTGATCGCCGCAGAACCTAACCTGATTATTCCTACCCAACCCCTCTATCGCCCTACGGATGGATTTTATGCCCAACAATGGTATCTCCATCACAATGGTGGACAATATCTGGCCCTAGGATCTCATATTGATGCCGAAAAAGCCTGGGATATGACGAGAGGCGATCGCGCCATTATTGTCGCCGTCGCTGATGATGCCATCGATCTCAACCATCCTGACTTCCAAGGCTTGGGCAAAATTGTGGCTCCCAAAGACTTCAAAGGCCAAGATTTCCTACCCCAACCAGAAGGACTCAATGAAAACCATGGTACTTCCTGTGCTGGATTAGCGATCGCCGAAGAAAACGGCACAGGCATCGTCGGAGTCGCCCCAGGATGCTCCCTCATGCCGGTTCGTACCACCGGATTTTTAGACGATAACTCCATTGAAGAACTCTTTAACTGGTGCTCTAGCCAAGGAGCTGCCGTCATTTCCTGTAGTTGGGGTCCTGCCGCCGTCAACTTTCCCCTCTCATTGCGCCAAAATGCTGCCTTAACCAAAGCCGCTACCCAAGGTCGCCAGGGAAAAGGTTGTGTCATCGTCTTTGCCGCCGGTAACGCTAATCGACCCATCAATGATACGGTCTATGAACAAGGATGGCCCAATAATGTCATCTTTGGGAATACTCGCTGGTTAGCCGGTTTTCCTGTTCATCCCGATGTCATTGGCGTTTCCGCCTGTTCCAGCTTAAGCAAAAAAGCAATTTACAGTAACTGGGGTAAAGAAATTACTGTATGTGCTCCTTCTAACAATGCCCCTCCAGGGATCTGGCTACAGCAAACCGGATTTATTCCCACCCCTCCTGCGGTTACCAGTAGTACACCAGGTTTAGGAGTATTTACGAGCGATCGCGTGGGAGGAGCAGGCTATGGCACAGGAGATTTTACCGGAGGATTTGGGGGAACTTCTAGTGCTTGTCCGATTGTCGCCGGAGTAGCCGCCTTAGTATTATCGGCAAATCCAACCCTAACAGCGGCTCAGGTGAAGCAACTTTTAATTGCCAACACCGATAAAATTGTTGATACCGATGCAGATCCTCAGTTTGGCTTTCGCAAGGGCACTTATGACAGTCGCGGACATTCAGAATGGTTTGGCTATGGTAAGGTGAATGCCTATAAAGCCGTATTAGCTGCGTTTCAATCCCGTCCCACAGTGCCTCTGGTTACTCGCTGGATTCAGCGTCAAAATTATGCCAGTATGGTGATTCCTGATGATGACACCCGTGGAGTGAGTAGCTCTCTGTATATTTCTGAATCTAATCTGCTTCGAGATATTCAGGTGACAGTGGATATTGAACACCAGTTTTTAGGTGATATTCAAGTGATTTTGTCAGCTCCTAGCGGTAAAACAATTCTCCTGCAAAACCGCACTCTAGGCAGACGGACACAACTTAAGTATACTTATAGTGCTTCAGAGCGTCCTTTATTGAAAAGTTTGTTGAATCTTCCGATTAAAGGGATTTGGAAGCTAGACGTGATTGATTATGCTCTCGGCCATACGGGAACTTTAAAAGGTTGGACACTTACTTTAGGCATTTGAATACTGACGCTTTAGCCATTACTGATGAGCAATTGTCCAATCATGCGGTTTGCCTGGTCGCCATAACTACCCCCAAATAAGTTAAAATGATTGAGGATATGATACAGATTATACAGTATTTTGCGGGTTTCATAGCCAGGATTGGGCGGAAAAATTTGATGATATCCTTGGTAAAAGGCAGGGGGAAAGCCACCAAATAGTTCAGTCATGGCGAGATCGACTTCGCGATCGCCCACATAAGTGGCTGGATCAAAAATTACCGCTTCTCCTGATACCAGACAAGCCCCATTCCCACACCACAAATCCCCATGCACCAAAGAAGGTTCCGGAGCATGATTACCCAGTAACTGGGGTACAGCCGCTAACAAGGCTTCTGCCTGGGGAAAATGCCCCCCGCGCCGTTTGGCTAACTGCAATTGATATCCTAAGCGATGATCGCGAAAAAATTCCCCCCAATCCGCTGTGGGTGGATTCATTTGCACTGTAGAGCCAATGGTATTATTCATCTCCCAACCAAAGGCTCGATGGGAGACGGGCGATCGATGTAATTGAGCTAATTGTCGCCCCATTTCTGCCCAGGAAGAAGAGGTGGCTCTACCGAATTCTAACCACTCTAAAACAATATAAGAAACCGGGCCGACTTCTCCGGTACAAATGGGCGTGGGGACACGAATGGTTTGAGTTGCTTGTATTTGTTTTAAGCCTAATGCTTCTGCGGCGAACATTTCCCGTTGAGAAGCCTGATTGAGCTTGACAAAATAAGTCCGATCGCCGCCCTTAATTTGATATCCTTGGTTAATACAACCACCGCTGACGGCGCGATGGGACTCAATTTGAAAAGAATCGTCAGTCACTTGACTAATGCGATCGCTAATTTCAGTCCACATGGATCGTAGATAATGGGTAGGGAGAATCCGGGAAATTGCCCTAGGTTTGTCCAGGCAGAATAGTCACAATACCATAGGCTTCCGGTGAAAGATAGGCCTGGGCAGCCGCTTGAACATCAGCCACTTCTAAGGCACGAATATGAGCCGGATAATCGAGAGCCAGGTTGAGATCTTGCAGCATCGCTTGATGATAACCATACAGATTAGCGCGATCGCTCGGCGTTTCCGTGCCAAAGACAAATCGGTTCGCCACCTGAGTGCGAATACGCTCCAATTCCCAAGGGTGAATCGTATGATGAAGACTACGGATACAGTCAGCGATCGCCTGTTCCACTGCCCCTAGATGTTCCGTCGGTAACTGAGCCACCACATAAAACACCCCTTGATGCTGGTAAGTGAGATTAGAAGCCATCACACTAGAAACCAACTTCCGCTCCTCTCGCAACTCTCGCACCAAACGAGAAGTTCGGCCTTGAGATAAAATCGCACTGAGAATATCAAACCCATAAGTCTTTTCTTGAGCGATCGCCCCAGGAACCCGCCACACCATCACCAACCGCGCCTGTTGTAAACTCGGATCCACCTCCTCATATCGTTCAATTTCCGTAAACCCCGATTCCACCAAACCATTAAAAGGGGCAGTGTCTAACAACTGCCCTAAAGGGGATGACATCGGATCTAAAGCCTTCAACCTGCCTGCTGCCATCGTTAGAGTACAACTATCTGCCACAATCTGAATCAACTCATCCACCGGCAGATTACCCACCACCGCCGCCGTCAGATTCTGAGGTTGATAATACTGCTGATGAAACCGCCGCATCTGCTCCACCGTTAGCCCTTCAATCACCTCTTGGGAACCGAGTACCGAGCGGCGATAGGGGAGACGCTCAAACGCCAACTCCATCGCCCTTTGATACACCCGACGACGAGGATTATCCTGAGAGCGATGAATTTCCTCAATCACCACACAGCGTTCTCGTTCAAATCCTTCCTCTGGAAGGCTGGCATTCAACACCACTTCAAACTGTAAAGGAGCGAGGGCGGCAAAATCTTGAGGAGCCGTAGTGATATAAAACTGGGTGTAATCCTGACTGGTGAGGGCATTCGTCACTGCACCCCGCTCCTCAATTTGACGCTCAAACTCTCCTTGGGACAACTGCGGCGTTCCCTTAAAAATCATATGCTCCAGGAAATGAGCCATACCATTAATCTCATCCGATTCTACCGCAGAACCTACCGGCAGCCACAGGCTCAAATTAACCGCATCCACAGGCATTTGCTCTGCTACAATGGTCAGGCCATTCTGAAGATGACGCACGGTAGGAGCGATTGATCGCCCCAGAGAAGGTGGTCTAAGGAGGGTTGAAGTCATTGAATAATAGTATCACATCGTACAATGTTCTCTTCCCATGGTAAACGGTTTCTGTTTAATGAACAATGAACAACGTGATTCATTGTTCATTGTTCATTCTAACTTCTCAGGGTCACCCGAAACTTATCGACCAACGCCTCTCGGACTTGTTGGTGAATCGGCTCCACATCGCCATCTGCCAACGTGCGATCGCCAGCTCGATAAACCAACCGAAAAGCCAAAGAACGTTGACCAGAAGGCACATTTTCCCCCTGATATTGATCAAACAATTCCACAGACTCCAGCAAACAAGAACCTTTTGGCTGTCCCTTCGCCGCTGCCTGCACCATCACCTTCTCCAGTTCAGCCACAGAAATCGTCTGATCGGCAAAAAAAGCTAAATCCCGTCCACTCCCCGGATAAGGGGAATAGCTGTGATAGAGGGGCTGAAGTTTCTCTTCTGCCTCCAACGCCGCCCAAATCACCTCCAAATCCAACTCAAACCCATATACCTGATCCGGCAAATCCAACTGGTGGCACAACTGAGGATGGAGCTGACCAAAAGTTCCCAGTCGTTCTCCTTGTAACCATAAAGAGGCAGTGCGACCGGGATGAAACCGCTTATCCTGTTGATGGGGTTGATATTCGATCCGGGTATGTCCCATCTGGGCATCCACCTCACCCTGGGGAACTGACAATCCCAACCGCTCAAACACACACTCCAACATTCCCTTGGCTTCATACCAACTCAGGGCAGGAGGTTTGCCGCCACGAACCCAATTGCCGACAGAACTAGCTGTGATAATACCAGCGACCGACTCTGCTTCCATCAGTCCTTCTTCATCGCGCCAGAATACCCGGCCAATTTCAAACCCATTTAACGAGCCATTACCTTGTTCTAAGTTATATTTCAAGGTCAGAATCAGACCAGAGAGTAGCTCAGTGCGCAGGGTAGAATATTCTGTGAATAAGGGATTGGCGATCGCCACCTGAGTCGAATTCCCCCCTTGCAGCCAACTCTCCTGACGGCCATAACTCACCCCATAAGAATAATGCATCAACTCCGTCAACCCCACCCCCCGCAGAGCCTCACGCAAACGCCGCACAATCACCTCATCCGTCGGCAAATACCCCGGCTCCCCTTGAGCCGGTAACGTCTCACAAAAATTATCATAACCATACAAACGAGCAATCTCCTCAATTAAATCAATTTCCCGCTCCAAATCCCGATACCGATAAGGAGGAATCCTCACCCTCCACACCAGAGGATCAGCACCTTCCCGTCTCAACTGACACCCCAGAGCCATCAAAATCCGCTCAATCTCCTCTGGAGCCAACTGAGGCAACTCCTCATCCCCAGGCTCCTCTGCCATCAACGGCGAGCCAAGCACCTGGCGCACCCGCTCCAAACGCAAAACCATTTCCCGACTCCAATCAGGACGGCGAAAATCAACACAAGCGATCGCCACCACTTCCCCAGAAGCCAACTCCTGAAACAACTGCAACGCACGAGCCGCCGCCACTTCCAACTCCGCTGGATTCACCCCCCGCTCATAGCGCGCCGAAGCCTCCGTCCGCAGTCCCTGGCTCCGCGCCGAACGACGCACCACCAACGGATCAAACAAAGCCGCCTCCAAAAAAATCCGCGTCGTTTCCCCACAGACTTCCGTCGCTTCTCCCCCCATCACCCCAGCCAACGCCACCGGCACCTCCTGACCAGGAACC
>CAZTRW010000171.1:0-8091 GCA_964616725.1 uncultured bacterium
GTCAATGGTGGCTTCCCAGAGGGGATGGGGGGGATGCTCTGGTAGGGGAGAGGGGATGTGGTACAGACAGCTTTTTTGGGAACTGGAACCGGCGTTTAAAACCAGGATTTTCATAGCTTGGGTTAGGGAAGAGGACAGAGGGTTTGGGTTTGAATGGCAGTGATAGTCACAGTGTTAATGATGTCAGTGACGGTACAACCGCGACTGAGGTCATTGACAGGTTTACGGAGTCCTTGTAGGATGGGGCCGATGGCGATCGCTCCCGTTTCTCGCTGTACCGCTTTATAAGTGTTATTCCCCGTATTTAAATCCGGGAAAACTAACACCGTCGCTTGTCCTGCTACCTCGGAATTGGGCATTTTTTGTGCTCCCACCACCGGATCAACGGCTGCATCATATTGAATCGGCCCTTCTATTTTTAAATCGGGTCGTTTTCCTTGAGCTAAATGGGTGGCGTGCCGCACTTTTTCTACCTCTTCTCCCTGTCCTGATTCTCCCGAAGAATAGGACAAGAGAGCCACTCTCGGTTCAATGCCAAATCGTTTCGCCGTATCTGCTGAAGAGATGGCAATTTCTGCTAATTGTTCGGCGGTGGGATTGGGATTCACGGCACAATCTCCATACACCAATACTCGATCTTCTAAACACATCAGAAATACGGAAGAAACAATCGAGCATTGCGGTTGGGTTTTGATAATTTGCAAAGCAGGACGAATGGTATGTTGAGTGGTATGGATGGCACCAGAAACCATACCATCTGCATCCCCAGTGTACACCATTAAGGTGCCAAAGTAGGAGACATCTAGAGTAAAGTCCCTAGCATTATCTAAGGTCATACCTTTATGTTTGCGGCATTCGTAAAGAGTTTCACAATAGTAGTCAAATTTATCGCTCAGGGCAGGGTTGATGATTTGTACTTGATTGAGATCGAGTTGAATGCCCTGTTTTTTAATAGTTTCTTCAATGCCAGAAGTACTACCTAAGAGAGTAATCTTCACAATATCTTGGGCAATTAATGTGGCGGTTGCTTGTAAAATGCGAGGATCTGTTCCTTCGGGAAGAACTATATGGCGTTTTTGGGATTTGGCTTGTTGGACTAAGTTATAAGTAAACATTTTAGGGGTGGTTCCTTTGGTTTGTACCCCTTGAATGGTGGTTTCGAGTTGTTGTAAATTGACGTATTGATTGAAGGTTTGAATGCTTAAGTCAACTTTTTCGCGATCGCCTGCCACTAAAGAGGCTCGCACCGCATGAATCCGAGACGTGGTTTCATAAGTATTCATTTTAACTGACAGAATCGGCACGGGGTTCGGTGCTCCGTCCAGGAGTTTGGCGATCGCCGGATCGGGAACCATCCCCGCAGAGAGCACCAAACCCGCTAGATTAGGGTAATTGACCGATTGATCGGTTTGCAAAACCGCTAGAATAATATCGCCGCGATCGCCCGGAGTAATCACCAAACTTCCCTCGCGAAACCACGTCATTGAATGTTGCATCTGCATCGCTGAAACCACGTAATTTGTCGCCAAACTATTCAGACGTTTATGGCCGTACAATATCTCAGCATTCAATTGTTCCGCAATCTCTCGCACCCTCGGACTACTCAACCGCCGATCAAACGGAATTACCGACACCAAACTTTCTGGCAAATTCAACTCTCGCACCAAGCTCACCTTTAACTCCTGTGCCTGCTCTGGATCAGCCTGATTCAGAATCACCCCCACCACTTGACATTCCTTTTCTTGATAGGCTTCTAAAGGCAATTGTACTGAATTCACTGCCTCGGCGATCGTCCGTGCTCTTGCCAAACCCACAATTAACACAGGACAGCCTAAATTCTTAGCAATTTCCAGATTCAGATCAAACTCAAACGCTGCCTCTTGCCCCTTAAAATCCGATCCTTCACACACCACAAAATCGACCTGGCTTTGCAGAGCCTTATAGCGACTAATAATGCGATCGAGCAATTCATCTAAATGATGATGACTCAGTAAATCGGTTGCTTCCTGGAGATACAGACCAAAAGCACTATCATAGGATTGTCTCAGATGAAAATGACTCAAAATTAGTTCGATATCCTCATCATTTTCCCCTTTTCTGGTTTATGAATAATGGGACGGAAAAAGCCAATCTTGCTGGTTTTGTGAGAGAGTAACTCCATGACTCCCAAGGAAATCAAAGCCTTACCACTACCAACTTCTGTGGTGCTGATGTAGAGAGAATTAGCCATAGATAAACATTGGATAGTTTCGGCAAAGCCGTGGATCTGCCGAGTTGACCATTGAGTAGAATGATTTAGAATCATTATTATATCTTACTCAAATCTGGTAACTTTTAATGTTAACGCAATATTAAATCCATCTTAAGATTTTGTCAGGAAATTATCACTCCCAAAAATTACCCTTTGGGGCAAAAAAAGCAGAAGAAAAGCTTAAGAATATGGCATATTTGTCAATCGAGGGAACAACCAAGGTTTAATAGAGCATAAGTCAGTGCGATCCGCCTGCATCGCCTCAGACTTCTCAGATAGCCTTTGAAAAGTTAGGATTCTAGGACATATGATAGCCACATCAGAACGACTCAACACCCAAGAAAATCTCCTCAGCCCTGATGAACTCAACCAAATCGATGCCTACTGGCGAGCCTGCAACTATCTAGCCGTCGGCATGATTTATCTCAAAGACAACCCCCTCCTCAAAGAACCCCTCAAACCCGAACACATCAAATACCGACTCCTAGGTCACTGGGGAGCCTCTCCCGCCCTTAGCTTCTCCTACGTCCATCTCAACCGACTGATTAACAAATATGACCTCAACGCCATCTTCCTGGCTGGGCCAGGCCATGGCGCACCCGGAGTCCTTGCGCCAGTGTATCTCGAAGGCACCTATTCCGAAGTCTATCCCGACAAAAGCGAAGACGCAGAAGGAATGCAAAAATTCTGCAAGCAATTTTCCTTCCCCGGTCATATTGGTAGCCATTGCACCCCAGAAACTCCGGGCTCAATCCACGAAGGGGGAGAATTAGGCTACAGCGTTTCCCACGCCTACGGAACTGTTTTTGACAACCCTGATCTCATTGCGGCGGTAGTTGTAGGGGATGGTGAAGCAGAAACTGGCCCCCTCGCCACGGCTTGGCACTCCAACAAGTTCCTCAATCCCATCCGCGATGGTGCTGTCCTACCGATTCTTAACCTGAATGGGTATAAAATTGCTAATCCTACTCTGCTATCGCGCATCAGTGCGGAGGAGTTGGAAAGCCTTTTTATCGGGTATGGCTACACTCCCTATGTGGTGGAAGGAGATGAGCCTCTCTTGATGCACCAGAAGATGGCGGGAACGATGGAAACCTGCATTAATCAGATTCGGGCGATTCAAGTGGAAGCGCGGCGCACGGGAGAAGCCAAGCGTCCCCGATGGCCGATGATTATTCTGCGTACTCCCAAGGGCTGGACAGGGCCCAAAGAAGTGGATGGCCATAAGGTAGAGGGGTTTTGGCGCGCTCATCAAGTGCCGATGGGAGAAATGCATAGTAATCCGGATCATGTAAGACGATTAGAAGCATGGATGCGAAGCTATGGGCCTGAAGAATTGTTTGATGAGCAGGGCAGATTAGTACCAGAGTTAAAAGCACTGGCTCCCAAAGGCGATCGCCGCATGAGCGCTAACCCCCATGCCAATGGCGGCTTGTTACGCAAAGATCTGAAAATGCCTGACTTCCGCCACTTTGCGATCGAAATTCCCAAACCCGGAACCATCGAAGTCGAAAACACCAAATTTCTCGGCTACTTCTTGCGCGAAGTCATGCGCCAAAACATGACCAACTTCCGCGTTTTTGGCCCCGATGAAACCGCCTCCAACCGACTCCATCCCCTCTACGAAGTCACCAAAAAAGCCTGGATGGCTGACTTTTTACCCGAAGATCTCGATGGTAGCGAACTCTCCCCCGATGGTCGCGTCATGGAAATGCTCAGTGAACATACCCTCCAAGGATGGTTAGAAGGATACCTATTAACCGGTCGTCATGGATTATTCCACACCTACGAAGCCTTCGCCCATGTTGTCGATTCCATGTTTAACCAACACGCTAAATGGTTAGATATCTGCAAAAAAGAAGTGCCTTGGCGTGCGCCGGTTTCCTCTCTAAATATTCTGCTCTCTTCCCTCGTATGGCGACAAGATCACAACGGCTTTAGCCACCAAGATCCAGGCTTTGTCGATCTCGTTACCAACAAAAGTCCTGATGTCGTCCGGGTGTATTTTCCCCCCGATGTCAACTGCTTGCTGTCTGTGGCTGACCATTGTTTACGCAGTACAGATTACGTCAATGTTATCGTCGCGGATAAACAAAACCATCTTCAGTATTTGACTATGGATGAAGCGATTAAACATTGCACCAAAGGCATTGGTATTTGGGAATGGGCGAGTAATGACGACTGTGGCAAAGAACCCGATATGCCGGATGTAATTATGGCTTGTTGTGGCGATATTCCGACGATGGAGTCTTTAGCGGCTACCGCCATTTTGCGCGATGAGTTTCCCCAGTTGAAAGTCCGGTTTATCAATGTGGTTGATTTGTTTAAGCTGATGCCGGAAGGAGAACATCCCCATGGTTTAAGCGATCGCGACTTTAACAGCCTTTTCACCATCGATAAACCCATCATCTTTAACTTCCACGGCTATCCCTGGCTCATTCATAAACTCACCTATCGCCGCATCAATCAAGAACGGATTCACGTGCGGGGATACAAAGAAGAAGGGAACATCAATACTCCCCTAGAGTTAGCGATTAACAATCAAATTGATCGCTACAATTTAGTCATTGATGTCATTGATCGCGTGCCTAAGCTCGGCTCCGCTGCCGCTTACGTCAAAGAACGCATGAAAAACGCCATCATCGAAAACCTGCAATATGCCTACGAACAAGGCATTGATCGGGATGAAATTACCCACTGGAAATGGCCTTATTAAGCCTACGATGGTGTGGTTCTACCTTTACAGCAGTTTTCGCTGATGTCCGGTACATTTCGATCCCCCCAACCCCCCTGAAAAAAGGGGGATTTTCCGCAAGCGGACCTGAAAGGGGGATCGAGATGTCTCTCGAAAGATCGAAAAGTGCTGTAATAATGAACAATGAATAATTGTTCATTAAAAAAACCCCTCAGCGGGGGAGCCGAGGGGAATCATCAGGGTGCATCTACCATTCCTCTATTCTGATCGCTCCTTCCTTGATCCGGAATGCCTCAGAAAAATTGGCTCAAACTCGCTCAAAATAGTCCTCGATAACGAATAAACACTAAAATCACTGCCCATGAGCCTAAAGCGACTTTCACGGCGACGATAAAATTGAGTAGGGGAATCATGCCGCCACTCAAGAGCGCACCTAATTCTCCACGGGGTAAGTCGATACCTACTAACAGGAGTACAGATAGGGCAATAAAGACGATAACAGATATTTTTTCCCAGGTGGCGGCGTGCCAACGTTTATAGATACCTTCCATCCACTCGGTGGAGGAGGTAATGGCAATTAAGGCGATCGCCGTTCCTCCAGCTACTCCGGCAGCAAATCCGCCGCCGGGACTCAGATGTCCTCGAATGGCTAATTCGATACCGACTAAAGCAGAAATGGTAGCACCCAGACGGGCAAGAACGATAGAAGGTTGATCAGTAAATTGGCGAATGAGGGAGGTGGGTTGTTCTGTGGCGAGTAAAAAGCCAGCTCCCATGATCGAGATGGTAAAGACGACGACTTCAAAAATGGTGTCGTAGAGCCGATTGCGGAAAATGATGGCGGAAACGGCGTTAGGAATACCGCTTTCTTCAACAATGGTTTCGACGATCGCAGCTTCTTCGCCCATAAAGACAGGATTGGGCATCAGTAGCATCTTCACAAAGAAGGCAATGCCAGCGATGAGGTACAGCCATTTCATGGTTGAGGTTCCTTGGAGTAATGGGGATTAGGGAGGGTGACTGTGGTTAAGGGGGAGGACAGTTCGGTAGTCAGTATCTCATGGAGGCGATGAATGCGGGTGGTAGTGTGATAGGGGGGAAGGTTTTCTTTTGGGCTTGAGGGGAGGCAAAGGCTATGAATTTCTTTGTCTATCAGTGCTTTGTGGAGGCTGGGGCGATCGCCGTACTGCACTAGTTCGATGCGTACTTGATATTTTCCCAGGGTTTGGCGCAAGGCTTGCATGAGTTGTTGAAATTCGGCGGAACTTTCTGTGGAGGGTTCGCTGAGGATGCCCAGACGCATGACGAGAGAAGAGCGTACTGCTACGGCATACAGGGCGATCGCCAACATTGTACCTACCAGCGCTTCGGTCAAGGCCACATCGGCTGCCCCTAAGACGGCGTACACTAGGGAAGCTACACCACCCAATATACCTCGAATCACGAGAGCATGATAGGGATTGGTTTGGAAGATTACCATACCAGCGGCGATCGGCATCAGCACCATAATTAACGTAATATAAGTATCCTCAATCATTGTCTCCCCCCCTGGAACAATAGGCTAAAACATAGCCCAGTACCGTATTCCAAATCGCTAAAGAAATTAACCCCAAAATTAGTAATGGCCATTCACTGGGAATTTTGAGCAGTAAACCCACCATCATCATCATGGAGCCTAGGGTATCTGCCACAGATAGGGTATGCAGTTTATAGAGCACTGAGCGATCGCCGATCAGAGGAAACGTTCCCCAAAACCAAAAAACCACCCCGACTCCCATACAGCAATAACTCAAGCCATCGATCATGACACTTCTCCTAATCTTTTAATCAGATGGGCTAACAGCATTAAGCTGGCATTTCCCACGCTTAATATAATGATCCCTACCACGCCAATCATCCAATCATCCCGCATCACTGAAACCACTAAAATCATCACTGAGGTTTTAGTCGCAATACTGCAAAAAGATAACATCTTTTGCCAGATATCCTCATCTTGACACGCTTCGTAAAATGGAATCAATAGGGCTAAAATCATCAAAATCAATATGCCATTCATTGTCTTTTTCTCCGTCGCACCCAGTGGACTTCATACCCACCATTTTCATGGTATTTTAATACGATACTTTTCGGAGTAAAAGTAATCAAAAAAATGTCCAAAAAAATCAATCCCGGCGTTCGGTTTGGTTTCACCTGCTCTAAAGTTACCTCCTCTTGAGTATGGGGACGAAAGATCATTTCCACCGCTTCACCATAGGCTTGGGGAATGGCAATCAGCACTTCTCCTATGGCTCTAATCCAATCTTTTAAGAGGCTGGCTCTGGTGGGAGAATGGGGTAAAAACACAGCGATACTCACCCCAATTATAATGTTGGGTAAACTGAGATCGGAGGTGAGTAAAAACCAAATTACCAATCGTAAAATAATCTCTAAATATCCAATCATGGCCACACCATCCAAAAGATTACCACTAACATCACGCTCATCATACCCATGAGGTGGTCAAACTCCTCTAATTGACGAGGGAGTTTGAGAGGGAAACGACGAAAGAGCCATAAGTAAGCCACCCATCCGAGCGCGATTGTCGCGGATAGTTTAATGATATTTTGCAGGGTATAGGCTTGATAGTAAACGCCATTGGCAGCGATTAAGCCGCCGATGAGGAAGAGCACAGCTAACCAGAAGCCTGGGGATTGTTTGGGAGGGGTTTGTGGTTCATGGAGCAAAAAAATGAACTTAGTAAAAGCAATGGCAGTTCCCAGAGCAGCCAGGTTGATGCCAATGACTTGCCACGGGAGGAGGTGGTTGAGGGTGAGGACTTTGGCTCCAAAGCCAGAGAGAAGGGGGAAGCCAGAAATAGACAAACTGGGAATAATGAGGACAATCCACAGGGAGGTGGCAATGGGTTGATGCTGTAATTCCTGAAACTGGCGGCTGGGCAAATTGCCAGCCATCAGGAAGAGAGCGGCTTTGACGAGTCCGTGGCTCAAGGCATAGAATCCCCCAACTTCTGGGGCGGCTAGGATAAAGCCGAGTTGGGAGATGGTGCTGAAGGCGAGGAGGCGCTTGGTATCTTTTTCAAAGACGGCATAGCCTACCCCCAGAAGGGCTGTTCCTACTCCAAAGAGACGTACAATTGGGTCTAGGT
>CAZTRW010000172.1:0-8079 GCA_964616725.1 uncultured bacterium
GTCTGCGGTTAGCTACGCGATCGCGATTTTTCCTAACTTATTCAGCAAACCCTACGTAGTCTCGGTTTTGACATCTATTTTTCCAGGTGCAAGATCTGAGGTATTCAAATCCTTAGGATGATGCTTTCCGCCGGGTTGATTGGGAGTGCTTACGGGTCCCAATTGTAGACGCCCGCCCCTATCCTTTGCCTTTTGGCTCCAGCCTATCAGCCTAATTGGGCTGGGTTCCATTCACGACGGTTCAGGCACATCTTCGCTTTCGCTATCCATAGATCCTTGCTCGGCAGCCACCAGATGAGGCTTCTAGTTTGATGCCTTTTCACCCCGCTTTACAGATTGAGAACCAGTCGCTACTGTAGGGGGGATGCGGTTACTACTTGCACCTGTAGAGAGGGACTTGCACCCTCACGGTTATTCAGTTGTCGAGGTTCTCACCTCGCTATCCGTCCCTGAGTATTACTACTCATTCAGGATGTACGAATCGCACACACTGCGTTGGTGCGGATGGGGGAGATCTAGGTGATGATGCAAAAGTTATCTGCCGCCGCTCAGCTAAGCCGTTATAACGCTTTGATAGTCTGTGGGGACGTTAGTTGAAGGCTTGCTTGTTGGCATTTACGGTTCAGTTGCTTTAGCGTTATCGGTGGGGCGATCGCCTACCTTGTCTACACTCTCAGATTCCGAAAAGCTTTAGCTTCTCGGAAAGCGACAGAAAAAAGATAAAATCTCAACCATGAAAGCGTTGCTGAATCAGTGTCTCTATCAACTCACTATCTACCGACGAGAAAGAAAGAGCTTGCAGTGTTCCCTTCAAGTTAGCCTCATAATATTCAGCAACCTGCTGACTCAGCATTGCCAACGAACACTCATCTGCACTGAGTGCAGCCAGAATGGCAGAGGGTGTAATAGCAAGAACTTCCGTCTCTTCAATAGTCCTCATCCCCACATCTGGTAAAGGCTCTCCCAAAAACAAGGTCATTTCTCCAAAAATGTCTCCACGCTGAAATAACTCAGTCGGAGATAGAGGCTGATACCTTAAGAACTCTTGTCGATGCTTCAAGTCGGGAATCTCAGCAGCAAGAGTTTGGTAAAGTCTAAAAACTGAAAACTCCTCTTTAGCTAAATCCTTAACTATACAGAAAGCAACAGGCCCAAGAAATTTAGCTAATTGTGTAGATATTTGCTCTATTTTGCTCTGAGGTAAGGGTAGAGGTGGAAGTCCTTTTGTTCGTCTCGTGAAAACTCTAGCCTCTAAACTACCCCCTTCAGAAATCACTTCTTGATCTATAGAAACTGCTCCTCGTAGAACCAACACCATTGATCTTGAAGGTAAGCTCTGAAAAAGGTTAGATTCGTCAATATCAAACAAGAAAGTTTGAGAATTTTCTCTAATCAGCTTATGAGCATCATAGCTCAGAAACCGGAAAAACTCAATATTAGAAATTAACCGAATTTCATCCTTCTCTATTTTTTCATTCTTCTCTATTTTATTATAATCACAACCAAAACCTGCACGACCCAGAGCATACCAAAGCCGACAGCGTAATTGGGGATTAGTGTTTACCTCAACCAACTGATGTCTCTTAGGAAGATAATACAATTTATACTCAATCTCTCCCAAATTATAATTGGACATTCTCACAAAAAGAGATTGGTCATAGTTAATATTAGCATTGGGTTCATTTTGCACTGCTGCAAGGGCAACCTTAATCACTTGATTAGGTGGTGCAGTTGCTGGGGCTTTAAAATCAACACACTCATAGCTTGGTTCACTTCCTCTCATCACACGAATAGGAGTATTTGCAACAGTTGCATTAGGAACAAGCAGAATTTCTCCTGAGTCCAAACGGATATCTGTTGTTCGCCAATCAAAATCGATTACAAGCCCTTTAATCGTGCTTGCCTCAAGATGGATATAATCCCCTATGTTAAAAGGTTGAGCGACTCGAAGAAAGATACCCGAAAGAAAATTGCCCAGGGGAGTTTGGAGCGCAAAACCGATTACAGCACCCAGTAGGGTTGATGTCGCGGCGAGTGCTGTAATATCCCGTCCCAAGAGTCGAAAAATAATGAAAGCACAGGGAACATAAAGGAGAATCGCTACAACTAACCGCAAAAGATTAGATGCTTTCTTATTCCCTCTATAAGTTAGTAATATATCAACAACTAAAAAAGAAATAATATCAACAATTACAATACTTACACCTACCAAGATGATAGGCTTGAGTATCTCCACAATTTTAGCAAGAGAACTTTCTTGGCTATTTAAAAAAATAGCGTAGACAAACAGGCATAAGCCTGTTAAAGAAGCAATAATAATAGTTTTTGTCTTTAGCATTTACTTTTGAGAAAGACTTTTGTTAAGACTATTAATCAGACGATTGATGGACTTATTCAGTCGGCCGATAGAATCTTCCCTATCTTCAGGTAACCTTATGCTCACTGTCGATGCTTTTGTACTAATTTCTTCCAATATATTGACAAGAGAATTAAGTGGAGTAGTCACCCATGAACGCAGCACTACCATAGTAGCTGAGTAGGCTAATAACAATATACTGGCAAAAAGTAGCAAGTAAGAGAGTATGGAATTGTTTGCTGTTTTCTTAGGGACTAAGGTGGGTACTACAACAAACTGTGCTCCTATTACTTCATCTAGCTTCCAGCCAAAGCCGTTATGAGTTCCGTAGGTTTTAATCAGAGTTGGTGGAGCAACATCAGGGGTGCTATGACAGGTTAAGCATTTTGGAGATTGGATTTGTATGGGCATGGCCACAAAAAGCTCTTCTTTATTGTCTCGATCTACTCTGATATCAACCATCTCTTTGATTTCTGGATGATCAATAAAATATTCAATGACATTGACTTGCCAGTCAGTAGGTAAATCTTTAGGGTTAGTGGGATTGAGCGCTTTTTCACTATATTGATAGTCTCGATATTTTGGGTCTAATAGTAAAAAAACTTGCTGTGCTGAATAGGAAGGAACTGTTTCCTCAATAAATTCATCTGTAGTTTGATTTTTTACTACAGGCTCAATAAAATTAGCTGTATAGTTGCTAACTGCGTCTGCTGTACTTAGGAGAAGTCTGGCGGTTCTAATGCTATTTTCTCTAGCATTCGACATTTCTAATACATAAGTAGATATTCCTATCGTAAGCCAGCCTCCGAGAAAAATTACAAGGACAATTAAACTAATTCTGTTGTGGAGTTTCATAGATGCCCAAATGTGCAGTCAGTTGAATAGAGGCTAAGTTTATGTTTATTTGCAACCTATTATTAGGTTGTTGTTAGGTTACCATTGATTGTTGCGTTTTTCCAAATAGTATACGAATATTTACAGAAGGATTAAATCCAGTCATAAAAGTTTATATCTATAGTGCTTCCAATTTAAATGAGGACATTAGGTGCTAAAATGAGAGACTAAACTGAAAAATAGTTATTAATGCTTAGAGAGAGTAGTGTTTATCTCAAACACAATCCCTTAAATTAGTGGTAGAAGTAGTGAGTAGAAATTGGGAAACTGACTATGCTCGAAAAGTAGAAGAATATGCTTTTTTAGGGATTCCTGAATATTGGATTGTCGATTTTCGGGGACTGGGGGGAACGGCATTTATTGGGAAACCAAAACAACCTACGTTTACGGTTTGTCAATTACAGGGCGATGAGTATGAGTGGAGGCAATATCGGTTAGGAGAAAGGGTTATTTCTGGGTTATTTCCAAATTTGCAATTGTGCTTAGATGATGTTTTGCCTTTATGACTTTAGGGGAATTTCTAGGATGAATCCTGATTGACTTTTGTGGTGAGTTTAAATTTCATCCCAACCCATGACTCCAGAGGACATGACATAGCTGGTTACGCCTGATTCAAAGAAGTTTGCTTTTGTGTGTGCTTCTTTTTTGGTATCGGAAAATCGTTCTAAATGAGCATAGGGACTTTTTTTGTATTTCTGCTCGGAATAGAGGGGGGCAATTCCTAGAGCGCCTAGGCGGATGTTGGCTAAGTATTTGGTGTACTGTTCTGTGCTGACTTCGGTAATGCCTAAAATTTGATTGCCGATAATGTGGTTTGTCCATTGACATTCGTAACGCACGGCTTGATCGAACATTTCATAGATTTGCTCAAGGGAATGGGGAAAGACTGTCATGGCTTCGGGGATGATTTTTTGGTAAAGCCGCACGTGGGAGAGTTCATCGCGGTTGATCAGTTTGAAGATATCTGCGCTTCCGGGCATGAGCATTCGGGAAGCGAGGTTGTAAAAGAAGCAGAAGCCGTTGTAGAAATATAATCCTTCTAAGATGTAGTCTGCTAGTAAGGAGATGAAGTAATTTTCTTGGGTGGGATGGTCGATGTATTCTTGATAGAGTCCGGCGATAAAGGTGCAGCGATCTTTTAGGATTTTATCGGTGCGCCAAAAGTCGTAAACTTGGTTTCTCCGTTCTGCTGGGATAATGGTTTCAATCATGTATTGATAGCTTTGATTGTGCATTCCTTCTTGGGCAATTTGTTCTGCCATGCAGAGGCTGATTTCGGGTGCGGTAATGCTGCTTTTTAGGTGGGGTATGTTGCAGGTTTGAATGGAGTCTAGGAAGGTTAGGTAGGATAATATGCCGTCAAAGGCTTTTTGTTCTGCTGGGGTGAGGTTCCAATAGTCAACGACATCTTGGGTGATGTCTAGTTTTTCGGGTATCCAGAAGTTTTCTCGCATCATTTTGTAGAGGCTGACTGCCCAAGGATAGCGAACGTCGTTGAGTTGCATGAGGTTGGTGGTTTGGCCAAACCAGATGGTGCGGTGTTCGGTGTCGTCATTTCCTTCTGGGTTAAAAATGGGGTTGATGGCCATTTTGGGGGATAGTAGTTTTGATGGGTTGTTCATGATCATGGTTTGGTTGAATAAAAAAGGGGAAGATCCCCCTAGTTGGTTGTGGTTGGAAGTGGTTTGGGTGTTTAAGATTCAATGGTTAGTTGTAGTCGATGTTGATTTCCGGGGAGAATTTCTATTGTGTCGCTGCCGGCGTTGGCTGTTTCTACGCAGACAAATTTGAGATAGTCTTGATCTTCTAAGTCGGCCATTTTGATGGAGATTTCTGACCAAGGATTCCAAACTACGGTGCTTTTGCTACCTTGTGAGAGGAGGCGGATGCGACGATTCCAGGTGGGATCGTCGATGAGGAGTTCGGAGGAGTTTGTGGTATAAATTCGATCAATTTCTGAGGCGATCGCTACTACTCCTTCTTGGTATTTTTTTACCCCGCCTGCTACCTTATCAATGTATTCCATTCCTTCTAAACCGAGGATATCAGTTGTTTGAATATCTCCGACTTGGAAGTAAGTGTGTAAGGCTTGACTTAGGGTAAAGGGGCGATCGCCAGTATTTTTAGTGATTAATCCTACAGTCAGACTCTGACTAACTGTAATTTCAATGGACAAATGGTAGGCATGGGGCCAAATTTTGTGGGTTTCTGGGGTATCGGTTAAGCCAAGGGTGACTTGGGTAGTTCCAGTTACTGGTGTTCCTGTGGATAATACTGACCAGAGGCGATCGCGAACAAACCCATGACTGGAACGTCCTAAACCTTCTGGATCGGGGCCAAACCAGGGCCAGCATACGGGAATACCCCCTTTAATGGCTTTGCCGGGTTGGTAATAGGCTTTCTGGCTCAGGAATAAGAGATCTCTGTGCTGATGAGCGGGTTGAAAAGAAAGTACCTGGCCTCCGTAAACAGAAATGGTTGCTTTTGCCGAGGGATTGGCAATCTCAAGGAGGGGGGTGCCTCCTTTTCCTTCCACAAACTGAAGTTGGCCGGCAATTCCATAATCAGCGTTGAGTTGATCAATCTGCATAGGTTTGGTCAGTGAACACCATTAGGATAGTACCTCAAAAGAGAATCATTAAAGCGGGATTTCTTGTAAGATGATTGAAGCGATCGCAACCCCCAACCCCTCTCGTGTGTATCTATGAAACTCAGTGAAATTATCGAAAAACTAGGAGAGAGAGCAGCTCAAAATAGTCTACCGGAGCTGGATCCAGAATTGACTGGATTAGCGCCTGTGGAGGAGGCAACTGCTCAGACGCTCAGTTTTGTCGAAGGGGCCACCTTTGCTAACCAGGTGAAGACGACAGGGGCAAGTGCTTTGATTTTATCTCCTGATTTGGTTGCAGCGGCCCAAGAGCGGGGAATTGCTTGGATTGCGACGCAAGAGGCTCGGTTACTGTTTGCTCAAGCGATCGCCTTATTTTATCAGCCCTTTCACCCCCAACCAGAAATTCACCCCACAGCGGTGATAGCTCCTGATGTGCAATTAGGCGAGGCGGTGTATATTGGGCCTCATGTAGTGATTCACTCTGGGGTAAGGGTGGGTAAGGGTGCTTGTCTTCATGCCAATGTGGTGATTTATCCAGAGGTGGTTATTGGCGATCGCACCATTCTCCATGCCAACTGCACGATCCACGAGCGATCGCGCTTAGGGGCTGATTGTGTCATTCATAGTGGTGCAGTCATTGGTGCAGAAGGTTTTGGGTTTGTCCCCACCCCCCAAGGTTGGTTCAAGATGCAACAATCCGGGTACACAGTTTTGGAGGATGGCGTAGAAGTGGGGTGTAATACAGCAATTGATCGTCCAGCCGTCGGGGAAACTCGGATTGGACGCAACACTAAAATTGATAATCTCGTGCAAATTGGCCATGGATCTCAGGTAGGATCAAACTGCGCCATTGCTGGGCAAGCGGGAATGGCGGGGGGTGCGAAAGTAGGGAATCAGGTACTCTTGGCTGGGCAAGTGGGCATTGCTAACCATACCACGGTGGGGGATAAGGCGATCGCCTCGGCTAAAGCAGGGGTTCACGGGACTGTAGCATCGGGAACCGTTGTGTCTGGGAATCCCGCAGTTCCCCATCCCATTTATCTCAAAGCATCCGCAATTTACAAACGTCTACCAGAGTTGTACCAATCGATAAAAGACTTACAGCGGCGATTACGTGAATTAGAATCCCGCTGGACAACCAAAAATTAAACCGTAAACTTAATTAAGTGGAATGGAAGTTAATTGCCCCCCGTCTGAGCCATCACAACCGCCTGCCTCCCCTATCCTGACCAATGCTCTCACTGAACTCCCTCATGTTCCGAAAAATAAACCTTCTGCTTTAAGCCGCTACCAAAATCAAGGGTATCCTAGGGTGATGGATATCCTACGGGATATGGAGGCGATCGCCACTCAATGGCAAAATCAATTAGATACCATTCATCATCACATTCAACTACTCTATCGTGAAGGCCCTATCATCGAAGGATGGCTAGAATCTACCCCCCTCTTCCCCTCTAGCAATGGAGCCTCTCCCCTCTCCTATCGATTATGTGGATTGGATGAAAAAGGACAGGTGTGGAGTCGCCCTTGTCCCCCAGCCGAAGTCGCACCCATCAGTTTAGCCATTCATCGCTATCACCAACTGCGGCAATATCTCAACGAAAAACATATCCTAGAAGCTCACTTATTTCAGTTAGCCCAATCTTTGGGCTACTTGCAAACCCAGATCAAGCGTGGATAACCGATAGTGTAGATAGTAGGGATGACTAGGAGAAGCCTATGACTGTCAAAATTTCCGCCATTATCTGTACCCATAACCGAGATCAATATTTGGGGGGAGCGATTCAGAGTCTCCTGGAGCAAGACTATCCCGACTATGAAATCATAGTCGTAGATAATGCCTCCAGCGATCGCACCCAAGAAGTGATTACTTCTTTCTTACCCCATCCCCGTCTCCACTCCGTCTACGAACCCATTACCGGTTTATCAGTCGCTCGCAATACTGGCGCGAAAGCTGCCCAGGGAGAAATTTTAGCCTACTTAGATGACGATGCCGTAGCCACACCGACTTGGTTAAGTGTCCTGGTTCAAGCCTATAGTGAAAATGAGCAATTGGCGATCGCCGGTGGTAAAGTTACCCTAATTTGGCCAAAAGATCTGACCCCTCCCCCCTGGCTCTCCCCCGGTTTAGCCGGTAACTTAGGAGCCTACGACTTAGGCGATTCAGTCGTCCTCATTACCCAACCCAACCTCACCCCCAGAGGCTTAAACTACTCCA
>CAZTRW010000173.1:0-8076 GCA_964616725.1 uncultured bacterium
ACTGGGAAGGGAGGAAACTCAACAGCTATGTGAGTGGTTTAATCGCTCTCCTACTTTAGATTTGCGGGTGAATTCACAGCGCTGCTCCGTAGCAGAGGTAGCACAACAGTTGCGCCAGCACGGAATTGCCACAGAGCGTTTACCCGATTGTCCCCAAGGGTTAAGATTGACGGAAAAGGTGGGATTGGTCTCAGCATTACCGGGATTTCAGGAAGGATGGTGGACAATTCAGGATAGTAGTGCTCAGTTGGTAGCTCCTCTGGTAAATCCCCAACCGGGGGAGGTAGTGATTGATGCTTGTGCGGCTCCTGGGGGAAAGACGACCCATTTGGCAGAATTGATGGGCGATCGCGGTACAATTTGGGGATGCGATCTGTATCCATCGCGATTAAAAAAACTCACCCAAAATGCCCAACGGCTGGGATTAAAGTCTATTCAAACTCGTGAGGGAGATCTCCGTTCCTTCACTGATTTTACTGGCCAGGGCGATCGGGTGCTGCTCGATGCTCCTTGCTCTGGTTTAGGAACACTCCATCGCCATGCTGATGCGCGATGGCGACAAACCCCTGACTCTGTACAAACGTTATCGAGATTGCAACAGGAAATGTTGGCCACAGTAGAGACTTGGGTAAAGCCAGGAGGAGTCTTGGTTTATGCCACGTGTACTCTCCATCCCCAGGAAAATGAACAAGTGATTCTGAGGTTTTTACAGGATCATCCTCAATGGCAAATCTGTCAAGAACTACCGGCGGATCTGGCTCGCTTGACTACCCCAGAGGGAGGGATAAAAATTTGGCCCCATCGCCATCAGATGGATGGTTTTTTTATGGTACGTTTGCGATTAAAATAATTTGGGGAAAGTTTTAAACAACTGGTTGTTGTAATTGCCATTCTAGGGGGCGATCGCCAACAATGACTAAGCCAGGACAGTAGGGTTGAACCGGCATTTTACTCAAATCGGTGTCTGGAGAAGGCCAAAGCACCCAACGACTCCCCGTCGGCAATTGAGTAAGGCGATGGGGATTTGGCGTCAGCCAGATTAGAGGTAGGTTAGGGAGATGGCGGGGAGGTTCACCGAAAGTGGTTCCGGCTAAGGCTTCTAGAACCACTTGATGACCTTGTAACATTCCCGTGTCAGCAGTCCAAAGTTGTACGTTCCTCTGGCGACGGGAGGCGTGGAAGTAGAGGGAAGCCGCAGCAATCACGGCTTCTTCAAAGGCTTCTGGATGCCAAGAACATTCCGTATCTAGAGCAATGATCACTTCTTCTCCACCAGCGATCGCCTCTAACTCTCGCACCCGCAGATGACCAGAGCGGGCACTGGTGCGCCAGTGAATCAACCGCAAGGGGTCACCGACGCGGTAGGGACGCAAGGAGCGGGTAATCCCTTCGGTGGCATTTTGCACCCCTTGGCGATCGCGTTTAAACTGAGGGGTGCGCTCCTGTCCCAAGTCATCAATCAGAGGACAAACTCGCAACGGTAACACTGGCGGATAGACGATCGCCGTTGCCGGTGCTTCTCGCCTCCGACGACACCAAAATAAGCCCAAAGGGGCGGCTGTTCGCAGTTGTAAACCGCTCCAGCGATAAATTCCTCTTTTTTTGGTCTTTTGGTGATAAACCCAGTGATAGCTGCCGTGAGGAGGAATATAGGCAATAGCTGTAGTGCGGGGTTTACTGAGGACAAAGGGAAGAACATCTTGCACTTGCAGGAGGGTTTTGGGCTGGTGGGTGCGATTTTCGATCTCTAGTTCAATGGTGAGATGATCCCCAGCGCTAATGGGACGGAGGCGACGACGATGGACATGAAGTCCCCGGAGCGATCGCGCGGGTAAAAAGGCTGCCATGCCTAAAAGAGCGGCCAAAATCCCGCTAATCACATACAACCATCCCACCATGGTATTGGTGGCTGCCCCGAAAAAGAAGACCATGAGCGCGCCGAGGAGCCATCCGGCGTAGGCGGGAGCTACCCAATGTCGTTCTAACCAATCGGCGATCGCTTCTGTAAAGCCCATAATTCCTGATTCTTCATCCAGTTCCTTTTCATCCTACCCTAAGCTAAAACTCTACTAGAACCTCAGCGATGCGGCGATTGCGACGTACCGTCAGGAGCATAGACTGGGGACGAGTTTCTAGGAAACCGATCAGGTCATTAATGCTGCGTAAGCGATTATGATTAATGGCTAAGAGGCGATCGCCCGGTCGAAAACCAATTTCAGCCGCGACAGAGCCTCGCTCCACATCCAATACCACCAACCGCTCATCTACGGTAACTCCTAAACGAGGACGAGAGTCCAGGGAGCGATCTCCAGGCAAAGGACGGGGATCCCGTCGCGCCACAGAATCGTCTGGCCAAGGAGCAGTAGGTCGATTGCCTTGAGCGAGAATAAACTCTTGAGCAATGACTACATTGGTCGCAAAACCAATACCGCTGTTCGTGCCATCTCGACTTAAAATTGCCTTATTCACGCCAATCAGTTGTCCCCGCGAATTGAGCAAGGGGCCGCCGGAATTACCAGGATTTAAGGCGGCATCGGTTTGGAGGTCTCCCGTTTCCCGATCGATGCGGCTGAGAATTCCTGTGGTGATGGTTCCTGATAGGCCAAAGGGACTGCCAATGGCGTAGACTTGTTGACCGACTTGGATACTGTGGCGATCGCCTAAAGGAATAGTTGGCAGGCGATCGCTCGTCTCCAGCCGAATCAATGCTAAATCATTGCGGCGATCAGTCGCAATTACCCTACCTCGATAGCGAGTTCCCTGGGCTGTTCTCACCTCGACTTGCCCCCCGCGCGCTCCAGACACCACGTGCTCATTGGTCAACACTAAACCATCTGTACGCACAATACTTCCCGATCCCGATCCTCTACCAGCTTGAATGGTAACCACCGCCGGACTCGCTTGACGATAGATATCGATACGCGTTTGTTCTTCACCACTAAACTGAGCTAACTGCGAAGGTACAGCGACACTCAGCACTGGAGAAGCCATGGCTAATCCGGCAGCAACGGTTGACAGTAATAAGTATTTTTTCACTGATATCATCTTGATTTACCCCTAGTTCTCAACCCTTCTTGAGGGAATGACCCACAATTTCCCAGAGAGTTTCCGGGGGAGGCAGATTAAACTATTCCCGCTTGCGTAAAAATTTGTTGCGCCGTTAAAGACAAGCCGGGAAATAAATCATCTGCTAAATTCTCTTCGTCTCGCCGAGTTTGAGGGGGCCCATGTGGATAGAATAGGGTAATGATTTTGGCTCTGGGATCGACTCCCCAAACTCTGGATACTCTTGCCTTGAGATAGGCGATCGCCTTTTCACTCATGTACCCAAAGGATTGATCTGGGGAAATTATTTTAATAAACCGCTCTAGAAGCAGACGAGTATAAGAAATGTACAGTAAATCTGCGAGACGCAAAGAGTCTTACTTCTAACCCTACAATTAAGATTTGCTGGTTACCACTCCATTGGGCTACTATTGAGAATGCTGGAAAATCAAGCCAATCCATCCAACAATGCTCGCTCTAGGAGTCAAATCAGATGACTGTTGCCCCTTCTGCTCAGGGCCAAATTCCGCCCAAAAAACCCTTACCTCCTCCCCCCCATGCCAAAGCCCATCAACCCTTTCAACCGGGAGAGATCATTAAAAAAATTGTCAAACACGCCCACGCCAATAAAGCTTCCGATATTCATATTCGAGTTGGACAAGTCACCCGATTTCGGGTGCGGGGAAAAATGATGATGCTCAAGGATCAAATCCCCGTTACTGCCGAACAATTTGAGCAATACCTCGCCGATATTTTAACCCCAGAACAACGAGAAGAGTTCGCCAGAAATAAAGAACTGGATACGGCAGTTTTTTATGAAGGATTTGTCCGCTGTCGGGTGAATTGCTTCGAGTCCCTCACGGGGGGAGCAATGGTGTTACGGATTATTAATTTAGAAATTCCTACCATTGATGAACTGAGTTTACCGGAAGTGCTGAAAGATTTAATTTGTAGTCAGCAAGGCTTAATTTTAGTAACGGGGCCAACAGGATCGGGTAAATCAACGACCCTAGCGGCGATGATTGATTTTCTGAATAAGACAGATCATAAGCATATTGTGACGATTGAAGACCCGATTGAGTACGTTCATCCCTCTCATAAATGTTTGGTCAGTCAGAGAGAAGTGGGGTTGCATACCCATGATTTTCATCTGGCTTTGCGAGCAGTTTTGCGGGAAGATCCGGATGTAATTTTAATTGGAGAAATGCGCGATCGCATTACGGTAAATACAGCCCTGCAAGCGGCACAAACCGGTCACTTAGTGCTAGGAACCCTGCATACTCGCAATGCGATCGGTGCCCTTAACCGCCTCCTGAATCTGTATAATGCAGAAGAACAGCCCTCCGTGCGAATTCAAGTAGCAGATTCTCTCGTGGCAGTCATTGCTCAACTCTTACTGCCAACCACCGATGGAAGACGCACAGCTGCCCATGAAATTTTAGTCAATACCCCCGCCATGCAGGATTATTTAGTGAAAGGAAAAGAAGATGAAGCCTTTCAATTAATGCAAGGAGGACAAATGGATGGCATGTGCGTGATGAACCAATCCTTATACACCTTAATTTTAGACGGCAGGATTACCATTGAAGAAGCACAAAAAGTATCCGCCGATCCCGGTGAATTAGATCGATTAATGCGAACCGGAGGTTATGATTCTCGTCAATCTCCACGAGATTGGTCTTAAGGAGAATGTCACCAATGTACTATGTTCTCCATCCCCTAAAATGGTATTCTTTAGGATACTCTCTAGCCTGGCTAGTTTTTTCCACCTTCTACCTAAGCATGAGGAGACCTCTGTCATGTCCAAAGATGAAGCGATCCGCTTTTTACAAGATGCCAATTATCAGCATGATTTGCGAGAAAAGCTAGAACAAGCAGCCAATCCCGAACAGTTTCTTCAGATGGTCAAAAATTTAGGCTATGACTTTGAAACAGAAGAACTTGAAGAAGTAGCCCATGAACAAAGTCAAGGGATTACGACTCGCCGCTCTACTGGTGTATGGCATTGGTTGCGGACAGTCCATTGGATTGATCGCAGTCAATCGAGCCATTCTTAATCTAGGCTAAAGCCTGAAACAAGCATTTTTTTTCGAGCAGGGTGTCATCATCTCAAGTTCAACAGATGCCAAAAGTTTTATTCTCTCAATTCACCTTATTTTTTTCTGAATGATGATAGCAACCCTAAGCAATATTACCCCAAAACTGGCACAACTCAAAGCACAAGTTACCCAGATTTACGATATCAATGCCGCTGTCTCAGTCCTGTATTGGGATCAGGCTACCTATATGCCTCCAGCCGGTGCAGAAGCAAGGGGAAGGCAGATGGCGCTCTTGCGGGAAATGGCTCACCAGAAACTCACCGATCCCCAGTTAGGGCAATTGCTAGAAGATTTGCGCCCAGAAGAGAAGACAGTTCCCTATGATTCTCCAGAAGGGAGTTTAATTCGCATGGCTCGTCGCAACTATCAGCGAGCGGTACAAGTGCCTTCAGAGTTTGTGGCTCGGTTTTCTCGTCATCGCACTGACTGTTATGAAGCTTGGGCAAAAGCGCGGGAGGAGGATAATTTTGCCCTGGTTCAATCGAAGTTAGAAAAAACTTTGGAGTTGAGCCGAGAATATGCGAGTTTTTTTTCGGGATATGACCATATTGCTGATCCTTTAATTGAGGAGGTAGATGATGGTATGACCACGGCTACGTTGCGACCTTTGTTTGCTCAGTTGCGCCAAGAATTAGTGCCGATTGTGGAGGCGATCGCCGCTTGTCCAGCCGCAGATACCCGTTGCTTACACCAAGGATTTGACCGCCACCAGCAATTAGAGTTTACTTTGAAGATGCTGCGTCAGTTGGGCTACGATTTTAATCGGGGTCGCCAAGACCAAACCCTCCATCCGTTTACCACTAGCTTTTCGATTAATGATGTTCGCATTACTACTCGTGTGCGGGAAGAGGATCTTACAGAAGCCTTGTTTAGTACCATCCACGAAATGGGCCATGCCTTGTATGAACAGGGATTTGATCCGTCTCTAGAGGGGACTCCTTTAGCGGAAGGATGTTCATCGGGAGTCCATGAAAGTCAGTCTCGTTTGTGGGAAAATTTGGTGGGGCGATCGCGAGAATTTTGGCAGTATTTTTATCCCCAATTGCAAGGAATGTTTCCTCAACAATTGGAGCAAGTCCCCTTAGAAGTTTTTTATCGCGCCATTAACCACGTAGAGCGATCGCTCATTCGCACCGATGCAGATGAAGTCACCTACAATCTTCATGTCATGATTCGCTTTGACCTAGAACTAGCCCTACTAGAAGGAACCTTAGCTGTGCGAGATCTGCCAGAAGCCTGGAATGCTCGCTATGAATCCGATCTGGGCATACGTCCTGACAGATCTCGCACTGGAGTTCTTCAAGATGTTCATTGGTACACCTCAACCATTGGTGCCATGTTCCAAGGATATACCCTAGGAAACCTGATGAGCGCTCAATTTTATCAAGCTGCTCTCAAAGCCATCCCTACCCTTTCCGAAGAAATTGCTCAGGGTAACTTTGTCCCCCTCCGTCATTGGTTAACTGAGAATATCTATCGATGGGGATGCATTTATACCCCCTTGGAACTAATCGAAAAAGTGACAGGAGACGATTTAAAGATTACTGCCTTTTTGGATTATATTCGCAGCAAATATCGCCAATTGTATGACATTTAATCGATCGGGGCATTTCCCTTCTTGAAAGGCTAGGACTTTCACGCTATGCTTTGAAAGTCCGACATGAAAGGCGAGTTCCCTGATATTGAAGACTGAACCAAGACATCACCTAAAATGAGAGCCTGGGAATTTCTGATTCAAAAGGAAGGCGATCGCGCCTGGTTGCCTTTAGAACCCCCTAGGGTACAAGTCCTAGAGGGGCGATATCGTTTGGTTATCCGTTCTCAGTTTCCCCAAACACCCATTCAAATCAACCTTACCTACCAAAATCACCTAGCCGCTAAACCCCAAGTTCAAACTCGCCACCACCAAACCAATAAAGAAGGACTGATGGTGGTTTTTCCCTACACCTATCTCAAGGCCGGACTGTGGGAAATTGTCTGTATTCTCCCTCCTCGCGATCAATCGCCCCCATCCTATGGAGTTTCCCTAGAAAGCCTCTCCTTAGATCCCGAACCCGAACCGCCGGAATTGGAAGAAGAGGAAAACCAGTCCCTATCCTCTGATTCCCAGGAAAGTTATGATAGTAGCTTTTTTGATGTCCCTCCTCCACCGGTGCGTCCTCATGCTACCTCTTCAGAGACTAAACCACTGGATCGTCGCTTTCCTTACGGGACAGATAACGCGATCGCGGATTTATCATCAATTAACCTACGGCTAGATCAGCCCATGTACTTAGCCGATGATCAGGGAAAAATTACCCTCACGGGGGAGTTAGGAGGCGATCGCCCTCAACTCTTTGCCCAACCCCTTGGCTTGCAACTGGTAGTAACCCTGTACAACCCCCAAAATTTAGAATCTATTCACTCCGTCAAACATCTTCTGGTCATACAACGTTTACCCGTAGAATTAGAATACAGTTTTAATCTACCCTCCCCCTCGGCTTTGTTCTTTATGCTCGGACAAGCCCAACTTTTCCCTTCCGGGTCAACTCACCCCCTGCCTCCCCAGCCACGCGGAGATGAGCCAACACCCCTGAGTGATGTTCAATTTAGTATTACCACAGGCATTAGGGAATTAATGGCGGCCATACTCCTGCCCAGTCGCTTTTCCTACGGGACCTATAACGCGAACGCCGATATCTCCGAGGTTCCAGAACCTTCCCGGAATCAAACCCCCACTATCCTCCCCTTTCCCCTCACTGGCGAACCGGAGCAGATCTTCCCACCTGTCCCCATTCATGTCCCGCAAGGGAAACCCCCTGCGGTTAATCTGGATTTGTTCAATATTGCCAAACAAAAGTTAACTCCAGTGACCCTGGGATTTACCCCTTCCTCTTCTCCCTCTCTTCCTCCCCAACTCTTTTCTCCCCCTGAGTCTGGCAAAACCAAATCC
>CAZTRW010000174.1:0-8042 GCA_964616725.1 uncultured bacterium
TCTGGAGACTCTGGGACTAAGGGGGGGGGATCGACTGGCTCAAAAGTTGTGGGTTGGGGCGGCTCTAATTCCGGCTCCAGCACCTTTGCCACTTCCACTTGTTCAGGTTCCACTTCTTCAGGGATGACTTCTACCACCAGTTCCATCTCGTCCGCCATATTAGGAGACAAACTGATCTCCCACAAGTCTTTGACAGGTAGGGACAAAAGGCTGGCATGGCAGGCTACCGAGCCGAGCACACTCCAGGTCAGGAAAAACCTCAAAGCTTGATTTTCTTTTTGCCTTTGTTGGGCGACGCTGTTGAGAGGAGTCATGATACTGAATGTAGGAGAGGACAATGGTCTAACGGCGTTGGGTGGCAATGGCCAGCTTGGCCCCATCAACCTGACGAATCTGGTCGATCGCCCCCACTACGCGATCGTGGGTCACTAAACCATCCGCATTGAGCACGATCACGAGGTTTTTGGCTGACGGGTGCCGCTGGCGAATTTCTGCGGCCAAGTTTTCCACAGCAATGGCGGATTTGTTGAGGTAGAGTTGTCCGGTGCGGTTGAGGGTGACTGTCAAGCGCACGGTGTTTTGCGGTTTGGCTGATTCGGCCTTGGGCAAATTTACTGTCAGCCCTTCAAAGCGCCCTAGAAATAGGGTGGACATGATGAAAAATGTGAGGATGGAAAAAACCACATCGATCATCGACACGATGTTAATTTGGGGCGGCAAGTCAGGTTCAGCGATCGCGCGTCGTCGCATAGGACACCTCCTGCATTTGTTTACGACGGCGACGGTAAAGCAGTTCGAGTTCGGCGGCATACTCCTGGATCATGGCCAGTTGGCGCTGGTAGAACCCGCGAAACGTATTGGCAAAGAAGAGGACAAATACGGCAACCACTAAGCCAAAGGCTGTGGAAGTTAGGGCCTCGCTGATGCCAGAGGTCACGCCCACAGTTCTGGTACCGCCGATATCGCCCAAATTGAGGGCGGCAAAGGAACGGATCAGACCAAGCACTGTCCCTAAAAGACCCAATAAGGGTGACAAGGTGATAATTGTGTCAAAGATGTTATTGAATCGCTTAATCACCGGGATTTCTGCCTGGATGGCACCATCGATCGCCAAGGCCAATTCCTCTGGTTCCGCATCCTCTAAGGACATGGCCTCCAGAAAAATGCGGGCAATGGGCAAGTCAACGTTTGGTTCTAATTTCTCTTGTGCTAAGGCTGGATCCTGTTGGTAAAGGGCCAGGGCATGGCGTACCACCTGGGTTTGACGGCGGTTGATCCGGTACCAAAAGGCGATGCGTTCTGCAATCAGGGCGATCGCCAAGATAGAGAATGCCAGCAAAGGGATACCCACAATACCTGCTGCAACAAGAATCTCACCGAGTTTCTGCATTATTCTTACGCGATTTTATGAGTAAACGATCCCACTACCACAAGCTAAAGTACTGGTAGCAGGACAATAAACTTAGTAATCGTTAGCTATAGTTCTTGGGAAATTATAGGGCTTAATAGATATTATTGGCAAGTAAGTCCCGATCAGGTTTTGGTAAGGAGGGTAACGTCAGTTTTGGTTAAGCAGGCGATCGTCAGCGATGGATCGGGAGGAGCAAAGGGAGTCCGCTAAAAGTGCTAACCATAAACCCCTCCCTTGCTCAATGCTTAGTTTAGAAGAAATGTTCTGTTTAGACCTTTGGGGTTGCTTCCTTGCATCTGGTAGCGGTATTCTGTGCCTAGATTTCTGAGCAGGGGAAGATGGCGGAGTGTTTGGGTTCGCTAGATGAGGAGATCGCCGCCCAAGCCCGGAAAGTCGAGCTGCTGAAGTTGCATAAAAAGAGGTTGATGCAGCAGTTGTTTCCAGAAGTCAAAAGTGAGAAATAAGAAGGCTCCGATGACCGACCAAAACCACAAACTGGGCAAAACCCTCTAGAACATCGCCGATGACCTGCGCACCTCCATGAACGCCGACGACTTCTGCGACTACATCCTGGCATTCCTGTTTTTGCGCTACCTCTTCGACAACTACGAAGCCGCCGCCCAGTGAGAACTGGGCGATGACTATCCCACCCACCCCGCCCCTTCAAGGGCAACCACCCCGCCCCTTCGGGGCACCCCTCCTCTATTCTCTCCGGCATCCTCACCCTTGATAGCCAGTCGCCAGAAACAGGAAAGCGCGATCGCCTAGAATCCGTCTACGATTTCGCCTGCGGTTCCGGCTCGCTGCTGCTCAACGTGAGCCGTCGCCTGGTAGACTCAGGCGGCACAATCGGCAAAATCCAATCAAATCAACTAGATCAACTCACCCACCCTTTAATCTCATTATCGAGCAAGGGTTTTTCTAATTTCACATATTCACTCTTGGCGGCTTGCAAAATATGCTTCATTTGCACCACTTCGCCTGCTTCAGCAGCAATAAAAGCAGCATTCAGGGCAATATTACGAATATTCCCTCCAGAAATACTGAGTTTAGCGAGTTTGTTGAGATCTAAATCTTGGGTAGGCGTTTCGGGGGGAAAAATTCTGCGCCAAATTTCGGCTCGTTGCTTGGCATCGGGGAAATTAAATTGCACCACAAACCGGATACGGCGCATGAAGGCATTATCTAATGCACCTTTGAGGTTAGTAGTGAGAATGGCTAAACCTTGATAGGCTTCCATCCGTTGTAGGAGATAACTCACTTCAATGTTTGCGTGGCGATCGTGAGAATCTTTCACTTCAGAGCGTTTGCCAAAGAGAGCATCGGCTTCATCAAAGAGGAGAATGGTTCCGCCACTTTCGGCAGCATCAAATACCCGCCGGAGGTTTTTCTCCGTTTCACCGATATATTTGCTGACGACGGAACTGAGGTCGATTTTATACAGATCCAGGTCAAGACTGTGAGCGAGAACTTCAGCAGCGGTGGTTTTTCCTGTGCCACTGGGTCCAGAAAAGAGGGCGCTGATGCCTAAACCGCGTCCACTTTTGCGCGCAAATCCCCAGGTTTCATAGACTTTGGCGCGTTGGCGCAGGTGAGCCGCCATGGTTTGGAGGATTTCCATTTGGCTATCGGGAAGGACGAGATCTTCCCAGGTGGCTTTAACTTCGATGCGTTGAGCGAGATCATCCATGCGGGGGCGAGCTTGCTGGCGACAGGCTTTCCAGAGTTGGGGGATCAGGGTTTCGGGGTTGTCGATGTGCCGATGTTTACTGAGAGTTTGGGCACAGATGGTTTGAATTTGGCTACTGGTGAGGTTGAATTGGGAGATGAGGGTTTGAATTTCTCCGTTGAGGGGTAAACCCCAGGGGCTGAGGTGGGTTTGCCAGTATTGGTATTGTTGGGTGAGGGTGGGTTTACGGAGTTCGAGGTTGACGATCGCACGATGGGGGATGGGGAGGCGATCGCCACTGGCGAGCACTACAGGAGTTTGAATCTCCTCAATCAGCTTCATCAGAGCCGGATTTTGCGTTAGGGGAGTGGTGAGATGATGAAGACTAATGAACAAAGCGTATCCTTTCAGAAAAGCTTCTCGATGCCACAACCGCAGAAAATGATGAAGATCGTGGGGATTAGAGGGCAGTTGGGCAGGATCGAGACAATGGAGGGTAAGGTTAAGGCTACTAAAAGCAGTATGGGCGATCGCCTCTTGATTGTGACTATCCTCTCCACACAACTGCACCAAAGGAAACTGCTCCCCATCCGCAGCACCCACCCAAGTCTCCACCAAAGTTTGAATCATCTCATGATCCCATGCCATCACCCTCCCAACAGATTCCACAGGCTTAATCAACCCCTCCAGCACCCCAGGCTGAGTTTTCACCCCCGCTAGGTAATGGAGAATACTTTCATCAATCCGTAAAGGACTTAAAGTAAAAGACGGACCAACCCCCAACTCCAATAAGCGCCAATACCGTAAAGGAGAATTTGGCGTTAACGCACTCCAATGGGGACAATCCAAAATTCTTAACGCCAAAGCAAACGTCGGATAATAACGTTGAGAACTTTGTCCCTCCTTTCCTGAACCCCGAAACCACTGTAAAAACTCCTCATCTAACTCCACTCCAGCACATAACAGCAAAATCTGCCGTTCAAAACCAGACAAATTAAACGTATGACAAAGCTGATCAATCGCAAACTCTGAATCTGCCCAATCAGCACTCCCTTCTCCCCCTTCCGCAATTATTTGATCAGGAGATTTTTCCCCATCCCATTTTTCCTGAATCCTCTGTTGTAGCTTCTCTAATTCCTGCATCAAATAACGCTGATTAGCATTCTGCCAACTATCGTCATCGGTCATAACGGCAATAACTGTAATGCGATCGCTACCTCTAATATCATCCCAAACCTGACCCAATTTACTACCATATTTATAGCCTGTTCAGAAATAACCTGAATCCACTCTCAAAGTCCCTCTCCCAGGAGAGACAGCAAAACTCCCTACCCCATGAACCACCATGAACACCTACCCCGACAACAGCACCCAATCCTCAACCCTCCATCCCAGCGTCCCCGAACCCCATTCCCATGACTGGCAACCCCAGACTTGGGACTATACCACCACCAGCTTACACAGCGATCCCCAGAGCGATCAAAGCATCAACACCCATGATCACTTAAGCCATCACCATTATGATCCCAATCAAAATCACTCCTTCGTTGTCGGCAACCCCGCCGAGGAAATGAACTACTGGCATCAGCAGCAAGCCGATTATAGCTGTGGTATTGCCGCGGAGCAATTCGCCCTCGAACACCTCACCCACCACCACTACTCAGAAGCCCAACTCAGCCACTATGCCCAACAGCACGGTTGGTATGACCCCGCTCACGGAACCCATATGCAGGACTTTGGCAAACTTTTAGCCGATCAAGCCCAAGTTCCCGTCGAGAGCCATTTAGGGGCAAATTTAGGGGAAATCAGCCACAAACTGGCCCAGGGTGAAGAGGTGTTTGTCGCCGTTAATTCTACTGTTGCATGGTTACCGGAAATCATTGACCCCCATTTACTCGCAGGCCAACCCGCCAACCATATCGTACAAGTCATTGGCGTAGAACTTGACCCCCACACCTTGCAGCCCACCCATGTCATTGTCAATGATTCTGGTTCACCCGAAGGGCGCGGTGTGGAGATTCCCGTCGAGCAATTTCAAGTCGCCATGGATGCCAGCCATGATTATATGGCATCCACAGCCATGCACCATCAACCCTCTTGGTTTACCAGCCATTTAGGAAACACTGAATCTGTCGATTTTGGGTGTAAAATCACCTATTCATTAACCCACGAAGTTGACCTTGATGGCAGTAAAGTTGGCACGTATAACGGTAATACCTTCTATTGGAAGAGTGGCAAACTTGCCGGGAATTGGAATTGCGATAACCATCATGCTTACACTGCGAACGGAGGAGATTTAGGTTATGCCAAAACTTGGGACGATGCAGCATTACTCATCTACAAACAAACCCATTAAAATTACCTTGTAGGGGCGGGTTATACCAAAATCTGAAAAACCCAACCAAAACTTTCGGAAATCCGCTGTAGGTGATGTTTGCGAACATGACTCGAAAGGTTGTCCAATTCCACTTTTTGGTAATTTCCTGGTGGGGTGGCGGCGGGTTTTGGAAATTGATGGGTGGGTGTTCTGGATTTGGGTATAACCTGCTCCTACGGGGAATTGGTGATAAAATTGAAGAGGTTTAGTCAGTTTGATAGTCTAACTATGTTGCTTCAGCAAATCAAGGAAAAGCTAGATCAATTCAATGATGAACAGTTAAACCAAATTGCTGATTTCATCGATTCAATTGAAGCTCAAGATCGTCATCCGACTCGACAGAATAGGAAGTTGTGGCAAAGATGACTTGATCGTTTCCCTTTACTGGAAGAGTCCCCAGAAATATTTTACCATTGGTTAGATTTAGTGATCGGCGATCGCCAAACTTGCCGGAACGATACGAAGATTACTAGAATCAACTGGGTTCAAAGAATCGATCAAATCCTTTTCTTTTCAATCCTTCTTTAAGCTTTTTATCTCCCGTCCATAACCTTCCATTTAATTCTAGTGCCAAGGCTACATGAGGAGTATCACTTTCATCAATTCTTTGTTTTTAAAGAGTTCTATTATAACTTGTTCGCAGACAAAAAAGCTATGATCTGAAGCCAGTAGGGTTTCTCCAAAGCTAGACTGGCCACCTAGCAGACATGAAAACAAAATATTAGTATCGACAATAATAGCTTCTCGATCGGACAATGTTTACTCTCCCAGCCTAAATTTATCTTGCAGATTCAACCAAATATCTCGATTAATTTTCTCAGCCATATTTTCTGCGTCTGTTTCGCTTAACTGGCTGCGGTTCCTGATGATTTCTAGTTCCAGATAATCTAAGAATCTTGTCATTTGATCTTGACTGATTAAATTGCGATCGATCTTGACCACAATATCTTCATTCTCAAGTTTGATTTCGTACTAGGATTTGTTAGTCATCGAAACCTCGTTATTTTTGATGGTATTTTAAGTATAACATTAAAAGTAATATGCGGTGGTGCTTGGAACAACAGCAATTCAGTGAAGAAACGATTAAATTACCAAATCAAGGCAAGATTTAAGATAAATCCGGGTAAAATATTTTCTCCTGATAAGGTGGGAGGGTTGTCTAAAATTTGTTTGTCTTGTCCCTGACGATAAATTTCGACTTGACGGTTTTGGGGGTTAATGAGCCAACCTAACTGAGTGCCATTATCGAGGTATTCTTGCATTTTTTCTTGGAGGAGTTTTAAGGAATCGCTGGCCGAGCGCAATTCGATGATAAAATCGGGACAGATGGGGGGAAATTTCTCTTGCTGTTCGGGGGTTAAGAGATTCCATTTTTCTAAGGGTATCCAAGCTGCATCTGGGGAAAAGTTAGCTCCTTTAGGGAGTTTAAAGCAGGTGGAAGAATCAAAGACAATTCCTAATTGAGCTTGTCGATTCCATAAGGCTAAATCTAGGTTAATCTCTGAGTTCTGCTTTCCTGTTGTTCCTCCAGTGGGTGGCATAATGATTAGGTCTCCTTTAGCTGTTCGTTCTAGTCGTAAGTCACGGTTAGCGGCACAAAGTTGATAGAATTGTTCATCGGTAATGGAGGCGGTTTCTGGATTGTGTAAAATGAATGGTGTCATGGTTTGATCTCGGCGATGGGCAAGCTATTAATATCAATTTTATAAATATTTTGCAGTTGGGGTAAACCTGGAGGAATTGTAAGTTTTAAATAATGGAGGCGCGCTGGTTGTTAAGGTTGGCGATACCAGCGGGCAATCTGATGGGGATCAATTCCTAATCTGTCGGCCACTAAAATTAGTTGATTGATGGTGGTAGTACGCCAAATACCTAATTTTTGCCAGCGGCGAGCAGAGGTGAGCACTGGGGAGGGAGCAATGGTAATTTTGCCGATCGCTTTGAGGGTGTGTATCAATCGCCAATCTTCTAAAATAGGTAGTTCCTGAAATCCTCCCACTTGCTCAAATAGGGAACGAGTGAGAAAAATCCCTTGGTCTCCATAGGGTAGTTGGCACTGATGCGATCGCCATTTTACTCCCCATTCTACTACCCGGTAAGGCCAGGGAGATTCGCGAATGCCTAATTCAAAAGCGCCTGCCACTACCCCAGGTTGATTTAAAATCTTTCGTACCCAATGATCGTATCCTAGAGGCAGATGAGTATCTCCATGTAAAAATAATAAGTATTCTCCCTTTGCACGCTTCGCCCCTTGATTCATTTGATGTCCTCTGCCGGGAGAACTGGTAATTACCGGCACTTTTGCTAAGGCTAGTTGCTCTAAGGTGCGATCGGTTGATCCTCCATCGACAACAATGATTTCGATATCTACTCCTTGCTCCACAGTAGCTAGGGTGGGCAAAATGTTGTCCTCTTCATTGAGAACTGGAATAATTACAGAAATCATCTTCATGGGAGTGGTGAAATGGAGGGGGGAAGATGGATTAAATCCTCTGGACGATCAATATCGGGTAAAAAAGGTAACTGATAGTCAGTCAAGCCTAGGGAATGGGCGATCGCGATCGTCTGTGTCCACACCTGTGAAC
>CAZTRW010000175.1:0-8035 GCA_964616725.1 uncultured bacterium
GTCTTCAGTAAGACCGTGATGGAACCCTAGCTGGCAGTGAAATCCAGAACGAAGTGATGCAATCAATTGTGAAAATTCTGCAACGATTTGTAACAGTAATCGCCGTGGTGCTGCTGTGTGCGGGCTGCAAAACAGTCGGTTTACCCTCGGTGGATCACAGTCCCTGGAAAGTGATTCAGTTACCCACTGAAGAAACCATCCAAGACATTGGATTCACGGGAAACCCCAATCACGGTTGGCTCGTAGGCAGCAATGCCACCTTATTAGAAACCCAAGATGGGGGAGAGACTTGGCAACTAAAATCTTTAGCCCTCGATTCGACTACCACCCGCTTGACAGCCGTCAGCTTTAGTGGAGAAGAAGGATGGATTGTAGGGATGCCGTCGATTTTACTTCATACCACCGACGGCGGCACCACTTGGTCAAGAATTCCCTTGAGTTCTAAATTACCAGGAACCACGAAAACCATTACCGCCCTGGGACCAGGTTCAGCGGAAATGACTACGGATTTAGGAGCGATTTATCGCACTGAAGACGGTGGAAAAACGTGGAAAGCATTAGTGCAGTCAGCCGTGGGAGTGTATCGAAATATATCGCGATCGCCCGACGGTAAATATGTCACCGTTTCCGCTAACGGTAACTTCTACTCCACCTGGGAACCTGGACAGGATGCCTGGGTGCAGCACAACCGCAATAGCTCCAAGCGTCTGCAAAAAATGGGATTTACCACCGATGATCGCTTGTGGCTCCTGGCGAGAGGAGGAGTGCTTCAGTTTAGCAACGTCAGCGCCCCGGAAAGTTCGCAAGACTGGCAAGAAAGCCAAAACCCAGAACTATCTAGAAGTTGGGGATTTCTTGACCTAGCCTATCGGACTCCAGCAGAAATCTGGGTTGCCGGAGGCAGTGGCAACTTACTCGTGAGCTTTGATGGCGGAGAAACCTGGCAAAAAGACCGCACGGTAGAAAATGTTCCTTCTAACTTCTACCAGATTGATTTTGAAACACCGGAAATTGGATTTGTCATTGGCAATGGGGGGGTTCTCTTAAAATATCAGGACTCCACGCAAGCGGCCTAATCTTTCGTATGATATAAACAATGATTCACCCCACTGTGTTCTCAAAGAGGAGGAAAATTCATGGCAAGTGGTTCCACTGGGGAGCGTCCCTTTGGCGATATTATTACCAGTGTTCGCTATTGGCTCATTCATAGCATTACTATCCCCATGCTGTTTATTGCCGGGTGGCTGTTTGTGAGCACCGGATTAGCCTACGATGCGTTTGGGACTCCTCGTCCCAATGAGTATTTTACTCAAGAACGTCAAGAGGTCCCGATCGTCACCGATCGCTATCAAGGGAAACAGCAAATCGAAGAATTCATCGGTAAGTAGTTTTGAAACCAATTTTGGGAAAATTATGACCAGCAGTAACCGTAATCAACCTGTTTCTTATCCCATTTTTACCGTCAGATGGTTGGCAGTCCATACCCTGGCTGTACCCTCTGTATTCTTTCTAGGCGCGATCGCAGCAATGCAATTCATTCAGAGATAGGAAAAAACTATGCCCACCCGTAATCCGAACCCCAATCGACAGCCCGTGGAACTGAATCGGACTTCCCTATATTTAGGTTTGTTACTGGTTTTTGTTTTAGGGATCTTGTTTTCCAGTTATTTCTTTAACTGATGGGGTTCTTTTGAGCCTTTCCCCCTCCGGATCAGCGAGGGGGTAATTAAACTGACTGTGTTGTGTGAATGAGGAAGCAAAAATGTCTGATTTTAGAATTCCCCTTTGGATTGTGGCGACAGTAGCCGGTACTGGCATTTTAGTGGTTGTCGGTATCTTCTTTTATGGGGCTTATGCCGGTCTGGGATCGTCGATGTAACCCATTTCTGCCCTAGAATAAAGCCAACGCGCATCCTACGCTAAACTAGCCGGGAGGCGCGTTAATTTTTGTCCTTGATTAGTAATCGCAGTTGCGCCGCGATCGCCTGAAGGATTCGTACCAATTCTGCCCCAACCCATCCCGAAGAATGGGGAGACGTTTCTCCCCGAAACACACAATCAAGAAAGTGGTTACAGACTTGTTGTAACGGCTCTCCAGGGGAAACAGCGATCGCCTCTCGATGGAGTCCTACCGGGGTAAATCTCTGTCCTTCCCGTGCCAACTGTCCCTGTTGTAGCACCAGCAGATCGGCACTGAGTTCGTCAAAAATCAAGGTTCCGCAGGAACCCACCACTGCTAAACGTCTTTGTTTATCAGGATTAAACCAGCACAGATGGAGCGTCGCTTCAAAGCCACTGGGATAAATTAACTGCACCCACACCACATCCCCTAACCCAGGTTGTAACCAGGTGCTCCCTGTTGCCTTTACCTCCATGGGAGTTTCCCCCAACCAATAGTTGAAAATTGCTAAGTCATGAATGGCTAAATCCCACATCGCATCTACATCCTGCCGTACGGGTCCCAAATGGGTTCGGGCGGCATAGCCATAGCGGCGATCGCCCACTTTTCCCGCCGTGAGAATCTCCCGCCCGCGCTGCACTGCTGGATGGAACAAGTAAGTATGATCTACTACTAACTGACACTGATGTCGATCCGCTAGATGACAGAGTTCGAGACCTTCTTCCCCATCTAGGGTGAGGGGTTTTTCTGCCAGGACATGACAGTGGTGCAGCAGCGCTCTGCGGATAATGGGGTAGTGGGTTGTCGCTGGAGTCACCACCACCACCCCTTGCACCTTGGATAAAATTGATTCCCAATCGTCCGTCAATATTACGGAAGCTCCTAACTGATGGCGATCGCGGACTGCTTCCAGTCGTTCTGGATTAGGATCAACAATAGCAACTACCGTTGCCCGATCATTGTTTAAAAAATTACGAATTAAATGGGTTCCCCACCGTCCTGCTCCCAAAATTCCAATTTTTAGTCGCTCACTCATAACTTATTCCCGGATTTGAATTTTGGCTAAAGCATCCTTAGCTGCTGCTTGTTCAGCCGCTTTCCGCGATCGCCCCTTGCCCATGCCATACGGCTCACCCTGCACCCAAACTTCAGCCGTAAACGGCTCTGCCGTATGCTTTTGGGACTCTACTGTTACCAGTTTATATTCAGGCAACACCTTATGAACCGCTTGACTCCATTCTTGAAGGGCTGACTTATAATCTTGGCGAGCCGGATCTTCGCGAATTTCCGCCGAGAGGGTTTGGAAATGGGGATCTAACCAAGGGCGAATCAACTCCAGGGTATGGGTACTCAAATAGAGAGCGCCTAACACCGCTTCAAAGATATCCGCCAGACGGGAAGCACGCCCCAGTTGATCGCTGGCGGTGCCCCGATCCATGAGTAAGTATTGTTCCAAGGTATAGAATTGGGCTAATTGAGCTAAAGTGCGATCGCTCACCAGAATTTTGCGAATCGCCGAAAATTCTCCCACCGATGCCTGGGGATACAACTCCATCAGTAACTCAGAAGCAGCAATTCTGACCACCGCATCACCAATAAACTCTAACTGCTCATAATTCTCTTGAGCGGAAATACTGGGATGGGTAAGCGCTTTATCCAATAAATGCCATTGTACCGGCGCAGTTTCTGGTAACCCCAGTTTGAGCATTGCACTTTGCAACTGCCGTTGTCGTCGGGGATAACTGACTTCTTCAGGAACAAAACTAGACATTACGTCAGGATAATTGAACCGATAATTCCATCCTATCTTAAAACACGATTATTCCAGGGGGATAATTTCTACCGTGCCAGTAGTGCCATCAATCCGTACCCATTGTCCTTCATGCACTCTCTGCTGGATGTGGGGAATATCCATGACAGCGGGAATACCATATTCTCGCGCTAAGATGGCTCCGTGGGATAGTTTTCCTCCCACTTCAGCGATTAAACCTCCCGCCTTGGCGAGCAGAAAAGACCAACCGGAATCTGTGTAAGGAACCACTAAAATGGTACTAGCATCAATCTCTGGTAGATTTTCCCAGGTTGGGATAATTTTGACTCTGCCTTCGGCTTTTCCTGGACTTGCGCCGATGCCTTGTAGTTTTTGTCCCCCTGGCAGAGGTGCCAGAGGGTTGAGCATGGGAGGAGGATCGTTGCCATAGACAATGTAGGGAATGGATTGAGCTTGCTGGTGTTGTTGCCATTGCTGTTGGCGGGTGGCGATCGCCTGGTGTAGTCTTTCGGGAGACTGGGTAGGTTCGAGAATTTGCGATCGCACTTCCGGCAACGTCAGAAAGAAAATATCTCCCTCTGCCCATATAATCTCCTGTGCTCGCCACTGTTGTTCTAAGGCCAGGAAACTCCAGCGTAAATGAGCCAACAGTTGGCTATAGACTTGAGTGACTCGTCCTTTCAGAGCTAACCGAGCTTGCACAATTTGGACTTTGAGGCGTTTGGGGAAAGACTTACGGCGATCGCCCAGAGAATGATGCAAACCTTGTAAAAAGCGATCGCGTATCATCCGGGGGTGCTCGCGCCATCGAGGCACAGAAATATCCGTCGCCACCTCACTCAAATAACCATACTCCTCCATAAACTCATTTAACTGTTCCAAAATCGTCTGACCATCCGGCAATTCTGACAACCTCCCCAACAACGTTTCTGGCATTTCCTCCTCCAGATGGGGCAACAAATGACGAGCGCTATTCGCCACCTCTTGCAGCGCTTGTACCGCTGCCACTTCTGGCATCACACTATTATCCAAATCCCCCTCTGCAACCCTTAAAATTCCTTGTCTTAACGCCAAACTTAACGGTACTAAAATACTGTAATAAGTCACCCGTCTTAAGGTTTCTAAAATCAGATCAATTCGCTCTAACCACGCCACACTTGTCGTCGGACTCTCACTCTTTAATTGAGTCAAAGTCGGTGTAAACCAGGCAGCATCCTCCCGACTAAAATCCTCTTCTAAGCGCCATTCTCGTTGTCCTAACCGCCATAAGCCTGGTAATTGCTTCAGGGTAGACTGTAACGGTGGTTTTTTGAACTGAGCGCCCCTCGTCAGAAACTCTAAACTTTCTGAAGGCAAACCCATACTCAGAAAAATTTCCCCCAGTAAAGAGGCATTAAAATAAGCGACTGAGTGATGGAGCGTCGCCAATTGATTGAGATCTAAATTAGCTATTTTTTTTCCCAATACCACTGCAAACAGATCTCGCCATACCCCACAGGTTAAGGGTTGGTTAATCGACCAAGTGAGAGGATGAATAAATCCTGGGATCACTTCTGAGGCAATTTTTCTCGTCCAGATCGGCAACAGGGTAGTAATCGGCCGAGCTTGCAAAATCCAGATTTTCTCCCCATCATAAGTCCACTCAATATCTTGAGGAATGCCATGATATTCAGTTTCAATTTGACGGGCGAGTTGGGCAACTTGATGGATTAAATCTGAGGGGACTTCTCCGGCTCCAGCTAAAATCTGGGTCGTTAATTCTCCGTTTGTTTCTACTACTAACACCTGATAAGATTCGGGATTGACTTGACCAGAAACTACCTGGATCGCTGCTCCGGGTAATGCTTCAATGACTACTGTATCGCCCGTGCGGGCGATCGGATCGCGACTAAAGGCTACCCCAGAAAATCTGCCGGGAATTTGCTTTTGAATTAAAACGGCGATTTGAGTATCCGCTAGTTGCCGGGTTTGGCGATAAGCAATGGCTTGGGGATTGTCTACAGACTGAAAACAGCGAATAATGGCTTGATCAAGGTCTCCTGGGGTGGTAATGTTGAGAAGGCTGGTATATTGACCGGCTCCAGATGAATGGAGCGTATCTTCGCTGATGGCTGAGGAGCGAACAACGAAAGGATGTTCTGGGGAAGGATTGAGGGAGGTGACGAGGGGTTGTGGATCATCTCCGGGCAGGAGTACCCAGCCCGGTGGTACCGGATAACCGAGTTTTTTGAGATAGGCAAGGTTAGCCGCTTTTTCGCCAACTTCTCTGGGATTGAGGGGTTGGTTGAGAGAGAGGGCGCTTTTATCTCCTTGGAAGAATTGAAACATAGTTTGGGTGGAGGGTTGTGCGTTGTCGCCAGATAGGTCAAGGTCATCCGGGAGGTGTTGGTAGATCCAGGCTAAGGTGAGGCTGAGAGTGATCGAGGCGATCGCCAATCCCTTCCGTTCAGGATACAACAAAATCTGCATCACCGGAAACAACACCAACACCCCATATTGACCCCATTTACGCTCTCGAATGATCGTAAAACTCACCAACGAAATCAAACCCACCAACCCTGCCACCACACCATTATGCGCCAGCACCCCCCAAGTCACATTCGTTGTTCCCGCTCCCCTTCCCAGCCAGTAGCGTCCCATCACTAAAGCAATTAAGGCCATAATCTCCCCAGGAATAATCTCTGGCAACAAAAACCGCGCCCATAAAACAGCCCCTATCCCTTTAGCCGCTTCTGAAACTACCGCAGCTATCCCCGCAATTTGGCCACCATGATAAAACGCTGCGGATACAGAAACATTCCCTGTGCCCAGTTTAGCCAAGTTTTTACCCGTCAACAGCAGAGTGAACGACTGTATCAGAGGCAATCCCCCCAGCAGAAAAGAAACCCCAATCACCACCAGTCCTTTCAACACCAACATCATACTTTCAATTACCTCATCACCCATTACCTCTGTCTACTCCACGTTACAATCAATAAAGACAACCCTCAAACCTGGAACAAGGGAATGGCCTCTAATACCCGTGAACCCTGGGATTTCACCCGATTGATCCAAACCCTCAATACCTTTGAAGTCATCCCCCTCGTCACTACTCTCCAGCAGGGATTACGAACCCTCACTGGACAACCTCAACCTCCAAAAGCACAAGCTATGGGTACTATTTTAGTGGTTGGAGCCACAGGCGGAGTCGGCAAACGAGTCGTAAGACGCTTAGTTGAGCGTCAAATTCCCGTTCGCGCTCTGGTTCGAGACAGCAAACGCGCTCAAGCTATTCTCGGTAAAACTCCTGATCTTTTTGAAGCAGATATTACTTTGCGTGAAACCCTCACACCGGAGATGATGCAAGACGTTATTGCTGTCATCTGCTGCACAGGAACTCGTGTTCAACCAGTGGAGGGAGATACCCCCAAGCGAGAGAAATATTACCAAGGAGTCAAATTCTATCTTCCTGAAGTGGTGGATAGCCCAGAAATGGTCGAATATCAAGGAATCAATCATTTGATCCAACAAGTTTCTCCCTATCTGGGTCGGGCTGATGAGCGATTCATCTTCAATTTTACCAATGCTTCGCCGAATTTGAAATATACCTGGGGAGCCGTAGATGATGTGGTGATGGGAGGAGTGAGCGAGAGTGAACTGCGCTTGACTCCTAATTATGGTTTATTTACGGGAGTGGTTTCTACAGCAAATTCGGGAGGGTTTGTTTCTGTACGCACAAAGAACTTTGAACCTCCCCTGAATCTTGCTGGATATACGGGAATCAGTCTACGGGTACAAGGGGATGGCAAGCGCTATAAGTTCATTCTGCGCAATGAGTCGCGATGGGATGGGGTGAGTTATTGCTATTCGTTTGATACGTTGAGTAATACTTGGATGACGGTGGATATTCCGTTTGATGCTCTGATTCCAGTATTTCGGGCGAAAACTCTGCCGAGTGCTCCTCAATTTGATCCGAGTCAAGTTTATGCGATTCAGTTGATGCTCAGTAAGTTTGAGTATGATGGGCAACTAAATCCTCGCTTTTCTCCAGGAAGGTTTGGTTTGCAGGTGGAGTCGATTCGGGCTTATGGAGGGGCGAGGTTACCTAAGTTGGTGCAGGTGAGCTCTGCGGGGGTGACTCGCCCAGGAAAACCGGGTTTGAATCTGGAGGAGGAGCCGCCAGCGGTGAGATTAAATGATCAGTTGGGGGGAATTTTAACCTGGAAACTGCGGGGAGAGGAGGTAATTCGCCGCAGTGGTGTGCCTTATACGATTATTCGCCCTTGTGCGTTGACAGAAACGCCTGGAGGGGAGGCGTTGCAGGTGGCTCAGGGGGATACGTTGCGGGGTAGGGTGAGTCGGGAAGATGTGGCAGAGTTGTGTAT
>CAZTRW010000176.1:0-7949 GCA_964616725.1 uncultured bacterium
ACTTAATCTTTTTGCTCCGTATTCGTCGTATGATTCGGACAATCCTCCCCTTCTAAACCCTAGGCACAGGATTACCTCCCCCATCCCCCTAATGTTAAGAAATATGGTCAAATATAAACAAAAGTAACAAAACCGTCCCAGTTGGGGACTCAGAATCTGGACAACCCAAATAAATCTCTTGAAGCAAGGAAAGATAACTCAATGTCAATAACCATCGCCACCGAACAAATCGATCGCATTGTTTGGAATCAGCATCATGACCCCTTTGAAGTGCTTGGCCCCCACAAAATCGAAAACAACGGCAAATCCACCTGGGTAGTACGCGCCTATCAACCCAATGCTCAAGCCATATCAGTTCTCCTCCCCGAACAGCGCCAAGAATACCCCATGCACTCCGTACACAACCCCCACTTCTTCGAGTGCTCCCTTGACCTTCCAGAACTGAGTAACTACCAACTTCGGATCAAAGAAGGAAATCATGAACGGATCATCTACGATCCCTACGCCTTCCGCTCTCCCAAACTCACCGACTTCGACATTCACCTATTCGCCGAAGGAAACCACCACCGCATCTACGAAAAACTCGGCGCTCACCTGATGACCGTCGATGGAGTCAAAGGCGTTTACTTCGCCGTTTGGGCCCCCAACGCCAGAAACGCCTCCGTCCTCGGCGACTTCAACAACTGGGACGGCCGACAACACCAAATGCGTCGCACCGGCAACGGAGTTTGGGAACTCTTCATCCCCGACCTAGGAGCAGGCACCGCCTACAAATACGAAATCAAAAACCAAGCCGGTCACATCTACGAAAAATCAGACCCCTATGGCTTCCAGCAAGAAGTACGCCCTAAAACTGCTTCCATCGTTACCGACCTAGACAACTACACCTGGAATGATGGTGATTGGATGGAAACACGGCGCAACACCGATCCCCTCACCAAACCCATCTGCGTCTATGAAGTTCATCTAGGCTCCTGGCTCCATGCCTCCTCCGAAGAGCCTGCCCGACTCCCCAATGGCCAAACCGAACCCGTTGTCATCACCTCCGAATTAAACCCAGGGGGGCGATTCCTCACCTACCGTGAACTTGCCGCCAAACTCATTCCCTACGTTAAAGAACTTGGCTTTACCCACATTGAACTTCTGCCCATCGCCGAACACCCCTTTGATGGCAGTTGGGGATATCAAGTCACTGGCTATTATGCCGCTACTTCTCGGTTTGGCAGTCCCCAAGATTTCATGTACTTTGTCGATCAATGCCACCAAAATGGGATTGGAGTTTTGGTAGACTGGGTTCCCGGTCACTTCCCCAAAGATGGCCACGGCTTAGCCTTCTTTGATGGCACTCATCTGTACGAACACGCTGACCCGCGTAAAGGAGAGCACAAGGAATGGGGAACTTTGGTCTTTAACTACGGCCGTAATGAAGTCCGCAACTTCCTGGTAGCGAATGCTCTGTTCTGGTTTGACAAGTTCCATATTGATGGGATGCGGGTTGATGCGGTGGCTTCCATGCTCTATCTAGATTATCTGCGTAAGGATGGAGAATGGGTCGCGAATCAGTATGGTGGACGAGAACATATTGAAGCGGCAGATTTTCTACGCCAGGTGAACCATTGCTTGTTTAGCTATTTCCCTGGAGTGATTTCTGTGGCCGAAGAGTCTACTTCTTGGCCCATGGTCTCTTGGCCTACCTATGTGGGTGGCTTAGGGTTCAACTTGAAGTGGAATATGGGCTGGATGCATGATATGCTCGACTACTTCAAGCTTGATCCGTGGTTCCGCCAGTTCCATCAGAATAACGTGACGTTCAGCATTATGTATCACTACAGTGAGAATTTTATGCTGGCCCTTTCTCATGATGAGGTGGTTCACTGTAAGAGTAGCATTATTGGTAAGATGCCTGGGCCGACTAATGATCCGAGTCAATGGCAGAAGTTTGCCAATGTGCGAGCCTTGTTTGCGTATATGTACGGACATCCCGGTAAGAAAACTCTGTTCATGGGAATGGAGTTTGGTCAGTGGAATGAGTGGAATGTTTGGAGTGATTTAGAGTGGTATTTGCTACAGTATGAATCCCATCAAAAGCTGAAGCACTTTATGAGTCAGCTCAATGCTCTGTACCGGAGTGAGCCAGCCCTCTATACAGGTGATTTTGACCACGGGGGTTTTGAGTGGATTGATTGTAATGATAATAGCCATAGTGTGGTGTCTTTTATCCGCCGGGATAAGGAGTCAGGAGAGTTTCTGGTGATTGTGTGTAATTTTACGCCACAACCTCATGCTCATTATCGGATTGGAGTACCTGAGCCGGGATTTTATACGGAGTTGTTTAATAGTGACTCTTATCAGTATGGCGGCAGCAATATGGGGAATTTGGGAGGAAAGTGGACGGATGAGTGGTGGTTCCACAATTATCCCCATTCAGTTGAGTTGTGCTTGCCTCCGTTGGCGGTTCTGTTTTTGAAGTTGGATCGGGAGAAGACGGCGGCGGCGTTTCAGGTAGAGGAAACGGTGAGCGCTTAGGTAATACAACTGAGTCCAGTGTTGACTGATGATCAAGGCTCGGTTCCTGAAACAGAGGAACCGGGTTTTTTCTGGGGGTTCGGATACAGACAAGGAGGGCGTTTATTGCGATATATCCCTCTTCTATCACTTTCCCAAAAGCTTTAGCTTTTGGGAATCTTAGAGTGTAGAAAAGGCGGGCGATCGCGCCATTTTTTCTAAATATTAATTCCTCAGAGTCTGCCTAGGGGCTAAACGGCGATACTGCTGCGGAGTCGCTGCGCGATCGCCACACTTCGTATCCCTGAGTATACCTTAGATCTGGAAATTATTAATAATAGAAGAAACCGGAAAGTAACAGAAGAGAGATATGTACCTTTTCTCCTTTGAAGCCTAACGTTCTGGTTGAGCGGCTGCCAGTAACCTTCGCAATGCACCAAGATCTCTGCTCAGTCTGCTTAAATCTTGCCCAAGTTTATGCTGCTCTTGCATACTATCATGCAAACCGAGAACAAATTGAGAAAGATTTAGCAGCGGAAGATTCTGAATACGACCGACTCGCAGCATTACACAGAGTGAAAATTGACGGATGAATGAGTAAAATATTGCTGTATATCGACGAAGACTCAATTGATGAAGACTTTGTGCAGGCTTTGCGATCACATAATGTCGATGTACTTACAGTGGCAGATGTAGGAATGTTGCATCGCTCTCATGAAGAACAACTTGATTGGGCGTGGAAATTAAAAGTTTCCTCAAGTCTTCTCCAGTGACAGATCTCGGAGATGCGATCGGACAATATGGTATCTATCAAAGCATCCTTGCCGAACTGCAACCGGAACGGATGCTTTATCTGGCGGTTCCCAAACGAACCTATGAAACAATTTTCACGGAAAAGTTAGATCAGCTTATTTTAAGAAATTGGCAGATCAAACTGATCGTTTTTGATGAAGTGAAACGGAGGATAATCGAATGGATACCCTAGAACACTATCGTGAACTGGTTCGTAATCTGATCCTCAAATATGGGCAATATAAACCGTCTCATGGGGAGATTGAACCGGAAGTCATTCTTGATTTAGAGCGCGATCGCTATCAACTGATGAATGTCGGTTGGGATAACCAACGGCGTGTCCATGGTTCCGTGATTCATATTGATATTATTAAGGGCAAAATCTGGATTCAACACGACGGAACTAATCTTTCTGTGGCAGAAGAGTTAGTCGAATTAGGCGTTCCCCCACAGGATATCATTTTAGGCTTCCATCCTCCCTATGTGCGTCAGTACACAGACTTTGGTATAGCTTGAAAAGCCAGGAATCGCTGTTTGGAAACTACAAGAGAGAATCTGGATCGATATTGAGTTGTCGGAGTTTCTCCCCAAATCAGTGCGAGCATGGCTTTGAGGAGAGTGGGAATTAATCTTGCAGTTCGTTATCCACAGGAGTTTCATCTGAGTCGGGTAAATCCTCTGCCGAGGGGTAGTAATCTCTGGGATGGTATTCGAGTTGCATAGGTTGCTGTAACCCCAAACGCTACCTTTGTGGTATAAATTTCGTAATCTGCCAAAACTGCTGTACCAATGGCTAAAGATGCTTTCCATGAACAAGTTAAAACTGCTTTAATCAAAGAGGGCTGGACAATTACCCACGATCCGTTCGCAATCGCCATTAGTGAAGTGGTAAAATTACAAATTGACTTAGGGGCTGAAGGGGCGATCGCCGCCGAGCGAGAATCGGAAAAAATTGCCGTAGAAATTAAAAGTTTTATTGGCGATTCAGATATCAGTACCTTTCATACTGCCTTGGGACAATACCTGAACTATTCCCAAGCACTCGAAGAACAAGAACCAGAGCGGATGCTTTATCTAGCTGTTCCCCATGAAACCTATAAGGATTTTTTCCAGCTTGCTTTCATTCAACGCGCTCTCAAACGTTACCAACTCAAGCTAATCATTTACGATCCGAACTTGGAGGAAACTGTGGAATGGATCAAATAGACCAATATCGTCAATTTGTCAAGCAAATTTTGACCGAACATGCCCAAATTTCTCCCACCACAGATACGGTAAAAGCACAGCTTATTTTTGACCGTGAACATGACCATTATCAACTCAATTATGTGGGTTGGCGGGGCGATAAACGGGTATTTGGCCCGGTGATGCATTTTGATATTGAGAATGGCAAAATTTGGCTTCAATATAATGGGACTGAAGATTCAGTCGCTGAACGGTTAGTGGAAATGGGGGTTCCACCTACCGATATTGTGATTGGATTTCATTCAGAATTTAAGCGTAAATTTACCCGTTATGCGGTGAAGTAACCCTCTTCTCTCCCTCTCCGAGAATGAAAATAGAATAATATAGAGTATCAATTGGGAGATTACAATAGAGAATCGGGATTGATATTGAGTTGTCGGAGTTTCTCTCGTAGCTGTTGTAAATCAGATTCAGCGCGATCGCCTCTTTGTTGTTGGCGCTCCCTTTCCTGGCGTTCGCGATCTAGCTCAAGTTCCGCACTCTCCACTCTTTCCTCTGGAGTCAGATAGCGCTGTCCCTTTTCATCATACCAATACAGCCATTCTCTCTCTATCCCTTGATATATCCCTCGCTCTCTACCAATGCCTAAATTGAGTTCCGGCAACCACACCGGTTCCCCTGATAATAATTGATATGCACCTCTCTGGAGTTGATGCACTTCTAATCTGGGTTGTTGTGTCCGCAGAGGATTATAAATCACGTAGTAAAGAACTCCTAGTTGTGCATATTGTTGTTTTTTCTGGCTATATTCTCCTCTTCTCGTTTGCGAAACCACCTCTAGCACTAGGGTGGGAACTTGTTTTTCGTGCCAGAGAACATAGGATAAGCGTAAACCTTCACCAATGATTCTAGGGACACCGATACTCAAAAAACCATCGGGGACAATGGCAGGTTGGTTGGGATCAGTGTAAACTCCCATATCCACGCCAAAAAACCAATCCATTCTCTCCGCCAAATCAGTGCGAGCATGGCTTTGAGGAGAGTGGGAATTAAATCTTGCAGTTCGTTATCCACAGGAGTTTCATCTGAGTCGGGTAAATCTTGTGCTGAGGGGTAGTAATCTCTGGGATGGTATTCGAGTTGCATAAGTTGACGAGGAGTTTCTCTTGATTTTATCACAGGGTTTCTTGGCGAGATTCGACCCTCAAATATTGCACCAAACGCTACTACATGATACTAAACGCTACTGTTTGCTGCTTTTGTTACAAAACTTTGAGGCATTTTGCTGATTTTTTTCATATTTTTTTAACCAAAACACAACTGAGCTTTGGTAGAATTATTGCCAACCTTACAGCCTACTACTGTATCTATCAAGTTACATTTAATTCACTAGGATTTTTATATTACTGAATAATCAGGGAGATTACTTATGCCTGTTGATATCTATCAGCCCTCACCTGACGATGGTTTAGATGCAGAAGAGCAAAAGTTATATAACTTGATCAATGAGTATCGCGCTCAAAACGGACTGCCTGCAATTCCCTTGTCAAATGCCCTAACAACCGTAGCCAACCGCCATGTTCAAGATGTTGTTGAAAACTTGCAAATTACTGTCAATGATCCTCGTAATCCGCATTCGTGGAGCTGGGGAGCATATAATCCGAATGATGTGCAAAATACTGGCCCCAATATGTGGGAAGCGCCACAACGCCTGCAAACGGGTTATCCAGGTAATGGATATGAGAATTTTATTCGGAGTACATATCCTTTTATTACGGCTGAACAGGCATTCAATGGTTGGATAGATAGTCCTCCTCACAATGCGGTTATTCTGAATCAAGGGATATGGCAAAATCTTACTTGGGATGCTTTGGGTGTTGGCTTGTATAAGGGATACGGTGCGCTCTGGTTCGGAGACGAACCCGATCCAACTGGACTCCCTCCGATTGTTGGTTCTCCGAGTCCTTCTCCAACCCCGACACCGACTCCAGCTCCAGGAGATTTGCTCTGGGCCAACACCATTGGAGGTAGCAATTTTGATGGTGGATCGGGTGTGGCAACAGATAATGCGGGAAATGTCGTGGCTACTGGATATTTCCGTGGGGATATCGATCTTGATTGCGATGGAATCCCCGATCTGAACACTTCCAACTCGAGCAATCCGTTTAGAGTCACAGATTTTCTGATTAAATACAACAGCGATGGTACTCTAGATTGGGCAAAAAGCATTGACGAGACTTATAGTGACATTAACCCTCCCAAGGTCACTACTGACAATGCAGGTAATATTATTACTACCGGATTTTTTGATGGCACGCTCGACTTGAATGGTGATGGGACTCCAGATGTCAGTAATTCACGATTCTTTGATACTGAGGATTCTTTTATTGCCAAATACAACAGCAATGGTATCCTAGCTTGGGCGATCGACTTTGGAGGACGTACAGACGGTTCTAGCGGCGGTAACAGCGATTTCAGCAGTGCCATCTCAACAGATAGTCAAGGTAATATTCTGGTTACAGGATATTTTTACTCAAGCGATATTGACTTTAATGGTGATGGTATTGCTGACTTTGGCAATCAAGGAGAAGACGATATATTTATTGCCAAATACAGTAGTAACGGCACTTTAGTGTGGGCTAAAGCTTTTGGGACGAATGGTATTTTTGATCGAGGAGAAGGTATTACCAGCGATAGTAGTAGTAATGTCATTGCTACGGGTTCGTTTAGTGGCAACCTGGACTTAGACAACAATGGAACTCCTGACCTCATCAGCTTTGGAGGTGCTGATGCTTTTATTACTAAATACAACAGTAATGGAACTCTAGCTTGGGCTAAGAATTTTGGTGGAAGTGGTTTCGATCGGGCAAACGGAATTGCCACTGATAATGCCGGAAATATTGCGATCGCAGGAAGTTTTCAGGAAAGTATCGACCTTGACCGTAACGGCACTGTAGATCTAATAAGCGCAGGCAATGGTGATGTTTTTGTAGCCAAATATAATAGTAATGGTACTTTAGATTGGGCCCAGGGTTTTGGAGGAAGTGATTTTGACGGTGGAAATAGTATTACAACCGACAGTGCAGGTAACATAATCGCAACAGGATATTTTACCGGCAGTATTGACATTGATAATGATGGTACTCCTGACCTAACCAGTACCGGTAACGATGATGCTTTTATCATTAAATATAACGGTAATGGCACTTTAGCTTGGGCTAAGAATCTAGGAGGAGTTGATAGCGATCGCGGCTTGGATATTACCACTGATAGTAATAACAATATCATTGCCACTGGGTACTTTGCTTCCCAGACAGTTGACTTAAATGGCAATGCAATTCCTAATTTTACTAATGCTGGAGGCTCTGATGGCTTTGTCATCAAACTGAGTGGAGATTCAGGTACTCCCGTTCCAACCCCAACTCCAACTCCAACCCCAACTCCAACCCCAACTCCAACCCCAACTC
>CAZTRW010000177.1:0-7845 GCA_964616725.1 uncultured bacterium
GCGATCGCATAACCCAAACTGCATCACCTCCGGGCACTGATTCAGCAAGCCCTATGTACCAAAAGCCTATTCCCTATTCCCTAGCGCAAAGCGCTATAAGATTAATTTGCAGATGATGAGTTTTTTTTCTGAGTGATGAGTTGTTCATAAATGGTAATCATTTGGTCGGCGATCGCTGCCCAGCTATAATGATTCTGAGCATAAGCTACGCCATTTTTTCCCCGTCGCTGTCGTTCTAGGGAACTGCTCAACGCTAATCGTAAACTATGGGCTAAAGAATTAACATCACATTCACAAACCCATCCTGCTTCAGTATTTTGAATCTCTTCCCAAATATAAACGCCTTGGGAAATGACGACGGGTGTACCGCTGGCGATCGCTTCTGCCACCGCAATGCCAAAATTTTCATAATAGGATGGTAATACGAAGAGATCTGCATCTCTTAACAAAGCCGCTTTCTCTTCTCCTGTCACAAATCCAGTAAACTGGGTACATTGCCTTAAAGGGGAGCTTTGGATTTGCTGGCGAATTTCCTCCACATAGCCCGGATTTTGGGGATTGCTGCCCGCTAAAACCAACTGAAACTCAAATTTCTCGTTTAATAAGATTTCTAGGGCAGGAATGAGCAAATTTAAGCCCTTCTTCGGATCGATACGAGACATATAAAGAATTAAAGGAATCTCCGCTGGGATCTGCAACTTTTGCCGTGCTTTTCCTGGTTCGGGTAAAGGAGGCAATTGTACGCCTAACGGGACAATAAATCCTGGGGTTTGAGTCCCAAACCGATCCGAAATTTTTGCTTCAATACTGCTAGTGAAATGAATCCCAGCGGCTCCAGCAATATTTCCCCGTTCCCATAAAGTGGTGTAAATTTGTTTGAGGAATCGCTTTTTGCGTAAATCAGCAGGATCGAGAGTTCCTAAAGGACGCATTAAGTAAGGTAATTTTTGCCAACGGGCGATGGTTGCAGCGGCAGAACTGACTGGGGAAAAGAGAGCATGAATATGGGCAATATCGAATTCTTGGGCGTGTTGAGAGAGCCATTGCAATAAATTCACGGAAAATTTATAGCGTCGGAAGGGAGAGCAGCGAAAGTACCGGATATAATATCCCTGTTCTTCTACAGGGCGATCGAGGGGAACATTAAGGGGAGCTTCTCCTGTATCCCCGTTGGCATCGGTGGTTAAAATTGTGACTTCTACAGAGCGATTGGCTAATGCCGCAGCCAGTCCTTTAACCATTTGACTTGGGCCACCATATACTAGAGAGATAGAGGGGATAATTTGGAGGACTTTCATGACAGGATACTCATTACAAAAGTTGTTGATAAAATGCTAATTGTTGTTTAGCTAGGGCTGTATTGGTGTAATGAGTCATGATGCGATCGTGTCCTTTTTGGGCGAATTGTTGTCTGAGTTCTGGCTGATCCATTAGTTGCAGAAGACGATGGCGGAGAGATTCTACATTTCCTTCGGGGAAGATTAATCCTGCTTGATCGATGACATGGGGAATTTCGCCGGAATCAGAACCAATGACTGGTACTTTGCACGCCATGGCTTCAATTAAAACATGACCAAATTGTTCTTTCCAACCGGCTGCTGTGAGGGTTTTAAATTGATAGGTGGTTTCTGAGGGTAGAACTAAGACATCCATCAAGTTAATGTAGCGATATACTTGATCATGAGGGACGCTTTCGATGCAAATGAGGTGGTCTCGTAATCCGATTTCAGCAGCTTGGTTTAAGAGGGTTTGCTTTAAGTCTCCTCGCCCTAGTAGTAACCATTTCCAGGGGCGATCGCCAATTCCTTTTAAAGCTTTGAATAAGGTTAAAAGTCCTTTTTCTTCCACAAATCTACCGACAAAACCCACCACAAACTCTTGCGGTTTAATTCCCAAAGATATTCTTAATTCTGGTTGATCTTGTGCGGAAAATAATTGCTCGTCTACCCCTAACTGGGGCATCACTTGAATTGGCCCTTCGTAGCCATGATCTCGAAGCACTTCTGCCCCATCTTGATTGCCAGAGATAATTCCATGGGAGTTTTTCAGGTTATATTGCTCTAAAATAGAAAGGGGAAATTTGACCTCATAAGGCAAATTCCACCAAGTGAAAAAGACATTTTTGGCCTTTAGTTTTAATTGCTGATTCAAGGTAATTAATTGAGCGTGACTCAATGCTTTTGCCCCTTGCTCTGTCTGTAAGATCTGAGGCTGAAAACTCTTGAGCAGTTGGATCAAATCCAGCCCAAAAACCAAAAGTCCTTGATTATTCTGGCTAAAATTGGAGAGAGGGACGACACGAAAATTTCCCTCATCGATTGGCTGACTTTCAATAATCTTGTTTTGGACACCTCCTGGTTTCCATCGTTTCGGCACTACTACAGTCACTTCTATCGCCGGATCAAGTTGGGCTAGTTTTCGCAATTTTTCTCGATTGAGATCAACAATGTAAGTATGGCTGGCAATTAAGATTTTCATATCAATGAGATAGCATTAATGAGAGTGAGTTGGTTGCCATTGTTCGTCTTGCTGGCTGTAGCTTTGACCATTTTTCCATAAGGATTGGAAGCGGGTATTCCAGGCGCTAAAATAACCTAAGCTGTAGAATCCTGCACGGCTCAAAATTTTTAGGGGAGAACCACTTTTGTTACAGGGAGGGTTCCCTAAAACGTGGCAATCAAAGAGTTTGGTAAAGAACCGTGCTTGCTGATCGAGGGTTAAGTTTTTGAGTCCCATGAGAAAATGATTGTGATAGAATGTGATCTGGTATTGGAGCGATCGCGTGGAAATATCATGACATCCTCCCGTTTCTTCCCCTAAATGCACCAAATGGGCTTCTGGATCATACCAAATCTTGTATCCTGTCTGACGCAAGCGTAAACAAAAATCCGACTCTTCCCGTACCGCGCTTCCCCGAAACCGCTCATCAAACTCTAACCCATATTCAGTAAAAATTTCTCGCCGGAAAGACATATTACATCCCCGTGCCGAAATCACTTCTTGCGCCTTCGTGGTGTGCACTAAATCAATATGATACCAAGCAATCCCTGGATCAAAGGCTTGTGGAGGGAGATCCTCAATGGTATAATTATTTTTAGATTCCCCTAATTTCATGCGATCAAAGACACGACCTGCTACTGCACCAATTTCTGGGCGATCATAATTTTTAGCATGGGCAGCGAGATAGCCTTCTGGTAAAACTACATCATCATCAATAAACAGAATAATATCACCTCTAGAACGCCGTACTGCATAATTTCGTGCACCCGGTAAACTCGCCCAGTTAACCCGAAAAAGCTTGATTTTTCCACTATGGGATAATTCATCTAAACAGGCGTGAATTTCTGGTTTATGGGCTTGAGTTTGGTCAACTACTATCAGTTCAAAATTCGGATAATCCTGCTTAAGCACATCTTGGATACTATCACGCAAGGGTTCCTCGCGCCCGTAGGTGGGAATCACGACAGAAATTAAAGGTGAAGTCATGCTAATCTCCTCAAATTTTCTCAATGTTATTTCTTTTTCCTAGATTTATGCCCATTTTTGCCAGGGGGCGGAGCTTTTGAAGTAGCCTTTTTTCGCCCTTTAGAATTAGCTTGTGCTTCTAAAAGATCGGCTAATTCTTTAGCTTTCTTCTGTTCCTCTTTATCAATCAAGGGTAATTTCAAAGTAATTCCGGCAAATAACCAATAGTAGACACATACGGGATCGGTATCGAGGGGATACCAATAGGTTTGGTAACTGATAATTAAGATAAACACCCAAAAACAAGCGCCGAAGTTTCGTAAACTTCTATCTTTCACCGAGCGATAGGCTTTGAAGGTTTCCCAGGTTAAGATGGTAACCATAAATAAGAATAACCCTAATCCGGGCTTCCCGATTTCATAAATGACTTTGGGGAACCAAGTTTCAATCAGGGCCACATTACCAAACACTCTAGCTGAATTGGTGGCCCGACCCAATCCCTTGCCAAAGATTCCGGCTTTACCGATGGAATGTTCGGCTTGCTCGGCAATAAAGTCAGCCGGGTTAGAAGCATTGAGCCGACTGGTTAAACTATCTAATCTCTCTTGTACCACATCGGGGAAGGCGATCGCCGCACCTCCCAGAAGCAACGTTAATCCTACCGCAATCGGAATAAACCGCTTTAAGTTAGCCACTTGACCGGTCAGCACCAATAAGAGTACCGTAACCACAGGAACCAGCAAAGTAGCAATTCGTTGGCCGGAAATCACCGCACAGACAAAATTCAAACCCATAGCCGCAAAGCCAGCCATCTGCCACAGGGGAGAAGGATCGCAAAAAGCTGTCGCAAACGTAAAGAAAGCACTACAAATCATATACCAACCCCAGTGCCAAGGAGAAGGTAGGGTGCTGGGGAGGCGAATTTGATTCACTTGGGGACTATAGGTTAAAGAACCTCCCACGATACATTTAGCTTCCACACTTGCCTTGAATAAATCATCTCCTACGGCATTGCGAGTCCCCACGCATTTCCCCGATTCAAGAGCTTGATATTGCATCAGACAGAGAACACAGGTAATAATTGCCAAAACCGTAGTGATTCGAGTAATCCAAAGTAGCTCTTTTTTCCCCCGAATCATATAAAATCCGCAGCTAATTAGGGGAATATAGCCCATAAATACTTTCAGCCCTAAAATTCCTAGGGGAATGGGTTTATCTGCCCCTCTTGAGGTTTGGGGATTGACGATCAAGATAATGAGAATGCAGTAACCTAGCAGAAGAAACAGAGGAAAAATGAAGGCTTTGGGAACCAGAAAGGGGAAGCGATATCGTTTACAGTATTGATAAATCCCCATTACGCCCGGCAGATAAAAGGCATCTTTGGCCAAGTGAAATATGGCATTACCGCCCCCTATCCAGTAGACAATCGTGCCGCTAAAGGGCATATAGATATAGAAAGCCCAGAGGGCCTGAATGGGGTATTTTAAGGAAACTAAAAGTACAGTCATCCCTAATAATCCCCCTAAAAAGGCTTTCGGATCGCCTGTGACAGCAATCCCAATGATGCCAAAGACAGAACCGAATCCTAAAGATTGACCAATTACTCCAATCAATTTCTGGCGAGCATTAGCCGCTTCTCGCTTTTTCGCTGCCAGTTCTTCTTTGGTGGGAGGGGGTTTTTGGAGGGTGACTGGGGGGGTTGCTTTTCCTTTGGGTTGGAGTTTGGTTTTAGCCATAAGGAAGCAGAGGGGATGCTCGGTAGCCGTCTTTCCTAAGATAGCTAGAGATTGCTTGGTTTGCCCAGCAGTGACACAATATCCCTAGGCACTCTTTCATGGTTGATTTATGCTATTGAAGTCTACAACCCGTCATATTCGGATTTTTACGGCTGTCCTGGAGGAGGGAGAACTGAATCCTTCACCCGATCGCTTAACGTTGGATGTTGACCCTGATAATGAGTTGAATTGGACGGAGGGGGCGCTGAAAGCTGTCTATGGGAAATTTGAGGAATTGGTGGCGGATTATGAAGGACAAGATTTGACGGAGTATAATTTGCGTCGGATTGGTTCCGATTTGGAGCATTTGGTGCGATCGCTCCTGCAAAAAGGTGAACTCACCTACAATTTAGAAAGCCGAGTGGTCAACTACAGCATGGGTTTACCTCAAGTGGCTGTAGAAAAATAGAGGGTCAAAAGTCTCCCCAGGGGTTAGGAGGGGGAGGCAAGGGGCGATCGGGTTTGATTAAATCAGAAGGAGGACGCTCATCACTCCACGCCCACCAAGCTTGTCCACAATGGCACAGGTAAAATTCCTGCCACTTGCGACGATGGGATTCAGTATAAACGGGCGATCGCCGATTCAGCCACACCCGCTGGGCTTCCCGAGACGTAGCAGCGCACCGAGGACAACAGAATGGGAAGGCATGAATTGCCTTCTCTGTCCATTCAGGGGGAATCAAATCAAAAGCTTCCATAACCTTGTCAATCTTGATAAACCAATTCACTCCTGCTCACCAGCTTAACCCCAAAGCCCTCCCTCCGTTAGTTCAACCAATGCATTTTTCCCATCTGGGAACTCAGGGGCTTGACATCCGGGTAAATTCGCAGTCTGATCAAGTCAGACCCTGGTGTGATATCACCGGATTGGCTACTGTGAGGAAGCATTCAGCCCATGAACCCGATTTTAAATCTCATCTCCGCTCTGGGACTTATTGTCTTATGTTTCATCGCTTGGCTGGGTTCAGAAAACCGTCGAGTGATTCCTTGGAAAACCATTATTTTTGGGATTAGCCTGCAATTACTGATTGGATTGCTAGTGTTTGTCCTGCCTACCCGCGATCTCATTGCCCAATTGAATAATCTGCTCAACGCGGTATTAGATGCTTCAGAAGCAGGCGCACGCTTCCTATTTGGTGGCGAAACTTCAGCCTTTGTCCCCGATCCTAACCGAATTGTTGGCCCAGGGCCAGCAGCACGATGGATCACTCGTGCAGTGGGTCAACCCTATGTAGCCATTCCTGGGGATCAACTGGGATCAGATAATCTGAATCCGGGTTATATTTTTGCCTTTCGCTCTCTCCCTCAAGTGGTGTTCTTTTCTGCTTTGGTGGCATTGCTGTATCGCCTCAATATTGTGCAACCGATTATAAAAGTGTTTGCCAAAATTTTCCGCCAAGCGATGAATATTAGTGGGGCAGAATCCTTAGCGGGAGCTGCGAATATCTTTGTGGGAATCGAATCAGCGATCGCCGTTAAACCCTTTCTCCCCAAAATGACTCGGAGTGAAATCTGTGCTATCTTATCCAGTTGCTTCGGTTCCATCGCCTCTTCTGTCCTGGGACTGTACGCCGGATTCCTACGCCCCGTTTTCCCCTCCATTGCGGGTCACTTAGTCTCTGCCTCAATCATGAGTATTCCTGCTTGCTTCGTGATGTCTAAACTCCTGGTGCCAGAAACCGGAGTACCCGAAACCCTCGGTCAAATTCCAGAAGAACCCAAAGAAGAAGGTAAAAAACTCCCCAATCCCATCGATAGCCTCATTATCGGAGCCTTAGATGGAGTGAAAATGGCGGTGGGGATTGGGGCAGTGATTATTGCTATTTTAGGGATTGTCGCTTTGATTAATACTTTCTTTAATACCCTGGCAGGGTTGCCTGAACCCCTCGGCGGTTTCTTCCAGGTGATCAGCCTCCAAAATATTATGGGAGCCTTGTTCTTGCCTCTGACGGCGATAACCGGAGTTTCTTTAGAGTGGAACGAACTGTGGCAAGCTTCAGTAATTATTGGCCGTCGGTTGTTTGAAACTAATGTACCCCCCTACCTTGCCTTGGCTAGTCTCAGCGGTACAGGAGTCATTAGCGATCGCGCCCTCTTAATTGTTAGTTATGTTCTTTGTGGATTTACCCACTTTGCCTCCTACGGTATCTTCATTGGGGGACTGTCTGCCCTGATTCCAGAACGGCGCTCTGAAGTCTCTGCCTTGGGCTTCAAAGCCCTTTGGGCAGCTACCCTCTCTACCTTCATGACTGGCTGTATCGCTGGACTCTTTGACCTAGGAAATGCAGCCGTTTTAGGTAAATAACTCCCTGAATTCTCTGTCCCTCCCCTCTACACTCCCAAAACCTATGCTTAAACCCCATCGAGTTTGGTTCCTGGCTATCATGGCTCTCACCACCCTAGGCTTAATCCTAGGAAGTCCCTACCTGTCATTCCTCCCTCTCGAACCCTTGGCTCAAGCTCAAGTTCCAACTCCTCCCAGTTCACCCACCGCGCCAGTTCTCCGTAGTCCCCCAGCAGCCCCCCCTTCTCCTTCTCCCCAAGCCTCCCCCGCCCCGGCTGTTTCCCTACCGCCTGCACCGACTCCAGAAGCTCAACCTTCCCC
>CAZTRW010000178.1:0-7820 GCA_964616725.1 uncultured bacterium
ACAGAATCGGCAATTTAATCGTACTAGCAGCAGAAAAGACCGTTGTCCCTTGCACATCAACATAATTAAAGGTATCCAAATCTAAAACAAACACTCCTGGTTGAAATTGAGGAGTTTGACTGGTTAACGTTTGAATTTTCCTTTTCAGCTCATTGAGTTCTGCTTCCAACGGGAGAGGTTGGGGAGGGGTAAGAGCGCCATGGGGATCGGGCAGATTTTCTCGTAACAATGCTTCTGTCGTCTCCCGATGTTTGGGATTATTTTTTTCCCCAAGGGTGTGAGAAGGTAGGGTTTGGGTAGAAGCCACCTTGAGTCCCAAAAAGTTCATACTTTGGGGATCGGAAGCAGACAAAAGGGTTCCGGCGATCGCACAGATCCCCACCCCCAAAATCAAAAATCGCGTCCCATAAACGAGGGGAGAAACTGGACGCGGTTCCAGACGAGGCAAAACTCTCGGCTGCCGTTCTCTGGTAGAAGGGGCGGGTTTCAAACCCGCCCGTACGCTAGGGGAAGGAGCCTTGCTCCCTTTCTCTGGGGGTTTTGAGATCTGACGAGTTGTCGTCGCTACCGGAGAGGGATTTCCTGGCTGGCTACGACTGAATCGGGGATCGCTCTTTTTCTGAACGGGAGGTTTTCCACCAGTAGCCTGGAGGCGGGAAGGGGGGAGGAAGGGATCGAGCCTCACCTGCAACGGTGGAATCGGAGGGGGAGATCCTTGTCGCCTGGGAGAAGCCTGGGCTGGTTTTGGTTTCCGTTTGGGGGAACTGGTCGAGTTCCCTGGGGGCAAGATGCGGTCTAATACGGATAGTAGTAGATTGGACAAAGGCGATCGCCCAGCGACTCCCCAGGAGGATCGCCGTCGTCGTAAGCTAGGTTGGGATGTTTTCCCTACCCGTGGCTGTCCTATCCCTGGCTCTGATCTGAGGCGTTGAGTAGGACGTACCGTTTTTTTTCCTCCAGATTTCGTCATCAACGACTCCCGTTCAAACTCTCATAAGATGTAAATTAACCCTTCACTATTAAAGCAGCAAGCCTTGATGATTCTAAACAGTCTGTGTTTCCCATTAGCACAGATGGTTTAGGGAGAAGATTGAGAAGCGATCGCCCATTCGATCTGAGATAAAATCCCTCGCAGCATCGCCACTTCTTCTGCTGTCGGATAAGCGCGATTATAAACTCGCTTGAGCTTTTCCATCCGCCGGTGCGCCGTATGGGGATAAAGATAGCCAATACTCATCAGCAGGGATTCTAAGTGATCGTAATAGGCTTCTAGGGTCTCCCTAGGCGCTAAATCTTCTGCTACCGCTTGCTCTCTCTCCTCCTCATACCCATAGAGTTCATAGCAGCAAATGGCTACTGCTTGCGCCAAATTGAGGGAAGGATAGGCAGGATGGCTGGGAATTTTCACAAACCGTTGGGCAAGATTCAGTTCTTCATTGGTTAATCCCCGATCTTCGCGGCCAAAAATCAGGGCACTTTCACAGTCTAGCAGCCAAGGCATAAGCATTCTGGGACTTTCTAAGACAGTGGGGAGGGTACGAGCGCGAGCCGTGGTGGCTACTGCTTTTTTACACCCTTGTAAAGCGGCTGATAAACTGGAGACCACTTGGGCTGAGTCCAGAATGTCCTGAGCATGGACAGCCATTTGTCGGGCTTCTGGAGCAAGGCGATCGCATTGAGGATTAACCAACACCAATTGATTGAGGCCCATATTTTTCATCACACGGGCTACTGATCCCACATTTAAGGGGCCCGATGGCTCCACCAGCACAATCTTAACCTGCGATCGGTTGATTTGATCCATGATTTTATCGCTACAGTGGTCTAGACTCTCCTAGACTGTAAGAAAGGAGTTTACCCGTCAACCTAGCATGGCTCGTCACCGCTTAAAAGCTGATCTTCCTACTAAAGTTTGTCTGATTTGCCATCGCCCCTTCACTTGGCGCAAAAAATGGGCCCGGTGTTGGGATCAGGTAAAATATTGCTCAGAACGCTGTCGTCGCGATCGCCAAGCGACTGGGCACCAGTATCGCCATCCCATCACCCCCACCTAACCTAGGAACCGATTGCCATACCTTCTCGAAATTCCTTCAAGGACTGAGCATGGTTTGTTATGAGCACACAACGATTGAGTAAAGCCACCTCTAAATTAGGCAATAGTAGAGATTTCGTCACCCTTTCATATCCCTCATTTCCTAAGGTATACAATGATAATTGATCGTTGATCCAAAACCAAACTTCAGGAATATGGAGGCGCTTGTAGGCTTCCAGTTTGTCGATGCCTCCACTGGTAACAATCACTTCAATGACTAAGTCAGGACGTTCTCTATTAGGTCCGAGTTCGTAGGATTTATCCCCTTCCCGTTTCACCCGTTCCTCTTCACTTTCTAGAGTCACAGAACCTGTGGGGGTAAAATCTAATCCTAACCATTCCAAGTAGATTTCTAATAGAGCACCGATACGTTCTTTAATGGTTTCATGTTTTTTCCCAACCATGGTGCTAATTTCTAAGATTCCATCTAAAAATGATAGTCTGATCCCCGGACGATCGATTAGCTGTTCAACAGCTTTGAATTCTCGCCAGGTGAGGTCATGAATTAAGATTGGTGGTGTGGTTTTTTCGAGTTGGGTTAGGGTCATAAGTCTAGATCGAATCGTGAGAGAATTTTCCGAGCATCTGGTGTTTAGGGATTTAATTCACCAACCGCGGTCTACCTAATGTCGTGATATAAATCACTGCTTCATCCACAGGAATCCCTAAGACTTCATTGACTTGATTGTCGAAAAAACCCCCAATACCGCTCACGCCCAATCCCAGGTGAATTGCGGCTAAATTAAGGCGCTGTCCGAGATGCCCTGCATCCATGTGGAGATACCGATAGACGCGATCGCCATATTTTGTCACCGCCTGAGCCAAATCAGCCGTATGAAAAATTACTACTGCCGCATCTCTCCCCAAATCCTGTCCCAAGCACAAATAATGCAATTCCCGGCGAAAATTCTTAAAGCGAATTTGCCTTAATTCCTGGGCCCTAGGTGCATAATAATAACACCCTTCTTCCAATCCCGTTACCCCAGAAACCGCCACAAAAGTTTGTAGTAAACTCAAATCAAAATAATCAGGAGTCGGATCAAGCCCTTGATTGTGGTAATGTTGAGGCTGATAAGTAAAATCTAACAATGCCTGTAATTCGGCTAAAGACAAATCCCCTCCTGTATAAGACCGGGTAGAACGTCGCGTCAGCAAGGTATGCTCTAAAGAAGGAGGCGTATGGGGAGATTGAGTGCCCAAATCCAAGGGACGACTCACTGTTGACACCTTTAAACAAAACGGAAAATTATACTTGTCATCTAAATTGACTGTGGCATTCTCCGAGTCAGAGGCAGAACTCTCTAAGCTAATTCCCGTTGCCTGATGCAAATACCCCAAGAGTGCTCCCTCTGACAACTGGGGATATTCCCGTTGAATCCCTGACGCTAAGGCGCTCGGAGGATGGGGAGAGGGAAAATCTGCTCCAGTGGTTTCTACTAAAGGCAAAACGGCGAGGGTTCCTTCTTGCTGAGGATCGAGATAGAGGAGTTGGTTGATCAACTCATCTGCAAACCCTCCCAGCAGATAGGGGCGATAGCCATATCTGGCTCCTGCTAGTTCCAGATTACCTAACAGATGCCCGGTATCTAGACAAATGCGGCGATAGGCTCGATCTTGATAGCGCCACGCAGAGCGATAAAATACGGCTGTAATGGCGATCGCTACTGAGGTTTTCTCCAACACCGGATGGTAAAAACATCCCTTTTGCAACGATTCCCACACCTGATTATCCCAAAACTGGAGTAAGGTATGGGTTTTGCACTGATAGTTATACAATCCAGGCTTGAGCAATGCCGTACCTTGAGAAATCAGATAAACTTCCGCCGGATACAACCCCCCTGCCGACGGAGCGGCTCTCAGGTAAAATGCATCTCCCATTAACGTTGGCACTTTCGCAGTAATTCCATAACTACACAAGAGAAACCATGACAACCTTTGCCAGGGAGAATCCGGCAAATCCGGTTGTAAATAGGGCTTGAGATCAATGACAGTTCCGAGTTTATAGTCCTTGAAGGGAATCGGTTGTTCCTCCCACTTCAGTCCCTGATTTTTCTGGGCTAGGGTTTCAGGATCATACTTCGTCCGTTGGTGGTAGTGTTCGGCGATGGAGTCGGAAAGGAAAGGAGGGTGAGACATCGGTGAGCAGCGCGTAATCTGAGGAAAGAACGGGATGAATAGTCATGAATCTTAAAAAAGTGTTATGAAACTTTAAGATTCCCGCAAAACTGGGTTACGTTATTTTGGAAATTTAATAAGCATTTTTACTCATAACTTAATTCTGGAATTGGCCAGGAAAAGTGATCTGTTTCCAAGATAACAAGCAACATGGAGAAAATCAGCGCTGAGGATTTACTTAACCAATATGCTCAAGGACAACGGGATTTTGAACAGATGGATTTAAGAGGATTAAACTTATTTGATGCTGACTTAAGGAAAATTAATGTGCAAGGGAGTAACTTGGCTCAAGCCTATCTACCGTATACTAACTTGAGCCAAGGCAATTTAGCATCGGCGAACTTAGAAGAGAGCGAACTCAGTGATACTCAGTTACATGGAGCTAATTTATCCCAGGCTCGACTCAGGGGTGCTCACCTCTCTAGAGCGAACCTGCGGTATGCGGACTTGAGATTTGCGGATCTATGCGATGCCAATCTCCAGAATGCAGACCTATCCTATGCTAACTTGGAAGGCGCAAATCTATATGCAGCGAATTTGCAACGGGCCCATCTGCACTGTGCTAAACTCAAGGGCGCGAACTTGGTCAAATGCGATCTATTTAAGGCAGAAAATGTGAATCTGACGGATGCGGTAATTGATCAGACGACTATTTTTCCGGATGGTCATCGGCAGGATGAACAAGATTAGGTGATCGCAGGGGCCAGGTTGCTTCAAAGCCATGAGAGAACTGATAGGATAACGAAAACCCATAAGTATGCTGTCCTTGCGACACCTTAGCTAAGATCATGACTTTTGGCGATCGCCAGCAGACTCGGATACGACAAAAGCTTCTCACCAGAGTACGCCAAGAAGTTCAGGCCCATTTAAGCCAGTCCTTACATCATCGCGTCCTCCAGTCCCTCAGTGATGACCCCAACCCCTTACAAACTAGGCGGCCAGGAGATATCCAGGTGAAAATCAGTGGCTCTGCTACTACCGAGCTAGAACCAACTACCAGTCCCTTTAATCTATTTGATCAAGTGGGAGGCGTGTGGGTTGTACTGGGTAACCTCGGTAGTGGTAAGACGACGACTTTACTGGAACTGGCTTACGAGGCGATCGCCCGCGCCCAAACCTATGGTCATCAACCTGTCCCCCTCCTGTTTGATTTGGCACAATGGGACAAAAAACCCTTTTTTGAGTGGCTAGTCGATCAATCTTATCTCAACTCTCCACTCAAACGTGCTGAAGCAAAACAGTGGCTCAAAGGGGGAAAAATTCTGCTCATTTTTGACAATTTTGATGCCCTCTCCTTCGATCGCCAAAATCAAACTCTTCAGGCAATTAAAGAACTGCAAACAAACGTTATTCCGTCCCTCAATTTAATTCTCAGTGCTCGTATAGACTCTTACAAGCGCTGTCCAACTCGCCTAAAACTTCAGGGAGCAATCTGGCTAAAGCCTTTAAATTCTCAGCAAATTCAAGACTATCTCATGCAGGCAAGAAGTCGAGAGCTTTGGCAGAATATTCGAGAAGATAAGGAATTAATAACCTTAGCCAAAACTCCTCTTTTCTTAAACTTGATGACTTTAGCCGATGAAGAAATTTTAATTCACGCTTGGCAACGCATTACTGACCCGGAACAGCGCTATCGCTATCTCTTAAATGCCTATTTACGGCGGATGTTAACCCAAGATCCTCCTAAAGACCAACGACGGTGGTATGCTCAGCATCAGGAACCGCGACCGGAACAAACCAAACATTGGTTAATTGCTCTGGCAAAATGGATGCAACGCCAAAATGCGAGGATTTTTGTGCTTAATCATCTCAATGTGTCTTATTTGCAAACACCTGAACAAAAACGAGCTTATCAACTGGGAGTGGGTGTCCTCACTGGGTTATTATTGGGAGTTTTATGTGGGGCGATCGCTGCCTTAATGGAAGGATTAGGCTTAGGATTAATGATGGGTTTAATTTTAGGGATCATTTTTGGCGTGGCAGGCACTTTGAATTTTAGCTTAGGATTTCTGCAAAAATTCATGCTCCGTTATGTCTTGTATCGTCATGATGTTATTCCTTGGAATTATCGACAATTTCTCAATTATGCCGCCAGCAAAGGATTTTTACAGCGAGTGAGCGATCGTTATCAATTTCCCCATGAACTCCTTCAAGAACATTTTGCTCAAATCGAAGAACTGAAATTGTAAGTTCCTGTCTCTAGAGGGGTTCACTTAACCCATTCCCTTTCCGGCTAACCATCCTGTTGTCCAAGCATTCTGAAGATTATAACCTCCCGTAATCCCATCCACATCTAAAATTTCTCCGGCAAAGTATAACCCTGGACAACACCGGCTTTCCATGGTCTTAAAGTTAACTTCATCAAGGGGAATTCCCCCACAGGTGACAAATTCTTCCTTGAACACTCCTTTGCCACTGATGAGGTAAGTATCTTGAGTAAGCACTAGCAACAATTGATGCAATTGTACCTTGGAAAACTCTGCCCAACGCAGGGGATACTCCTGCGAAGTCGCTGGGCGATATTCCTGCGGAGTCGCTGGGCGATATTCCTGCGGAGTCGCTGGGCGATACTCCTGCGGAGTCGCTGGGCGATACTCCTGCGGAGTCGCTGGGCGATCGCCTACCTCAATTTTATCCAACAGATACTGCCACAACCGCCGAGGAATCGGCAGAGGACAACTCGATCCCAAGGTTTTTGCTCCCAATTGAGATTTTACTTTCAGTAATAATTGACGCAAGTCTTCTACGGAAAATTGCGGTAACCATTTCACTCTCAATGGGGTCTGATAATTCACCTGATGTAACTCCCTGGCTCCCCAAGCAGAGAGCTTGAGAATCGCTGGGCCACTCAATCCCCAATGGGTGATTAACAGGGGCCCCATTTGGGTCAGTTTCAAGTCTGGTAATTGCACCTGCACCTGGGGAACAGACACGCCACTTAATTCCCGTAACCTCCCATCATTGATTTTGAAGGTAAATAGAGAGGGTACGGGAGGAATCACCCTATGACCGAGACTACGTGCTAATTGATACCCTATCGGCTGACTGCCAGTGGCCAGGAGGAGGCGATCGCCCCAGACTTTCTGGTGACCTGACTTCAGCGTGATCCCAAAACCCCCTCCTCCTTTTTCCACCCCCACCACAGCCGTTCCCGTATAAATCTCTACTCCCAGAGATCTCGCCCGATAAAGCAAACAGTCTACGATAGTCTGGGACTGATCCGTAACCGGAAACACCCGACCATCTGGTTCTGTTTTCAGGGCTACCCCTTCCGACTCAAACCAGGCGATGGTATCGCGAGGTTGGAACTGAGTGAAGGCTCCCCGTAAAGCCTTCGCTCCTCTTGGATAGGATTGCACTAAAATGGCCGGATCAAAACAAGCGTGGGTGACATTACATCGCCCCCCTCCAGAAATCCGAACCTTCCATAATAGAGTTTTGCCCGCTTCCCAGAGAGTAACGTGAGTGTGGGGATGGGTGATTTTACAGGCGATCGCCCCAAAAAACCCCGCAGCCCCTCCACCAATCACCAGAATCCGCTCAGTCATGACTC